>DATJST010000432.1:0-10156 GCA_035503975.1 Acidimicrobiales bacterium | reverse complement strand
GAACGCTGAGGCCGCCCAGGCGCTCGGGTTCATAGTCTTCTTGCCGTTGTCGTTCGTCTCGAACGCCTTCGTGCCCACCCAAGGCATGCCCGGCTGGTTGCGGGACTTCGCCAATTGGAACCCGCTCAGCGCCGTGGCGGCTTCGTGCCGCCAGCTCTTCGGCAACCCCAACCCAGCGAGGACCGTGCAAGCGTGGCCGATGCAGCACCCAGAGCTCGCGACCTTGCTCTGGTCGGCTGGGCTGATCGCTGTCTTCGCACCGACGGCCGTGTACCTGTTCCGCCGCAAGGTCCTTGGGTAGCGCTCCTGCGATTGGGGCAGAGCAAGCGCGAGCAGCGCGCGTCACACGCTCCGAGCGGGCCTGAGCCAACCGGGAGAGAACGCGGGCCAACGGGGCGGCTGCCCCTTTTGCATGTGCGGCCGGGGAAATATCCACGAGGCTAGGACTCGTGCAGCCCAAGGCCTGGCCTGCCCATGTCGCTTTCCTGCCGAAGTCTCCACGAGTCTCCGAGTATCACCGCCGGTAGTGACTTTGCAGCCAACCCAGGAGCCGGGCGCCTTCTGGGGACGGTTGCGGGCTAGGTTGCCGCCCGACATAACCGGGTGTTCGGTACTGCGGCTGTGGCCGGCGCGCATGCGTAATTCAGCGCGGCGGATCTCATCGGCCGCAGCTGTGCCTTGTCAGGAACTAGTCAAGCTCTGGCCCGCCGCGTCGGTCACGTCACGGGCAGGACTTTGAAAGTGGCGTCGGCCGAACCGTCCGGGCCCCACACGTGGAGGTCGGCGCTCCCGGCAGGAAGGTCGGGCACGTATGCCATGAAGCCGGTCGGCTGCACCGAAAAGCTCAGCGGCTTGCCACCCATGGTTACTCCGTCCAGCCAGCTGAACCCGTACCCCTGCACGGTAAAGGTGCTGTTGGGCGCGCCCGAGGTGGGAGCGATCGACATGATCACCGGCGGGGCGTGCTGGTAGGCGCCGATGTCGCAATGGGCGGCCCCGCCCTGGAGCCGCGGCGTCCCGCGTTGGTCTTCCGTGGTGCAAAATAGCGCGGTCTCGGCGCGGAAGCTGCTGGGCACGGCGTCCACCGCGACCGACGTTTTGGGCAGCCGTTCGGTCTTGGTCGGTCCGCCGTTATAGGCCAGCGGGCGCAGGTCGACGGTACCCGCGTTGGCCACAAAGACGCCTGCCGCGTTCATCGAACAGGAAGTGGCCATGGTGGTGAGCGCAAGGTCCCAGCCGAGGTCGACGACCTTGCCTCCCGAGCAGGTTGTGCCGCCCAAGCCGCTGTCGTCGACCAGGATGTCGCCCCCGAGGCTGATGGTGCTGTCCCCCTGTAACAGC
Source organism: Acidimicrobiales bacterium (assembly GCA_035503975.1). Classification (GTDB taxonomy): domain Bacteria; phylum Actinomycetota; class Acidimicrobiia; order Acidimicrobiales; family Palsa-688; genus DATJMJ01. The sequence continues at coordinate 8,815 of DATJST010000432.1, read as the reverse complement.
ACCAGCCCGGCCGGCCCCGCCGCCGTGTTGTCGTTGATCGTCGAGCCGACGACGACGGCCTTGGACGTGTCGACCAGGCCGAGGGCCGCTCCACCGGCGCCAGCACCGGCCGTATTGCCGGTCACCGTCGACGCCGACATGTGCATCTCGCCGTCTTCGACATAAATGGCGCCCCCTGAGGCCACCGAGCCCGAGCCCTGGCCGCTCACCGTGTTGGCGGTGAACAGCGAGCCGGAAATGTCGAGCTTCCCCCCCGTTTGCGCGATTGCCCCACCTCCTTGGGTCTTGGTCCTCACCGAGTTACCGCTGAAAGTAGAACCGATGACGGTCATGACTCCGCCGTCGTCGTCCAACGCGCCCCCGGGCGAATTGTCTAGGAACGTGACGTCGGTCACGTCCATTATGTTCCCGCCGTCGAGCAGAGGCCGCCTCTCTCCAGTGACCGTCAGCTCGGCCAGGGTGATACGCGGCGCGTCGGCGGACGCGGTCAGCACGGTACCGTTCCCCGCGGCCGTCAGGATGGTGCGGGCCGGCGACGAACCCTCGATCGTCAACGAGGGCTCGGGGTACGGTGCGTCGGGGAGGTCCAGGTGAGCGCCGTAAGTCCCGGCGCCCACGACGATCGTGATTGGCGCCTCGTCGAAAGGCCGGTGGTCGGCCACGTACACAGCCCGGCTCAGTTCACTGCAGGGCTGGAGCTGTGTACAGGGGCCCGTGGCCGAGCCCTGAGCTTCGACGTAAAGAGTGGTCGGAGCCGGTGACGCAGTGGCGACGCTGGTGGCAGGGGGGAACGGCCCAACCGTCCCGGCGGCCAGCGCGACCGCGCCCAAAATGCCCAACGCTCCCGCGTTTTGCAAGCCGAGCACCGCCACGGACATCCGGTGACGGTGGCGACCAGACGTTATCGGGGTTCGGGTCATGGCGGCCAACACTATTGCTTAGGCGCGCCTCGCTGGTTCAGGCGGCTATTTCGGTTTGGTCTTCATGGGCTGGTCCGCCTCGAACTGCACAAAGGCTGACGGGGTACACGTTGTACGCCGTTGTCGCCATGGAGGGGCCCAACACCTCCCGCCACGACGCATGGCAACGGTTCAGTGCCGGCGCAGCCGAGCTCGCGACCGAAGTCCGCGAGCGCGAGGCACAGCTGCAAGCCCGCATGGCGAGGCCAGTAACGGACCTCCTGAGACCAGCCTGAACCCCGTCCTGTACGCGGCACACCAGTGCGGGCTAGACGTTGCCCACATGGAGCGTACCTACGAGCACAGGGGGCCAGGACTGGCCCTTTCGCAGCTGGCTCTAGAGGTGTAGCTATCAGGTATGGGCCTGGTCGGTTGGCAAAGACGGAGGCGCGACGCCCTTCGGAAGCGCCCATCCGACCACCAGCTCGGGGCAAGGACTGAGAGCGAGTACGCGACCGACCCCGGGCCTCGTAGCACCAACGAAGACCGAGCGGCGGTGTCGGCCTTTTGGGCAGTCATAAGTGATGGGGCCGGTGGCCATGCGGGGGGAAGTGTCGCAGCCGAGACGGCGGTCCAGGCCGTCGTGTCCCGTCTCGGCCGGTCTCCGGGAGATGTTGAGGAGGGCCTGGTCCTCGACGCCTTGGCGGCTGCGAACTCAGCGGTGCGGGCGAGGCGGCAAACAGACGATCGCTTGGCCGACATGGCAGCAACCCTCAGCATCGCAGCTTGCACTTCCTCGCAGCCCGGTGCCAGCTGCTGGGTGGTCACCAACCTGGGCGACTCGCCGGTCTGGCATTGGAGCTGCGACGGGCTGGCCCGTCTCAGCGAGGAGCACAACCTTGCCGCCGAGCTTGTCAGGTCTGGGGTGCTCCCCGCTGAAGGCTCGCGGGGCCATCCCGGCCGCCATACCATCACTAGGGCGCTCGGCATAGCCAACGACGTCGTACCGCACGTGACCCACGCAGTCCTCCGGCCCGGCGACATGCTGGTCCTCGCGTCGGACGGCCTCGAGGCCCTGGCCGAGCAAGAGATATGGGCAGTCGTCGCCGGGCACGAGGGCGCCCTCGGCACGGCTGGGCTCCTCGTCCGTGCGGCCCTGTCCGTCGGCGCCACCGATAATGTGACCGTTGCAGTGCTCCGGCATCGGGTACCTGTCGCATGCGGCTAGGTTCCGCGCTCAGACCAGCTCCCGGGGTTGACGGGTTGGCAGGGTGACCCTCCAGGCCCAGGTCCACCCAGGAGGCTGGGACGCTAGGTTTACTCGGGCGCGGGTCGTAAGGGTCGGCCGGGCTCGCAATTGCGACGTCCGCGTCGGCCAAGAGCTCGTCCAGGGACGCTGGACCGTGTCGAAGTACCATTTCGAGCTGAGCTGGGACGGCGCCCGCTGGAGCACCGTCAACGTGAGCAACAAAGCCGGTCTCCTCCAGGTCTACGAGCCGGGGTACGAGCCCGTGCTCCTCGAGCCCGGCCGCCAGTGGGTCCCGGTGCGGCACCGCTGGTCGTACGACGTCGGCCGGCCGGACCACCGCTTCCATGTCGTCTGTCACACTGATGACCACAAGGGGCCAGCCGTCCTCTGGGGGCCTGCCCAACCACCTGGCACTGCTGGTGCTGACGAGGAAGAGACAGCTCTGTTCGAAGGAGTTGCAGCACTCAGCTTTACGCCGCTGGAGCGAGATGTCTTGCTCGCCTACTACTCCGGGTTCGCGCTCCTGCCCCGCGAATCGACCCTAGAGCCCAGGAGCCATAAGGAGGCTGCTCGCCGGCTCGGGCGTTCACAGGACTCAGCTCGCAAAGCCATCGAACGGGTCAACGAGAAGATCAGCGCGATCAGTGAAGCCCCCGCCATAGCCACCGGCCGCAACGTCTCGGCCGAGATCGGGCGTTGGCTAGCCAGGACCGGGATCCTCGACCCCGACCTCCTCGACGTGGCACACCAGGGCACTGACGCCCCATAGCCGCGGGTTCGCTCAGTTTTCGAGTCGGCGCCGAGGCTGGCCCCCGGCAGGTAGACGGGGGATCGCCGAATTGGCGTACTGACCACAGGGCAGGCCGGATACTGACGACCGCAACAGATCATCCGATATTGCGCACAATGCAGCCTCTGGAGAGGGCCAAGTCCGTCATCCGGCCGCGGTGGCCTCGGTCTCCCATTTTGTGCCGTCCCAAAGTTCCGACCACGAGTGTTGTGAACTACCTGCAAAGTACGAGCCGACGGCGACACAGTCACTGGTGGATGGGCACGAGAGCGCGGCCAGGACCCGGTCCGTGGGGCTAGGCGGGTTCGTCGTCGGCTGCGCCTCCCATTTCGATCCCGCCCACCTGTAGGCCAAGGTCGACGATGGGGTGGTTTCGGTCTGGCCGGTGGCAACGCATACCGCGAGGGTCGGGCAGGATACACCGTCGAGTGAGGCGGGGGTCTTGGGGAGGGTTTGGTCCGACCAGCCCCCGGCGCTCCAGCGGTAGGCCAGCGCGGCGGAGCCTGAGCCGGTCGAGCCGATCCCGACCGCCTCGCAAGCCGACGCGGCCGGGCAGGATACCGCCTGAAGCTGGCCGCCTTTGGTCACTCCCGCAGGCTGGGGCACATCCTCAGCGACCGCGTTCGCTGCCGTCAGCCGCTCGGCCAGCGGCAATGAGTAGTTCGAGACCCTACGGTTGAAGTAGTACCCCACCACGGTGCACGATGTCGGGCGGCAGGACACTCCGTCGAGAGCGCTCGGCGTGCCTCGGGCGGGCACAGGGACGGTGACGAGCTGCCAGTCCCCACCGTGGTAGGTCGCGGCCAAGGCCGAGTACCCGGAGGTGGTGTAGTAATCACCTACCGAAGCACACGAGCTACTGGTGACGCACGACACTGAAAATAGCACGACAGATGTGGCGCCTGCTTCTTTCGGGACACTTTGGCGCTGCCATCCGGACCCGTCCCAACGCTCGACCAATGCCGCCGAGCTGGTGTGGCCAGTCGCCATTTCGCCGACCGCTGTACAGGTCGTCGTCGAAGGGCACGAAACGCCGAAAAGCGCGCTCCCGCTCGAGCCTGCGGGCGCGGTGAGGGTCATTTTGGTCCACTTGTGCCCGTCCCATTTCTCTACCAGCGCCACGCGCGGCCCGGTCGCGGTGCTGGAACTGCCGACAGCGACACAGAACGTCGTACCGGCGCAAGACACGGCAGCGAGGGAGCCGGCCGGTGGCGTCGATGCAGCTGCAACAGGAGCAGGCAGGACGGCCGCCAGCCCTGCCGCCAGCGTCGCTGCCAATGCGCCAGCCACCACGAGGGCATGCCCCGTGTGAGAAGGCCGTCCCAGCGCGATCAAAGGAACGTCCACGGTCACGAGTCCTTTCAAGTTGTCATCGGGCTGCTGCAACAGTAGGCCATAGGGCCGGCCGATTGACGTCGGCAGGCGATGAGTGCCTCCCAACGAAGGGGCCATCCTGGGTCCGAATCAACAAGTACCGGTGCGACATTGCCGTTCCCGGGCGCCACAGGGCAGCGTGCGAGGCGCGACATAATGCGCCTTCAATAAGCCGAGCTGTGATGAATGGCTAGGAACGTGCCAGATTGGCACCTCTGCTGCTGCCGCTCTGAGTCAAGTTCGCCTGGAACAGCTCAGCACTGGACCGGCCGTGGCCATTCGCGGAGCGTAGGTGCCGTGTGTACCCTCAGCTCGCTGTCAGCTCGTAGTGGACAGTGCCGGAGTGGCGGAGCCGGTGAACCAGCGGAACGAGCTGGCCCTGCAGGAGAGGGTACTCCTTGCGTGATAGCCGACCTGGAGCGCCGCTGCGAAGATCTCGACGTTGAGCTCGCAGATCTCAGCCTGGTCGTCGCTGCACAGCAACACGGTACTCGGCGGGTGCTCACCTTCGACGAGCGTCACTTCCGCGCGCTTCGACCCCTGAGGGGCGACCGCTTCACTCTCTTGCCAGGAGATCTGCCACGTCCCTGAGCTGTTCGTGCACGTCAGGCCGAGTTCGAACAAGAGCGAATACGGCCCACCACCCCCAACGCAGCGCCCGGTGGGAGCGGGGCGAGGCCCGGCGGCGGGGGCGGGCCACGCGGCCCGCCTAAATGGGACGCCTAGGAGAGGCCGTTGATTGTGCGCAGTGCAGCGGCCTGGACGACGATAGGGATCGGTGGGAAGTCGATGAGCGTGCCTAACGACCGACCCGTCGTTACGCAGTACGTAAGGAACTGCTGCACCACGGTGGCCTGTTTGCCATTAGCCGGGACCAACGCGTAGCCGAACTCCGAGATCGGCCAGGCCGTCTTGTACTCATGTGGCGGGTCGACAAGCCGAAGCGGTGGCAGCATCTTGGAATAGAGCTCATCGTGGACCAACTGGACGAGGCGCTCTGGGACTCCCGCCGAAGTGCAGGACGACGAAGCCAAGGTACCAGTCCCTATGCCCGATATCGCGGCCCATCAGCCTTCCTCCGAGGATCTTTGGCGAGCGTCGAAATGCTCACCGATTGAACCTGCCCGCGTCCCCACCTGGCGGGGCCGATCGGTAGATCACGATGGAGGTGGAACACCCTGTCTGCGCTGTTCCAAACCTGATGATCGGCCTCGTTGCCCGCAGGCGCCAGATTGCGCACGCCGAAACAGTTACCACGTGCGAGCAATAAACGAACGTCCTTGCGTCAGTCAATGGTGCCGGCCGGCACCACCCATTGGCTGGCTTGCCCAGTGACTTCGGCGATTAGGTCGAAGTCTGCGTCGTAGTGGAGCACGGAGACCGGCCGCAACTGGCTCTGTAGCTGCCGCCGGCACCCTCTGGTGGTACGACCTGCCAGGAGCCGTCTGCCCGCTAGCCCGCGGGCGCGGCAGTGACGGCGTCAATGGGGTAGGTAGTGCCGTTCGGAGCCGTGGCGTAACCTACGGTGGCGCAGTCATCCATCGCCCAGCAGGCAATCGAAGTGAGATCTAACTGGGACCCCACCGCTACCCCCTCGCCCGATGTGTAGCCGGCGTCGAGCCACCCGTGGACAGGGACAAGGTCTGCCAGCAAAGCGAAATTGTGCCCGGTCGCGTCCTCGTAGGTGCCGACTCCAGCACAGTCATTTGTCGCGGTGCACCAAATGCTGTTGAGAACTCCCGTGTTTTGGTTGTGCGGCGGGAGCTGCTGGTAGACCGTGTGGAAACTGAACCCGATGGCCGTGTGCGGGGCCGGGGCCATGTAGCTCGTAATGGGCAGCTTGACAAACGACGAGCCATTTATGTCGTAACCCGATATGACGCACGTCCCACCCGGGAGGCAGGACGCTCCCGTCAAGGTGGTGCTGATGCCCGCCGAGGTCGCCGGAGCAGGGATGTGCCAGGGACGCTGTAAGCACGCCGCCCCCGTACACCCAGTAACGGACTTGATGTTGACAATGGCCGCCATGCCACGCTGGTTGTCCGAACCTGTGCCGTAATCGCCGACTACCAGACAACCGCTCCGTATACAGGAGACGCCGGTCAGGGTCACGCCTGCGCCGGCTGCTGCTCCCGGCGGTGGGGGGACGGTGAACGCCTGCGCCGTCCCTCCCAGTAGGAAAACGGCCATGCCTTGCCCCCGAGCGTTGCTGTCCTGGTAATTGCCGACGGCTAAACAGGTGCCCGCGCCGTTGCACGAGACGGCGGCCAGGTCGGCCTCGACCGGGGCCACCTGGTGGGCCGGCGGGATGCTGATGCTTTGGCCGCTCAGGTGCCAAGGCCCCCTGCTCGGGCCGCTGTACTCGAGCGGCAGGTCGCCGGCACCTTGGTCGTAAGCGCCAACGGCGAAGCACTCGTGGGGGCTGTCGCACGACACCGAAGCGAGGCTGTCATCGGCACCCGCTGCGCCGCCGGAAGGCAGGGCAGGCTCGTCCGCCAACCAGTCCACCTGGACGTTATAAGTGGACTTGTAGACGCGCCCTTGCAAGGCGATCAGCGGGGTCGGGTTCTTGTCCCGTGTGGCCGAGCCGACAGCGACGCAGGCGCCTCCCGCGGGACAAGCGACCCCTGTGAGCTGGTCCCCGGCCGCGTGCAACTCCTCAATTGGGTAGAAGTACACCCCCGTTGAGGCCGAGGCGGGCGTGGCCAGAGCTACGACAAAAAGCAACGGAACGCTCACCACGCTGGAAATGACCAGCGCCCGCCGGAGCGACAATCGTCGGGGCATGCGCACCGGCCTATCGTGCCACACGGTCGGCGCCCGAGGGCCGCGATGCCCGGTTCTGCGTTTAGTCGACGGATTGGCGTGAGCCTCTTGGTGCCTCTGGTCCGCGCCACGTCCTTCCCGACAGCTCCGCCAGCGCCAAGAGCAACGAACGCGTACCCTTTCTCCTCTTCCCTGTGCGCTCGTCGCCACGCAGAGCTGCTCGGCCAGAGCGAGGCCGGGTAGTGCCAACTTCGTCCGCCCGGCCTCGGCCAGAGCGATGCCGACGTCCTTTATGAAGTGATCGACTTCCCGGTAGGGCTGGTGACCCTGACGGCGTAACCGGCATCTAGGAGGCGACCGCACATCGGTGTCCCATCACTCCGGTGCCAACCCAACCAATGGTGCTAGTTGTGCTTTGGCCCCTGGCGGCCGGCTCTACTGAGCCCTGCGGCGGGGACATCTCGCACTGGCGCGATCGCAATAATGCCAGTTGCCCGCTCTCCGGCACTGGCAGCCTGTTGAGTGCAGCAACAGCGATGGGTAGGGTCGCCGATATGAGTGGTGTGACGGTGCACATGATCGTGGCCGACGCCTCGAGGGCCTCTGCCTGGTACCGGGACGTGTTGGGTGCTGAAGAGCGTGGGCGCATCAGCCTGCCGGACGGACGGCTCATCCACGTCGAGGTGCGGGTGGGCGCTTCGGTCTTCATGTTGGCTGACGAGTTCCCTGAGCACGGGGCGCTCGGCCCCCCCGCCGAGGTGGCATCAGCGCTGGCGTTCTACGTCGAATGCGACGATGCCGCCGCGACCTGGGCACGTGCCTTGGCCGCTGGGGCGACCGAGCACCGCCCCTTGCAGGACACGACCTTTGGTGAGCGCGACGGCCAGTTCGTAGATCCCTTCGGGTACCGTTGGGGCCTAAGCCAGCACTTGCGGGACCTGTCGGCCGAGGAGATGAGCCGGGCCGTGGCAGAGATGTTCGGGGCCTGAGCGGGGCGTGCGGCACAAGCTGTTGGGCCAGACCGGGCTGCGTGTCTCGGAGCTTTTCCTCGGCGCAATGACCTTTGGGGAGCAGGGTGGGGTGGGTGCACCGCTCGACGAGTGCCGGCGCATGGTCGACGCTTACGCCGACGCCGGAGGCAACGTCATCGACACGGCGATCAACTACCGGGGCGGCGCTTCCGAGGCGTTCCTCGCCGAGCTACTGTCGGGCCGGCGCGACCGTTTCGTGCTTGGCACGAAGTACACCGTGAGCCGAGACCTGGCGGACCCGAACGGCGGTGGCAACCACCGCAAGAACCTTCGCCTCTCGCTCGAGACGAGCTTGCGGCGGCTTCGGACCGACTACCTCGACCTCTACTGGGTGCACATCTGGGACCGTTCCACGCCGATCGAGGAAACGCTGTCGGGCCTTGACGACGCCGTCCGCGCCGGGAAGGTGCTCTATACCGGCATCTCTGACACCCCGGCATGGGTGGTGTCGAGGGCGAACACCTTGCCCGAGTGGCGAGGCCTCAGCCGTTTTGCTGCCCTACAGGTGCCGTACAGCCTCCTGCAACGTGACGTAGAGCGTGACCTGTTGCCGATGGCAGAGTCCTTCGGCATGACTTTGGCAGCCTGGAGCCCCTTAGGCGGCAGCGTGCTGTCGGGCAAGTTCACTCGGGCCGAGGGGCCAGGTGGCCCGACCCGGGTCGACCCGGCCAGCGTTAGCGAAGCCGATCTGTCTGTAGCCCGCGCA
>DATJST010000431.1:0-15143 GCA_035503975.1 Acidimicrobiales bacterium | reverse complement strand
CAACGAGTTCAACAAAGTAAACGGCTTGACCAGCCCGCTCTGGTACCAGTACTGGGTGTTCTTGGACAACCTGCTGCACGGGTACTTAGGTTTCAGTTACAAGCAAAACCGAAGTGTCAACAGCATCGTGGCCAATGACCTGCCCCGGGACGTCCTGCTGGTCGGCAGCTCCTTGGTACTGGCCCTGCTGATCGCCGTGCCGATCGGCGTCGTCCAGGCCGTCAAGCGCAACCAGTTTTGGGATTACGCCGGCACCGCGACGTCGTTCGTCCTGTACTCGATGCCCTCTTATGCCCTGGGCTTGATCCTGGTGTCGGCGTTGTCCACCAACCTGTTCAAGGTCCTCCCGTCGAACGCGCCCCAAGGCACCACGGTCGGCGCGATGCTGGCTCACCCGGCGGGACTTGTCCTTCCCGTGGCCAGCCTGACTCTGGTCACCTACGCGTTGTTCTCGCGCTACATGCGCTCGTCCGCCATCGACGGTTTGGCGCAGGACTACATACGAACGGCCCGGGCCAAGGGGCTACCCGAAAGGCTCGTGCTGTGGCGGCACCTCTTGCGCAACTCGCTCGTCCCGGTGACGACCTTGGTCGGCTTATCGTTGCCGTCTGTGCTGACGGCCGGGCTGGTGCTCGAGTACCTGTTCAATTTCCAAGGTTTGGGGCTCGAGTACTACAACGCCGCCACCACCTTCGACACACCCGTCATGCTCGGCATCACTGTGCTGGTCGGCTTGGCTACGGTCGTTGGCAACCTGCTGGCGGACGTGACCTACGCGGTGCTCGACCCCCGAGTGCGCTATTGATGGCCGTCCCCGTGAAGCCGCAGTTGCGGGCAATCGCTGTCATGGCGCGATTGCTGGCTATCCCTGTGACGTCACTGCCGGCCGCCCCCGGCGGCAGCACATGACCACTCAGCCGGCCGCCCCCGGCGGCAGCACATGACCACTCAGCCGGTCGCCTACGGGCTCGACCAGGTGCCCGACGTCGGCCCGGACCTGGTGGCTGCGCCACCCGAGGGAGGAGAGGTCTACTCCCAGGGAAGTGTCTTCCGTCTCATCCTGCGTACCTTTACCAAAAACGTCCTTGCCGTTTTGGGGATAATCATCGTCTGCCTGATGGTCCTGTTCTGCTTTGTTGGGCCGCTCCTTTACCACACGGACCAGGTGGACACCAACATCATGATCAGCAACGAAGGCCCGATGGCGGGCCACCTGTTGGGTACCGACAACAACGGGTACGACGTGCTCGGCCGGCTCATGGTGGGTGGCCAGAGCTCGATCGAGATCGGTCTGTCGGTTGCGGTCATCGCGACGTTCCTCGGGGTGGTCTACGGAGCCATCGCCGGCTACTTCGGCAAGGTTGTCGACGCCATCATGATGCGCGTCGTGGACATCCTCCTGGCCATCCCGGTGGTTTTCCTGTTCATATTCATCGCTGCGATCCGTACAACGCCACCCACAACCTGGTTGCTCATCGGCATTTTGGCGGGGCTTTCCTGGTTGGCGCCGGCCCGCCTGGTCCGGGGCGAAACTCTCTCATTGCGTACCCGCGAGTACGTCAAAGCTGTCAAGGTGATGGGCGGGCGTTCCGGGAGGGTGGTTTTTCGCCACATTATCCCTAATGCCATCGGCACGATAATCGTCAATGCCACCTTTCAAGTGGCCGACGCCATCTTGATCTTGGCCGTCTTGCAGTACCTGGGTTTTTCGTTGCCGCCGCCCACGGCCACTTGGGGCCAGATGTTGTCGCAGGGCACGACTTTCCTCTCTGACGGGTACTGGTGGCAGGTTTACCCGGCCCTGCTCTGCATCATCCTCGTTGTCGTCGCCTTCAACTTTATCGGAGACGCCCTGCGCGACAGCTTCGAAGTGCGCTTGCAGGAACGTTGACGCCGGCATGACGGCGAACGTACTCGATGTGCATGACCTGCGCACGTATATCCAATTGCGTAAGCGAGTGGTCAGGGCGGTCGATGGAGTTAGCTTGTCGATCGCGTCTGGCGAGACCCTCGGGCTGGTGGGGGAGTCCGGGTGCGGCAAGACGATGACGGCCGCCTCGGTGATGCGGCTACTTCCCCCCGGTGGCCATATAGTCGGGGGGTCGGTGCGCCTCAACGGGGTTGAGCTGAGCGGTATGTCCGACGCCGAGATCCGTAACGTACGGGGCAATGACATCGGGATGATCTTCCAAGACCCAATGACATCGCTCAACCCAACGATGACGATCGGGCGCCAGATTGCCGAGAGCGTTGTCCTCCATAAGCAGGTGAGCAAGAAGCAAGGCCTCGACCGAGCCGCCGAGGTGCTCAGCCTGGTCGGTATGCCCAGTCCCTCGGAGCGGCTGAACGACTACCCGCACCAGCTCTCTGGTGGGCTCCGCCAACGCGTGATGATTGCCATGGCGTTGGCTTGCGAGCCCAAGCTCCTGATCGCCGACGAACCGACGACCGCCCTCGACGTAACCATCCAGGCCCAGATCCTGACCCTGCTCGACGACCTGAGGGCGCGTCTCGGCATGGCCATACTGCTCATCACTCACGACATGGGAGTGATCGCCGGCCACACCGATCGCACGATGGTCATGTACGCCGGCCAAGTCATTGAGATGGCGAGCACCGAGCAGCTGTTCGGGGACGTGCACCATCCCTACACCGAAGCTCTCCTCGCCTCGATACCGCAGATGGACCACGACAAGAGCCAGCGCCTGTACGCCATACCGGGGTTGCCGCCGGACCTGTCGCGGCCACTGGCTGCATGCCGCTTCCACCCCCGGTGCCGGTACGCCACCGAAGAGTGCCGTACTGACGAGCCACCGCTGGCGGGCGGCGACCCGCAACACCCCTACGCCTGCTTCCACCCCGTAAGCCGCGCCGCTGACGAGATTGCGGGCGCCGGCGATGTGATAGAGCAAGCCGGCACGTTGCCTCTCGTCGTCGCTCAGGCGCTCGCCGCGACCACCTCGGGGACAGTGCCCGGGTCGGCCGCCGCCATCGCCGACCTGCCGGCGGCGGCCGTGGCTGAGGTGGACGGCCCGTGGCCGGCACCGGCGGGGCCGCCTGCGTTTGGCCTCCCGCCGTCGGGAACGGGAGCCCAATTGGGTGCCGGCCGGCTGCGCCCACCGCCTTCCGGCCCACCCCCTTCCGGCCCGTCCCCTTCTGGCTTACCCACTTCTGGCCTGGGGCCTGCACCTCATGCTCGGGATGGCTTCGCGGCGACCGTGGCTGGCGCCTCCGCGTCCTCGCGTCCCGAGCCAGCCACCGACGGCAGGGTTGTGCTCGAGCTCCGCGGCGTCCGCAAGGATTACCCGGTCACCGCTGGGGCAGTCATCCAGCGCCGGATCGGTACGATCCAAGCGGTGAGAGGCGTCGACCTCGCACTGCGCGAGGGCGAGACCCTCGGCGTCGTGGGCGAGTCGGGCTGTGGCAAGTCCACTCTGGGACGGATGATCGTCGGGCTCGAGAACCCGACCAGAGGATCAGTCTTGTTCGAAGGCACAGACCTCACGAACCTGAGTGGCCCAGAACTACGGCGAGCGCATCGTGACCTGGCCCTCATGTTCCAAGATCCCTACTCTTCGCTCGACCCCCGCATGCGAGTTGGCACCATCATCCGTGAGCCGCTGGTCGTGCAAGGCATAGGCGACTCTGAAAGCCGGCACGAGCGCGTGAGCGCCCTGCTCCGGGAGGTTGGCCTGCCTCCGCATGCCGTTGAACTGTACCCGCATGAGTTTTCGGGAGGCCAGCGCCAGCGCATCGGCCTGGCTCGGGCGCTCGCCCTCAACCCCCGGCTGATCGTGGCGGACGAGCCCGTGTCGGCCCTGGACGTCTCCATCCGGTCTCAAATACTCAACCTCATGAAGCGCCTCCAGGCCGCTCACAGCCTGGCCTATGTCTTCATTTCCCACGACCTGTCCGTGGTGCGCTACCTGGCCGACCGGATCGCGGTGATGTACCTCGGCAAACTGGTGGAGATCGGCAGCGGCCAGGACATCTACTCCCGGCCCGCACATCCCTACACGGCGGGCCTTATCGGCTCGATCCCTGTGCCCAACCCGGTCGTGCAACGCTCGCGGCCCAAGATCCCCATCACGGGCGAGCTCCCCTCTCCCCTCAACCCCCCGTCGGGCTGCCCGTTCCGGACCCGCTGCCCCAACGCTCAGGCGGACTGCGCCGCCAATGAACCGAGCCTCACCCCCTTCGACGACGGCCATTTGGCTGCCTGCTACCATCCCATGCGCCCATCCCTGGTGCCTGCCGGCGAAACCCCCTCTGCCGCCTGAGCAGGCGGGAACTGCGCGGCTGAAATCCACCAGGGCGCTGCCTGACCGGCCACTAGTTTGTAGACGGTTATGACGCGGCGCGGATGGGCCCTGTTCCTGGCCCTCGGCGTAATTTGGGGTTTGCCATACCTACTCATCCGCGTGTCGGTGCGCGAGGTCAGCCCGGCGTTCCTCGTGTTCGTGCGCACGGCCGGCGGCGCCCTCCTGCTGGCGCCGTTCACGGTGCGCAGGGGCACGCTCCAGCCGCTGCTCGCCCACTGGAAGGCGCTCCTCGCGTTCACCGTTGCTGAAGTTGGGATCCCTTGGTGGCTGTTGTTCAGCGCCGAGAAAAAGGTCAGCAGCTCTCTGTCGGGGCTCTTGGTCGCCGCTGTGCCCATCGCCGGGGCAGTGCTAGCCCGCGCCAGCGGCACCGACCGCCTCGACGGCCGGCGCGTGGCCGGCCTGGCGTTGGGGCTGCTAGGCGCAGGTGCTCTGGTGGGCTTTGACGTCGGGCGCTCCAGCCTGCTGGCGGCCAGCTCGTTCATCGTGGTTGTCACTGGGTACGCCCTCGGCCCGTGGCTGCTTGCTCGCTACCTGGCGGCCCTGCCGAGCCGCAGCGTCATCCTGGCTTCCCTCGTGATCGCCGCGATCGTCTACGCCCCCTTGGCGGCCATCCAGCGGCCCCGTCACCCGCTTTCGGCCACAGTGGTGCTCTCGATGGCCGGGCTCACCGCGATCTGCACCTCCTTGGCGTTCACATTGCTTTTTGCCCTGGTACGCGAGGTGGGGCCGATGCGTGCGACCGTTATCACCTACCTCAACCCGGCGGTGGCCGTGCTGCTCGGGGTGGTGGTCTTGGGAGAGAGCTTCGGCTTCGCCACCGGCGTCGGCTTCATGGCCGTGCTCGGCGGCTCGTTCCTGGCCACCCGGCCGCTCCGGCCGAGCCGCGCCGGGAGCCTGGCACCGGGCCAGGCGGGACTGGCCGCCGCCGCGGCCGCGCCGTCAATGGTTGTTCAAGCGCCTGTCGAGCCCGTTTAGAGGGCGGCGGGCGGGCCGAGCGGTGTCACGCCTGCCCTGGTGCTACGGTGGCGCCGCCCGATGCGGAGAACCCACCAGCAGTTCAGGTCAAGGCCGCCTAGCTGGCACGCGGCATTGGTGGCCTCAGGAGTCGGGATGGCAGCGCTGTCCGTGGCCGCCTGCGCACCCCACTTACCCAAAGCGCCCCCGCCGCCTACCACATCACATGGTGCGGCCACCACGACCACCGCCTCGACCACGTCGAGCACGGTTCGGCCGACAACAAGTGCGCTTGGCTCCCCGAGCACCTCGGGGCCCGGCCCGGCCCGGCCGACGACTTCGCGTCCATCGCCCACGAGCAGCACGACCACGACCCTGCCTCCGGCGACTACCACTACCGGGCCACCACCCCCGGCCAATGTGTCCTACAACGCGGACGCGGTGACCGCCTACGCCGTCGGCGCGCAACCGACGAACTGGAACGTCCACTCCGCCGGCGCCTCCGGTTCCTGTGCCACCTTGCAAGCGGTGCTCGCGCAGATCTGGCCGTCGGCTTTTGAGGTTGGCGCCAGCGGCGCCCCCGTGCTCGACACGAGCCTGCTCGAGTCGGCCACCGAGGTCGGTACCCGCCCACAGACCGTCGTCTACCAGATAAACCCGCACGCCATATGGTCGGACGGGGAGCCGATAACCTACCGCGACTTTGTGTACAACTGGCAGGCTCAATCGGGCAACAGGTCATTTAGCGACGTGGGCGGCGCTCGGTTCACGCCGTCGAGCACCGCCGGGTACGACGAGGTCGCCGACGTCACTGGCAGCCCTGCTGACCCCTACCGGGTGACGGTGACATTTGCTCGGCCATACCCCGACTGGCGCTCACTATTTTCTTACCTAATGCCCGCGCACATCGCACAAAGCATCGGTTTTGACCACGGCTTTAGCGACCCTGTGGCCGACCTCGTATCAGGTGGCCCATTCATCGTCGCGCAAGCGCAGCAAGGTTATTCGCTGGAGCTGGTGAGGAACGCCCGCTATTGGGCCAACCCTGCCAACCTGGCGGCCGTCACCTACTACTTCACCACCGCACCAGCCGAGGTCGTCGATGCGTTGTCTGCCGGCGAGCTCGGTCTGGCGGTCGTCCAGGGCCCGGCGACGGTTTACCAGCAGTTGCAAGGGACAGGCGGCCTTTCCGTGCGGGCGGTGGCCACGGCGGGGTACGAGGACCTTGATTTCAACGAGGCGACATCGCCTTTCGGCCATGAGTTCATGCGCCAGGCCGTAATGATGGCGGTCGACCGCGGTGCGATGGCCGGCGCCGTGCTCGGCCCGTTCGGCCTGGCCACCACGGCCGTGGAGAACCGAGTGCTATTGCCGGCAACGCCGGGTTATTCAGCCAACGGCACGGCCTTTGACCAGGCCCAGCCGGCGGCAGCCCTGGCGCTGCTGGCGGGCTACGGCTACCTGGAGCGCGGCGCCACCCTGTTCAGTCCCCAGGGAGCGCCAGTCGCGATCAAACTGTACGTTTCTTCCGATGACCCCTGGGGGGCGGGGCTGGCCAGCCAGGTGGCCGCTGGGTGCGCCGAGGTCGGCATCAGCGTCACCGTCGTGCAGTGGCGGGGTAAGCTCCCAGGCGGCTGGCAGATGGCAATCGAACGCCGCCAGCTGCCAGTTTTCCCGGGCGTTATCGCCTCTCGCTATGCCACCGGGGGGAGCGCGAATGTCGACGGTTATTCGAGCCCGACGATGGACGGTTTGCTTAGCGCCGTCGGGACCACGCCCGCGTCGGACCTGCCCGGCCTGTACGACGAGGTTGACGCGCAGGCGTGGAAGGACTCGGTCGATCTCCCCCTCGTGGCTGTTCCGGAGATGGTGGCCTTCAACCGGCACCTCCTAAATGTCCAACCCGGGCCCTACCCGGACGAGCTGGCGTGGAACGAGCAGGATTGGGGCTTCGCTTCGCCCTAACCAAGCGGGCCGGCGATGGGGAGCGGCCGAGGCTATGCCCGGCAAGCGCACGTGCCGGCCAAGGTGTAGCTCGTCGCCAATGGCTCCAGTTGCTTTGCCGCCTTGTCCCCGCGCAGCGTCGCCAGCCTTGGCTCGCCAACAAGAGAAAAAGGGCCATCACACGCTGCTCGCCGCGCGGCCTGAGCACCAGGAGTCGGTCCCCTGGATCGGCCCTGTTCCACGGGACCCTTCGTAGGCACAAGCGCGCAGGGGCCCTTTACTCGGTTCGCCGTATCTTGCCGCGTCACGGTTGTCAGTGAGTCCGGCCGCTCCGGCCGCTCGAGGCGGAGCAGGCTGAAGCTCCGCGAGCGCCGTGAGAGGTCCAACAGTGGGCGTAAAACCTCCAAGAGTGGCGCGAAAGCTCCAAGAGTGCGCGGTGAAAGCTCCAAGAGTGGCGTCAAAGCTCCAAGAGTGGAGGCCACGAGGCACCCCTGTGATCGTTTGCGCAGGTCAGCTAGTGAGACGGCACCGACAGGTGGCCACTCTTGGACATTTCGGCCCACTCTTGGACGCTTCGGGGCGCACTCTTGGATGTTTCGGGCACACCTGCGACGCGTGCCCCCTGAGGACAGCTCCTGGAGCGCCATCCCATGCTTGCTACGCCTGCAAGGTCCGTGGCGCCGCGGTCGTGACCCTGGACGAGGTCTTGGGCCCACTGTGGCCGGCGTGCGCGTGAGGTGCGCGGGCGTGACGGTGCCGGCCAGGCCCAGGCACGTGGCCGGGCCGACCCGGCAAAGTTTGGCCGCGTGCCGGTAGGCAATGACTGGCTGGCTAGCCTGGCCGGCTATGCCTTATCGATCGGTCGCGCCGTGACGATTTCGGAACTGTTCGACGCGGCGGCGTGGCGGCCTGTGGAGATCGCCGGCTTTGAACCTCGAGATGTTACTTACCACCGCGCTGTCGAGCACGGAACGGTGCGGGTGGCGATCAACCGGCCCGAGGTCCGCAACGCCTTCCGGCCCGAGACAGTGGACGAGCTTTACACCGCCTTGGACCACGCTCGGCAATCGCCAGACATCGGTTGCGTGCTCCTTACCGGCAATGGCCCATCGCCCAAGGACGGGGGCTGGGCGTTCAGCTCGGGTGGTGACCAGAGGGTACGTGGGCGTTCGGGTTATGAGTATGTGCGGGACCCGGTGCTGTCACCTCCGGCGGGCGCGTCGCCGGCGGCCGAGCGCGCCCGGACCGGGCGGCTGCATATCCTTCAGGTTCAGCAACTGATCCGGTTCATGCCCAAGGTGGTGATTGCGGTGGTGCCGGGTTGGGCTGTCGGGGGCGGCCACAGTCTTCACGTCGTGTGCGACTTGACACTCGCCAGCGCCGAACATGCCCGCTTCCGCCAGACCGACGCCGACGTCGCCAGTTTCGACGGGGGGTTCGGTTCGGCGTACTTGGCGCGCCAGGTCGGACAGAAGCGCGCACGAGAGGTATTTTTTCTGGGCCGTACCTACGACGCGCACGAGGCGGCAAGTATGGGCATGGTCAACGCGGTCGTACCCCACGGCGACCTGGAAAAAGTTGCGCTGGGATGGGCGCGGGAAATAAACGCCAAAAGCCCGACCTCGGTGCGGATGCTCAAGTACGCCTTCAACCTGGCTGATGACGGCTTAGTCGGCCAGCAGATGTTTGCCGGTGAGGCGACCCGGCTGGCGTACATGACCGACGAGGCTGCCGAGGGCCGCAACGCGTACCTCGACAGGCGCTCGCCGGACTGGTCAGCGTTCCCTTGGTACTACTGAGCGTCGGTTTTGCGGCGGCATCAGGTGCGCGCCGCGAGGGTTGCGACGCCCTCGCCGGTGAGAGCGTCCAACGCGGGGCGCCGGCCGGCGATGACCAGGACAAGCGAGGTCATGGGCCCCACGACTTCGGGCCCGTCGCCGGTCGACCAGTCGGTGTCGGAGGCTCGCAGGCGGAAGCCGGAGACGCGCTTTTTGCCGCCTAGCAGCAGGTTGGTGCCTTGGTAGAAACTGGCCACTTCGGCGAGTACGTCAGGACGGTACCGGCGTGTCATGCCGAGGGGACGCCGGATGTCTTCGCCGTGGACGACCTGTTCGCCGAGCATCGTCGTAAGCGGCCCCGGAGGGTGTCTGGTCGCTCCGAGCACAGATTCGAAGCAGGCGAGAGTGGCTTTGCCATCGCTGCCTTTTTCGGCGACGACTCCCTTAGCGGTCGTACTGTTGAAGCGGAAACCGACGCCCGCGAGCTTGGCAAAGAACTTTGCGGGCGTCATTTTGGCGGTGGCGACCATATGCGTCCGGGCGTTCGCCGACCCAGCGCTCTACTCGCGATGGCTCGGCGTGCCGGTGAAGCATCGAAAACGGCCGCTTTGCCTGCACCCTGGCGTGGGGCACCTCGGTCCGTGGGCGTTACGAGGTGGTGCACCCACCCGGACTGATCGCCATGCGCTGGGACTTCGACGACGACAACGTCCCCGTACCGGGACGCGAAATGGTCGGTTACGTCCGCCTGTCGCTCATCCGGCCGCCCGGCGCCGGCGCGGAAGGCGCTCTCGCCTGCCACGTCGAGGTACACCAGTTGGTGGGTACACCCGAACAGGCGGCGTTCATGGAGGTGGCCTGGCGGATGGTCCTTGGCCGGCTGAAAGGTGGCGGAGGCGGTCGCCGGCGCCCGGATGCCCGCCCGGCCGAAGCGCCCGAAGCGGCGTCCCGGACCTCCCCGGTAAAGGGCCGCGACCGGCGGCTCTCGACGGGCCGTACGGTCACCAACCCCCGCAGCTCTTACTCGGCCCGCAGCACCTGGTGCACTAACCGCTTGAGCTGATCGACCGCCACGACTTCGGTACTGCCGACAGGCTCGACCGCCACGAAGGCCGCCATCATCGGGACGACAAACCCCACAGCGAACGCGGCCATCATGCGCAGGCGTTCGTCCGGGGAGAGCGAGGGGTCCGAGAAGATCCTCTGAGCGTCGTCTTCGAGCTCTTGGTGCGCGCCCTCGTGCCCTTGGAGGTGCATCTGGGCGAGCGCGGCCTGGTTGACGCGGTGCAGTATGAACAGCTTCTGGTTGGCTTGGATCTGTTCGATGAAGGCGTCCAGGAACTTCTCGAAGTTCTCGAGGCTCGGCGGCCCGCCGTCGAGGATGGACATGGGAATGTCCAGCAGGCCGTGCATGCGTAGGTGGAGCGCACTCAAGATGGCGGACTTGCTTTTGAAGTGATAGTAGAGGGCGGCCTTGGTGAAGCCCATGCGCTCGGCGAGTTCCCTGAGCGACGCCTTGTCGTAGCCCTGCTCGATGAACAGGTCGAGAGCGGCGTCGAGGACACGGTCGCGTGTGCTCGGGCCCGCCCGTTTTGCGGTGGCACCTAACGGGCTCGGCTGCTCGCTCATAATGTCACCATTGTACTTGACGGTCGGCAAGTAAGGATGTTAGGGTGGAACTTACCGTCCGGCAAGTAAGAGGAGGATCGATGTCATGACCGTGATGATAGAAGCCACCGGGCTCACTAAGTCCTATGGCTCAGTGAAGGCCCTCGCTGGGCTCGACCTGAGCGTGCCCGAAGGCACCATCTTGGCGCTGCTTGGCCCAAACGGGGCGGGCAAGACCACGGCCGTGCGCATCCTGACCACCCGTACCGTCCCTGACGCGGGTACGGCGCGCGTGGCCGGTTTCGATGTCAACCACCAGGGAGCACTTGTCCGCCGCCAGATCGGGGTTACGGCGCAGGACGTCACCGTGGACGGGCTCCTCACCGGGCGCCAAAACCTCATCATGGCCGGCCAGCTCTCGGGTCTGAGCCGGCGGGCGGCGGCGGCTCGAGCGACCGAGTTGTTAGACGCCTTCAACCTCGCTGATGCCGGTGGGCGAGTGGTCAAAGGCTATTCGGGTGGCATGCGCCGCCGTCTCGACTTGTCCGCCAGCCTGGTGGCTTCGCCGCCCGTGCTGTTCCTCGACGAACCCACCACAGGGCTCGACCCGACCAGCCGGGCCGAGGTCTGGGACGTGATAAGGGGCCTCATCGCCCGTGGCGTGACCGTCTTGCTAACTACGCAGTACCTGGACGAAGCCGACCAGCTTGCCGATCGCGTGGTCGTCGTGGACCACGGCCGGGCGATTGCCGAGGGCGCCCCTGTCGAGCTCAAGCGCTCGATCGGGGGAGCCCGGCTCGAAGTCACCATGAGCCAGAGTTTCGCTCCAGAACTGGTGGCCTCGGCCCTGGCGGAATTTGTAAGCGGGCCCGTGCGTTCGAGCGAGGAAGCCCGGCACTTTTCGGCAGCTGTGGTCGCTCGGACCGGCTTGGCTACGGCCGTCGTACGCGCCCTCGACGACGCCGGCATAACCGTCGATGACGTTGAGGTGCGCCAGCCTTCCCTCGACGATGTCTTCTTCGCCCTTACCGGCCACTCGGCCGAGAACACCCAGGAGGTAAAGGCAGCATGACCGAGTTCGACCTCGCCGCGCCCCCCGCCGGGGCGGCCTCGGCCGCCGCCGCGGTGCACCGGCACGGCTCGGGGACGACGGCGACTGGAGCGGCCTTGACCAGCACGGCCAGCACCGGTCGCTTGGGCCTCGTCGCGTCCCACCTGAAGGACGTCTGGGTGATGACCAGGCGGAACCTGATCCACATCGCTCGCGAGCCCATGCAGCTTTCCGACGTCACCGTGCAGCCTGTGCTCTTTACGGTGCTCTTTGTTTATATATTTGGCTCCGGCATGGTCCTGCCCGACCACGGGAGCTACACAGACTTCGCTATCGCGGGCCTGCTCACAATGAACTTGGTCACTTCCTCGATGGGCACGGGGGTGGGCCTTGCTACCGATCTGTCTACGGGCATGGTCGAACGCTTCCGAACGTTACCCATGTGGAGGGCGTCGGCCTTGGTTGGCCGCACGATCTCGGATCTGTTGTCGGCGGCAGTGTGCAGCGTGATCGTCTCGCTCACCGGGCTCGTCGTCGGTTGGCGTCCCGGCCCTGGCCACGGGATCCTCTCCATCTTGGCTGGATTTGGCGTGGGCCTGCTTTTCAGCTACGCCTTGACCTGGCCCACGGCGTGCCTGGGCCTTGTCGCCAAGGCTCCCGAGTCGGCGATGTCGATCGGCTTTGTGGCCATCTTCCCCCTCGCTTTTGTTTCCAATTCTCTCGTACCCACCAATCACATGCCGTCCTGGCTGCGGACGATCGCTGACTGGAACCCGGTAAGCGCAGTGACGTCGTCGATCCGCGACCTGTTTGGCAACCCGAACCCAACGGTGCCAAATGGCGGCTGGCCGGTTGACCACCCGCTGGCGGCGGCGCTCCTGTGGTCTGTCGCTCTCATCGCGGTATCGGCGCCGTTGGCCGCGTACCTCTTCCGGTGGCGGACAACCGACTGAGCATGATGAGAACACACGTGCGATCCCACGCGCGGCCCTGTGACGGTGACACTCGGCGCTGTATGCTGACTGGCTGCCGGCCTATCCCGGCGCCACGTCGGAGTGGCGGAATAGGTATACGCGCTAGCTTGAGGTGCTAGTGGGCGCAAGCCCGTGGGGGTTCAAGTCCCCCCTCCGACACGGACGGAAGTGCTTGTCAGAAGCGGTACTGGCCAGCCGATCGGGTTCTCGTCCTAACCCCCTGTAGCGTCTTGGACACAGATTGGACACAAACCTTTCAAGGGCGTGCCCAGTGGACACAGGTGGACACAGGAGGGTGGGGCGGCTCATGGCCGACAACGTGGGCAGGCGAGGAGAGTCCTGGTTCTTCAGGGTCGACCTCCCGCCCGGTCCCGACGGCAAGCGAAGGCAGAGACGGGTCGGCGGCTTTGTCACCGAGCGCGAAGCTCGCCGGGCTCTGGCACAGTGCAAGGTGGACATCGACACCGGCAAGCTGCGTTACGGCGCTAGGCGCACAGTGGCGGAGCTGGCGGCCGAGTGGCTGGAGGCGTTGCGTCCCAACCGCAAGGCCTCGACCTTCAGCAACTACGGCTGGCTGATGCGGGCCTATGTCGTGCCCCGGATCGGTCCGGCCCGGCTGGACCGCCTCACCCCCGCCGATATCCAGAAGTTGTACTCCGAACTGCGCAGCTCCGGCGGTCAGGGCGGCAAGCCGTTGTCGGGGACCCAAGTACACAACATCCATGGCGTTCTCCACAACGCCCTCAGCTATGCCGTGCGAATGGGCTATATCTCACGCAACCTGGCGGAGGCCATCGACAAGCCTCGCCAAGACACGGAGGAGCGACCGGTCTACACGCCCGACCAGGTGCGGCACTTCTTGTCGGTCGCCGAGGGTGACCGCCTCCGGGCCATGTGGCACCTCGAGTTGGCGACCGGGCTGCGGAGGGCAGAGCTGGCTGGGCTGAGATGGCGAGACGTCGCGCTCGACCGGGACCCCCCGGTGCTGGCGGTGCGGACCACGCGGACGACCGCTGGCCACCTAGTGGTGGAGTACGACCCCAAGACCCGGTCGGGCAAGAGGGTCCTTCACCTCGACAGCGCGACCCGAGATATCCTCCGCGAGCATCGGGCGGCCATGGCGGCGGAAGCCGAGAAGCGTGGTGAGCCGACCGTCCCCGAGTACGTTTTTGTCGATGAGCTAGGTGACCCTTACCACCCGGCCCAGTTGACGCGTGACCTCCACTCGCTGCAGGACCGCGCGGGATTGCCGCAAATCACCCTCCATGACCTCAGGCATACGGCGGCGACGGTCGCCCTGCTCGCCGGCGTGCACCCGAAAGTGGTGAGCGAACGCCACGGCCATGCCTCCACCCAGGTCATGCTGGACCGCTACAGCCACGTGATCGAGTCGATGCGAACGGCCGCGGCGGACGCCATCGGGCGGTTCCTGGTCTCCGAATGAACTTTGTCGGTGCCGCGCCCATCAAGTTTGTGCCGAGGACTTCTTGGTCCTGCGGTGCGGTTCACCGAGCCCGACATAGTCCGAGTCATCGAGCTGTTCGGCGACGAGGCCTCTGACGCCGACCTGGCGGAGGTGGTCGAAGAAAGCCGCCTCGCTCACCGACCCGCTGCGCTCGCGCGGCGGGTGGGGCGGTTCACCGAGCCCGCGGGTTGTAGCGCCGTTTACGCCGGTCCCTGATCACGTAGATCGGTGTGCCGATCACGGCGATGAGGATGAGGACCGGGACGATGACCCAGGGTCCGATGTGAAAATGCTTGCTATTGTGGACGGTGGCGGCGAGCGGGGTAGTAGCCATGAGCATCTGGTAATGCATGGCGGTTCTCTCCTTACAGGACCGGTGGCGGCTCGGCCCGTACGTGCTAACGGGCCTTGGCGGCGGTCGACGTCTTCTCATGTGATGTCCCGTCCGAGCGTGGTACGGGACGCGGTCAGCGCAGTGACGGTCGCGATGGCGGCGATGAACATCGCGGCCGCGGCGAACGGTAGGGGGGCGCCACCATTGAGCCCGTGAGCCGGCCCGAAGGCCGCCCCGCCGAGCTTGGCCCCGGCGAGCGTCGTGGCTGCTGTGTAGGGCAGGTAGGGCCGGACGGAGGTGTAGAGGCCACCGACGACCGACTCGACGATGATGGCCCACACGAAGATCCCGATCACCGTGGCCAGCTGCGAGCGGACCAGCGAGCCGACGGCGGCTCCGAGTGCGCCGAGCAGGGCGGCACCCACGATCGCCCCGGCGAGGTGCGCGATGAGGGTACCGGTGCCGAGTGCTACGTGGTCCCCATGAACAGCGACAAAGACGAGGCCGACACCGGTGGCGATGGCCCCCGCGACGAGCCCGAACAGCGCCCCGACGCTGAGCGCGGCGACCGTCTTGGCGGCGAGCACTCGCGACCGTCTTGGGACGGCCAGATAGGTCAAGGTGGCGGTGGAGTGGCGGAACTCGCCGTTGGCGACGATAGCGCCGAGCACGCAGGCCAAGAGCATGGCGAAGCCGGTCACGGTGGTCACGGT
>DATJST010000430.1:0-21603 GCA_035503975.1 Acidimicrobiales bacterium | reverse complement strand
CAACACCGGCACTTCGGACAAGCCACTCCCGAGCCCGTCCCCACCATAGGCCCCCGTGCCACTTCAAGGCGTCCAAGAACCCGCCTCACAGAGCGAAAGAAATCTCAAAAAGCCTCTTGACACAAAGAGGCCTCGTTATGTCGGTTTCCTTCGCAGGAGGACCACTTTTGTGACCGACACAGAACACGGCATTCTGCACGCCGCAGGCCCCAAGGGCTACGCCGGGCCGTTGGAAAGACGGGCTTCCGGGAGGGTCGGCTCGAACAATTCGACCGGGTTGCCCGATGGGTCTTCCAGGAGGATCTGCTTGCCACCGACGCCCATGACAATGTCGTTGCGAAAACGGGCGCCTTGATGCCGCAACTGCTGCACTAATGCAGCCAGATCCTCGACCTCCAAGGTGAAGCGGTTCCAGCCGCCTGGCGCGGGCAGGCTCCCGTCCGGCATCGCTTGTCCGCCCCCTGGGCCGCCGCCAGGTACACTCAGCACCAGCCGCAATTCCCCCCGGGACAGCATGGCGAAGGTCGGCGCAGGGTGCATCACTTCCCGGAACCCGAGCAGGCGGGTGTAGAAGTCGATGGCTTCGTCGACATCATTTACGAAGTAGCGCACGCTAACTGTGACCACTGGCTCCCTCCTATGATGTGTTGTATGCTCTATCAAACGTAACCGTTTCACAGCGCTACGTCAACGTCGCACAGTGGAGGTCGCCGATATCCATGGTAAGCGAGACGCCGGGCGCGCCCGCCAGCCAGCGCCCTGCGGGTGAGCTGGTTGACCCGCGCACAGAGCGGACGCGGCGGGTGGTGAGGCAGGCTGTCGTGGACGAGCTCGCCCAAGTGGGCTATGGAGCGCTCACGATTGAGGCCGTGGCGGCGCGGGCCGGGGTGGCCAAGTCGACCATTTACCGTCACTGGCGGGACAAGGTGTCCTTGATCGCCGACGCGTTCGAGTCTGCGCATATCGAGATCGTGCCGAGCCTGGAAGGGTCAACTGCCCGTGGGCGAGTGGAGCGGCTTGTCCGGCATGTGGCCGAGGTCCTTGTCGAGCCGACGTTTGCTCGCTGTATGCCAGCCCTCGTCGAAGGGGCGGCCAGGGACCCGCGCCTCAGGGACTTCCACTACCGCTATAACGACCAGCGCCGCCAGAGCTTGGTAGGTGCGGTAAAGGAGGGTACATCGCAAGGCGATTTCGCCGCCGGCACTGACGCAGAGCTAGCAACTGCCGCGCTCCTCGGCGCGCTCTTCTACCGGCTGCTCATGACCGCCGAACCCCTAGAGCCCGCTCGAGCCGACGCGCTCGTCGATGCCGTACTGGGGCCGAGGAGGCCCCGACGAAACCGTTCGGCAAGCCGTGCGTCGTACAGGCTGTCCCCGATTGGCCGGGTAGAGTCGTCCTTGGTCAAAATCGCGGACGCGCCTCGACAAGGGGACGAGGGTGCGCCGCCAGCTTGGCTCGTTTTCTTTGACCAGGTCGCCGGCGCCCTTGCCAACGTGCATGAAGGCGACGAGTTGATCGTGCTCACCTGGCTTGACCGCGCACAGCGGGACGTGCTCGTCACCTACCCCGAAGACGACGAGGCCCGGGGCCTCCACGGCGTCTTCAGCACTCGTTCGTCCGATCGGCCGAATCCGATCGGCCTGCACAGGGTAAACGTGCAAGCTCGGGATGGAGTGCGCGTCCTCGTCTACCCTCTCGAGGCGGTTGACGGGACGCCCCTTCTCGATGTCAAGCCAGTTCTCGACGCGGTCACCGAGAAGTAGCCACTCGGCCCTTCGCCCTTGGCGGACCCTTACAAGCCGGCTGTCTGGCTCCTGGTGTTTGCCGGCTTGCGCCCGGCTGAGCTCTGCGGCCTAAAGGTGCGTGACGTGGACTTCGTCCGGCATGCCGTCAGCGTCAGGCGCACCTTCATGCCCGTGCACGGCTACGGCGACGAGCCGTGGCAAATGGTCGAGGGGCCGCCCAAGACCGATGCCGGCGACCGCACGGTGCCAATCCCGGCGTGGCTGTGCGCGGACCTGGCCGCCATGTTGACGGCTAGGGGCCACCCCGACAGGGGCGCGTGGCTCTTTCAGACACGCCAACACAACCCCCTCCACCGGGACCACTTCAGGGAGACCGTCGTCCTGCCGGCGCTGCGTGCCGCCGGGCTGCCTGAGACGATCAGGACCTATGACCTCAGGCACAGCCACGCCAGCCTCCTGATCGACCTCGGTGCCAACCCGCTAGCTGCCTTCACTCTGCGTGTGTATGGCCACCTCTTTGAGGGCGCTCAAGCCAAGCTCTCAGAACAGCTCGACGCGCTCCGCCAAAAGACGGCCAATTCTCTTGCTACAGGCACCGTCGTAAACCTCACCGCACGCCGCGATTTGACCCAGACAGGACTCGCGTGACTCGTAGGACTCGCCTCAACGGCCTCTAACGGTCACGGACGGGTAACTACCGTCATACGTTACCGCAGGTCAAAGGCCATTCCTGCTCTCTGACCCGCCACCCAAGAACGCTCCGGGGGAGAGACTCGAACTCTCAACCTAGTGGTTAACAGCCACCCGCTCTGCCGGTTGAGCTACCCCGGAAAGACTCCCGGACACGCTACCACCTCGCGGACGGGCTCACCCCGAGTGGGGTCGCGCTAGTTGACGAGGTAGTCCTTGAGCTGGCCGCTGCGCACGGGCTGGCGCAGCTTGGCGAGCGTTTTGGACTCGATCTGGCGCACCCGCTCGCGGGTCACGCCGAACTCCTTGCCCACCTCCTCGAGGGTCCGCACCTGGCCGTCTTCGAGGCCGAAGCGCAACCGGACGACCATCCTCTCGCGTTCGGACAGGTCGGCCAGGACATTGCGCACCGCCTCGGCCAGCATGGCCCGAGCCGCCGCATCGCCGGGCGAGGGGACCGCTTCGTCCTCCAGAGTGTCGGACAGGCTGAAGTCGTCCTCCCCGAGCGGCTGCTCGAGCGACACGGTGTCCTGGTTGATCCGCAGGATGTCCCTGACCCGGGCGGGCGTCATCTCGGCCCGCTGGGCAACCTCCTCGATGGTCGGCTCCCGGCCCCACTCCTGGAGCAGGCCGCGCTGGGCGCGGATGACGGTGTTGATGCTGTCGACCATGTGCACCGGGATCCGGATCGTGCGCGCTTGGTCTGCGATGGCCCGGCTTATCGCCTGGCGGATCCACCACGTGGCATACGTGGAGAACTTGAAACCCTTGGTGTAGTCGAACTTCTCGACCGCCCGCATCAGCCCGAGGTTGCCCTCCTGGATGAGGTCCAAGAACGACATGCCCCGGTTGCGGTACCACTTGGCAACCGACACCACCAGCCGCAGGTTGGCCTCGACCAGGACTTGCCTGGCCACGGCTCCTTCGGCCCGGATGCGCTCGTCGGCGTCACGCTGGTCCTTGTTGGCCTGCACCGGAGGCGTCGGCTCCGCCGAGCCCAGAGCGCCCGTCGAGCCCGTCGAGCCCGGCTCGAGCAGGTCGATCAGGTCCAAACGGGCCGCCGCTCCCCGGCCCAGCTCAACGCAGCGGGCCAGGGCGACCTCCTGCTCGGCGGAGAGCAACCGGACGCGACCGATCTCCTTCAGGTAGGCGCGCACCGAGTCCGACCCGCCCGCACCGGCGACGCCGACGTCCAGTTCGAGCCCGGCTACCGAAAGGCGCTTGGCGCTGCGGAACGGGTCACGGTTGCGGCGCCGCAACAGAGCTCGGCCGGCGGGGTCGGCCTCGTCCGTCGCCTCCACGGTGCCCGGGCCCGGGACAGCCGGCTGCCCGTCCGCCTCCTCAGTCGGCCGCGCACGTTCCGCGCCGAACAGGCGGGCGCTGCGGGAACGGTGCACCAAGTGGGCATCACCGATCACTTCGGCGGCGAGCCTGTCCAGCCCTTCGTCCGAGAGCAGTTCGCCCTGCTCTCGCCACTCGATGCCCTCAGCTGTGATGCGGTCGATCACCACCGAGATCAGCTCGGGTCGCGGCTCCACGCCCTCGAGCACCGTCATGAGGTCATCAGGGGTCAGGTAGCCGCGATCACGCCCGAGCAAAAGCAGCGCGATGAACTCGGCGGTCGGCTCTCCCGAGGAGGTGAACGGCGCTCTCACCGGCTGTCAGTTGCCTCCCTCTTGCCTTCTGGCCTTTTGCCTTCCGGCCCGGGGCGTCTCACGACAATTTCCCTGTAACAAGGCTAGCAAGTGGCGTCAGCGCAGCGAACAAATAAGCTGACAAAACAAGCTATGCGGTCGTAAAAGGGGTGCTCAGGAGCAGGCCCAGAAGTTGGCGTTCGACCTCGGCCAGCTCGGCTTCGGCGGTCGGGCCCGGTTCTATCGTGCGGAGCCGTTGTAGGCCGAGCTGGAGCGGCGCGCTGAGCGCCGACAGTGTGAGCTCACCGCTTGTGCGCGCCTGACGCTGGATGTCGGCGAGCGCGCGCACCGTGGCGCCATCGATGAGGCGGCGCAGCACGTCGTGCGGGCCGAGACCGCTATCCTCGACGGCGAGCTGGCTGAGCAGGTTGGCGACCTCGGCGCTGGCGCCCTCGATGGCGTCATGCAGCGTCACTGCCGATGCGAGCTGCTCGTAAGCGGTACGCCCCAGCTCCGAACCGAAGAGCCGGGCATCGAGGAAGTCAGCGACCTGGTCGGGATGGTGCAGGGCGAGCCGCAACACCTCCATCTCGGGGGGTGGGACGCGCGGCCGGTGGCCCGCGGCCGGGGGCCGGCGGGGCTCACCCGAAGACCTCGTCTGTTCCAGCGTCCGTTTGGTGTGCCCCGCCCCCGCGCCCAGACGCTCGCCGCGGGCCAACACACGCAGGCGCTCGACACTCAACCGGCACCGGTCAGCTACCTGCATCAGGTACTGGTCCCGGACCAGCTCGTCGGGGTGCTCGGCCACCATCCCAACGGCTGCTTCGGCCAGCTTGGCCCGGCCTTCAGGATTGCGTAGGTCGCCGGCCTCGAACAGGCGGCGCAGGCGAAAGCCCAGGTAGGGGGTCGCCTCGGCTACCGCCTTGCTCAGCAGCGCGGGGTCTGACTGCGCCACGTCAGCGGGGTCCGCCCCCGCCGGGAGCGCCACGACGAATATGTCGGCGCCGAAGCGCCGTTCCCAGTCGTAGAAGCGTTCGGCAGCCCCCTGCCCTGCGGAATCGGCGTCGTAGGCCAGCACGATGCGCCGCGAGAAGCCCACCAGGAGCTTGACGTGGCCCTCGGCGAGCGCGGTGCCACACGTCGCCACCGCCTCGGTCACACCTGCCCGGTGCAGGCCGATGACGTCGGTGTAGCCCTCGCAGACCACCACCTGGCCTCGCTCCACGATGGCCGCTTTGGCCCAGTTCAGACCGTAAAGGACACGGCTCTTGTCGTACAACGGGGTAGCCTGGGTGTTTTTGTACTTGGGGCCCGGGCCACCAGGCAGGACGCGGCCCCCCAAGCCGACGGCGTGGCCCGCCGCGTCATAGATAGGAAAGAGCACGCGCTCTCGGAACGAGTCGTTCCAGCGTCCGGCCCGGTTCCGGAACGCCAGCCCCACCTCGGACAGCTGGTCCAGGGGCACCCCCGCCTCGCGCACGAGCGTGTCCCAACCTTCGGGTGCCCAGCCCAAGCTGAAATGCTTCACGGTCTCGGCGTCGTAACCGCGCGAGCGCAGGTACTTGCGGGCCGACTTGGCATCGGCGCCACGCATCAGGCGCTCGTGGTACCAGGCAACGGCGCGTGCCAAGGCGTCTCCCAGCTCGGTCGCGTGCTTGCGAGCGGGGCCTGCCAGCGGGTCGCCGCCGTCGTAGCGGAGCGTGACCCCGGCGGCCGCCGCGAGCGCCTCGACCGCGCTCCGAAAGTCGAGGTGCTCGGTCTCGCGCAGGAAGCTGATCGCGTCCCCCCGCGCCGTGCAGCCGAAGCAGTAATAGCGCCCGAGCTCGGCGTTCACATTGAACGAACCGGTCTTCTCGGTGTGGAACGGGCAGAGGCCGACCCAGCGCGCCCCCACCCGGCG
The DNA here is from genome assembly GCA_035503975.1 of Acidimicrobiales bacterium. GTDB lineage: Bacteria > Actinomycetota > Acidimicrobiia > Acidimicrobiales > Palsa-688 > DATJMJ01. The sequence goes on along the minus strand of DATJST010000430.1, from coordinate 15,634 downwards.
CAGCGCCACTTTCTGGCTGACGAGCTGCACTATGTCGGTCGCCGACCTGACCCGCTCGACGTCTTCACCGACAATGCCCACTCGTCCAGATTAAGCGGGCGCAGTGACCGTGCCCGGTCGCGCTACCAGGCCAGGCGAGCCGAGACCGCCTCCACCAGCCGGCTGATCGGGACGCGCTCCTGTTCGGTGGTGTCCCGGTCCCTGATCGTGACCGCCTTGTCCTCCAGCGAACCGAAGTCCACCGTGACGCAAAGGGGCGTGCCGACCTCGTCCTGGCGGCGGTAACGCCGTCCTATGGAGCGGGTGTCGTCGTAATCACACATGGTAACCGGCTGGAGCAGCTCGAGCACCTCTGCGGCCACCGGCGTCAATGCGTCTTTTTTGGACAGCGGCAGGACAGCGACTTGGAAGGGTGCGATCCGCGGGTGCAGCTTGAGCACGGTCCGCTCCTCGCCGCCGACCTCGTCGATGGTGTGGGCGGCGATCATGAAGGCCATCATCGTGCGGGCGGGGCCGGCCGCAGGCTCGATCACGTAAGGGACGTAGCGCTCGCCCGAGACCGGGTCGAAATACTCGAGCGTCTCACCGCTCGCCTTGGCATGGGCCTTGAGGTCGTAATCGGTGCGGTTGGCGATACCTTCGAGCTCACCCCAACCCCAGGGGAACAGGAACTCTATGTCCGCCGTGCCCGCGGAATAATGCGAGAGCTCCTCGGGGGTGTGCGGGCGAAGGCGCAACATTTCCCTTGGGATGCCCAGGCGCACGTACCACTCGAAGCGCTCGTTGCACCAGTATTCGAACCATTTGCCCGCCTCGGCCGGAGGCACGAAGTACTCGAGCTCCATTTGTTCGAACTCCCGGGTGCGGAACACAAAATTTCCGGGCGTTATCTCGTTGCGGAAGGACTTGCCAATCTGCGCCGTGCCGAACGGTGGCTTAAGGTGTTCGGACTGGAGCACATTGGCGAAGTTGACGAAGTGCCCCTGTGCGGTCTCGGGGCGGAGGTAAGCCACATTGGCGTCGTCCTCCACCGGGCCGACATAGGTCTTGAACATCAAGTTGAACGGCCGGGCTTCGGTGAAGTCCGTGCCGCCGCAGTTCGGGCACGCGGGCCGGCCGTCGGCGCCCGGTTCGAGGTGGTCGGCCCGGAAGCGTTGCTTGCACGAGCGGCAATCGACCAGCGGGTCGGTGAAATTTGCCAGATGGCCTGATGCCTCCCAGATGCGCGGGCTCGAGAGCACGGCGGCGTCCAGTCCAACGACCTCGCGGCGCAGCTGGACCATAGAACGCCACCAGGCGTCTTTCACGTTGCGGTACATGAGCACTCCGAGCGGCCCGTAGTCGTAGGTCGAGCGGAAGCCGCCATAAATCTCGGCGGAGGGGTACACAAATCCCCGGCCTTTGCACAGGCGGACCAGTTCGTCCATCGTTACGGGCATGCAGGCAGGCTAGTGGGCCCAGCGCCGCCTGCAGCGTGCCAAAGGCACGCGCATCGTAACCGGGCGCGAGCACACGTGGAAAGATAGTTACACGCATGTCGCTATACCGTGACCGAGGGGTCGTACTGCGGACCTACAAGTTGGGCGAGGCCGACCGCATCGTCGTGCTGCTCACGCCCGGGCACGGCAAGGTGAGAGCCGTCGCCAAGGGCATCCGTCGCACCAAGAGCCGGATCGGCGGCCGCCTCGAACCATTGAGCCACGTCGAGCTGCTCCTTTATGAGGGCCGCGAGCTGGATATTGTCAGTCAGGCCGAGATGATCGAGCCATGGCGCGCGCTCCGCGAGGACCTCAACCGGCTGTCCCAGGGCCTCGCGATGGCCGAAGCTACCGAGCAGGTAGCCCAAGAGCAAGAACCGTCCATGCCCCTGTACCGCCTGCTCACCGGCGCCCTGCGGGCGCTGGTGGGCCACCCCGGGCCACTGGTCGTGGCCTCTTTTTACTGGAAGCTGCTATTGCTCGACGGTGCCGGCCCCATCCTCGACGCCTGCGCGCGCTGCGGCACTCGGCCGACCGCCGCCGACCTCGTGGCCTTCGACATCGCCGAAGGCGGGACGCTGTGCCGGTCCTGCCGGCGTGGCCTGCCCCTGAGCCCGGCCGCGTTGGAGCTGGTGGGCTGGATCCTGGGCGGGCAGCTCGGCCGCGCCCTGCAGGTGCCCGCCGGCGCGGTGACAGGCGAGGTGGCCCACCTCGCCTCGGTCTCGCTCGAGACCCACATCGAAAGGCGGTTGCGCTCGCTGCACACGCTCTAGTGCCACGGGCTGCGAAGAGCTCAGGAGGGCAAGCCGCCCTGGTCGCGCTGGTCTCCGGTCAAGCCGAAACGGCGCTCGCGCTGCTGGTACTCGCGCACTGCCTGGCACAAATGCTCCCGGCGGAAATCGGGCCACAGCACGTCCATGAACACCAGCTCGCTGTATGCGATCTCCCACAACAAGAAATTCGATATCCGGTACTCGCCCGAGGTGCGTATGAACAGGTCGGGGTCGGGTAGGTGGGGATGGTACAGGTGCTTGCGCAGTGCCCGCTCGTCCACCTGGGAGGGCCTGAGCCCCTCGGCCACGAGGGCGCGAGCAGCGTCAACTATCTCGGCCCGGCCGCCATAATTAAAGGCCACGGTCAGCGTCATGACCCGGTTGTGCTTGGTCATCTCGACGGTGTCGTCCATCTTGCGCAAGATCCATTTCGGTACCCGCCAGTCGCGCCGCCCTGAAAAACAGATCCGCACGCCAAGGTCATGCAGCTCGTCGCGGCGCCGCGTCAGCAGGTCGTCGGCGATGACGCTCAGCAAGAAGCGGACCTCCTCATGGGGACGGCGCCAGTTCTCGGTCGAGAAGGCATAGACCGTGAAAAACTCAATGCCAAGCTCGACCGCCCCCTTCGAGGCGTCAAGCAATGCCTCTTCGCCTGCCCGGTGGCCCTCGGTCCGCGGCAGGCCCTGTCTGGTCGCCCAGCGCCCGTTGCCGTCCATGACGCAGGCCACGTGACGCGGCATGCGCTTGGGGTCAAGGCCGGCCTGGTCCAGGTCCATTGTTGAACGCTACCCCCGCCGGGCGGCCCAGGGCGCACCGGCCACCTCCGGTCCTGGCTCGCCGGTCAGGTCGAACGCGGTCCCGGCCCGCCGCGCCACAGCCCTCAGAGGCCGAGCCGCTCCAGGGCGCTCGATTTGTGCTGCCAGTCACGTGCCACCCGGACCGACAGTTCGACGTAGGCCCCAGGCGGCAGTTGCGAGCGCACCGCTGTCCCGACCCGCTTCAGTACCGAACCCCCCCGTCCGATCACGATGCCCTTTTGTGACTCCCGCTCGACCAGGATCTCGCAGCGGATGTACGGCCAGTCCCAATCCGTCACCCGGCAAGCAATACTGTAGGGGAGCTCGTCCCGGGCGATGCCGAGCAACTGCTCGCGGACCAGTTCCCCAACCCAAGCACGGTCATCGACGTCGGCAACGGCAGGGCCGTCGCTGGCGGCCGGGTACAGGAAACGGCCCTCGGGCAGTCGCGCGAGCAGCGCCGTCACCAGTTCCTTCACCCCCGAGCCCGTCCGCGCCGAGACCGGGAAGTAGTCGTCGAAACCCCATTCTCCCACCGTTTTCAGCTGGTCGAGCACCTGGGCAGCGGGTAGGCCGTCCACCTTGTTGACCACACACACGTGGCGCGCCGGGAGGTGCTCGGCCACGTACAAGTCGCCCCCACCAGCGCCCGCTTTACCGTCTACCACCTGGACAATAAGGTCCGCGTCCTGGGCGGCTCCGCCCGCCGTCCGATTGAGGCGCTGGCCGAGCAACGTCCTCGCTTTGTGCAGGCCAGGGGTGTCGACAAACACCGCCTGGGCGCGGCCAACAGTGAGCACCGTCCGCACCGGGTTGCGGGTGGTCTGGGGCTTGTCTGAGACTATGGCCACCTTGCGGCCCGCGATCGCGTTGAGCAACGTCGACTTGCCGACGTTGGCCCGCCCCGCCAGGGCGATCACCCCGCAGTGGCTGACCTCCACGTCAGTCATCGGGAGTGGCACTTTCGTGCTGCTCGTCTACTGCAGCCGCCGGCTCCGGTTGATCGCTGATGAGGACCTGCGCGATCCGGCGCCCGTCGACTTTTTGGGCCACCAGCAGGTGCCCGTCGCACTTAACCGATTCGCCCTCCACCGGGACGTGGCCGAGCAGGCTGTAGAGCAACCCGCCAACGGTGTCCCAATCGCCGTGAGGAAGTTCGAAACCTGCTATTTCATTGACTTCGTCTATGGGCAAGCTCCCGTCCACGCGCAGTTGGCCATCGTCGAGGTACTCCGCCCGCGGCCGGTCGACGTCGTACTCGTCCGAAATTTCGCCTACGAGTTCCTCGAGCACGTCTTCGAGCGTAATGAGCCCTGCCGTGCCCCCGTACTCGTCAACGACGATGGCCATATGGTGCTTGCCAGCTTGCATTTCTCGCATGACCTCGGCGATCCGCTTGCTGTCCGGCACAAACTGGGCCGGGCGCACCACCTCTGTGATGGGAGCGTTGGCACGCCCCTCTCGTTCGGCCCGCATCAGGTCCTTCACGTAGGCGACACCCACGATATCGTCGATACCTCGGCCATAAACCGGGATCCGGCTGAAGCCGGCCGCCGAGGCCACGTCGGCGGCCTCGTGCACGGCCGCCGCCGCTGCCACGGTAACCATGTCCGGCCTCGGCACCATTACCTCGCGTGCCACCGTGTCGCCAAAATCGATGATCGAGTGGATCAATTTCCTTTCCTCCCGCTCGATCACCTCCTCCTCGGCAGCCGTGTCGGCCATGGCCAAAAGTTCGTCCTCGGTGACATAAGGGCCCTCTTTTAGGCCCTTGCCCGGCAGTACCAGGTTGGCCACTTTGATGAGCGCGTGCGTGGACCAGCGCAGGAGCGGGAAGCCAACCAGAGCCACGAGGAACGGGGCCGTGAGCAACGCGGCCCGTTCCGAGTGCTGGACCGCCCAGATTTTGGGGGCCAGCTCAGCAAAGACAAAGATCACCACGATCTCGAACGACGTCGCCGCAACCACGCCCCAGGGGCCAAACACCCGGTCGGCAACCACACCGACCATCGTTGCCGCCACCAAGGTGCAGATCTGAAGAGCGAACAGGATTACCGGGAGGTTGCGCTCGGGGTGCTCGACGATCCTGAGCAGGGCCTTGGCGCCGCGGCGGTGCCCCTCAGCCAATGCCATGGCCTTTACCTTGGACATCCGGGTGATCGCCGTTTCGGACAAGGCGAACAGCGCGGACAGGAATATCAGCACAACTACGACGGCCAGCAAGGCCGAATCGACCGCTGAGAAACGGGCCGTGGCGAGCATTGTGCTTACTCCTGCCCGGCTGAGCCGTCCCCGCTCGCCGCTCCACCAGGCCCGCCCGCGTCGCCACGGGCCTCCCCGGGCTCGTGGGTGCCGGGGGCCATGCCCTGCTGTCCTGCCGTCTCCGGTTCGCCTGCCCCGTCGTCTGCATTTGGTCCCGGCCGCTCTTGCCACGCCTCGGGGCGGATGGGGGCGTAGTGGCGGGCGAGCAGCTCGCGCTCTTTGGCCTCCATTTCCTCGGCCTCCTCGTCCTCGTCATGGTCCATACCCATGAGATGGAGCAGGCCGTGCACCAGCAGTAGTGCCATCTCGTCCTCGTAGGTACCGGCGTGCTCGGGGGCGTTGCGGAACGCGACCGCGGGGCAGATGACGATGTCCCCGAGCAACACAGGCATGTCCTCAGGCTCGGCCGGCATACCCGGCCCTGTGCCACCCGAGTCCGGAGAGCGACCGCTTTCGACGGGCTCTTCGTCGATCGGGAAGGCGAGGACGTCGGTCGGCTCATCCTTACCAAGAAAATGAGAATTCAGCTCGGCGATCGAGCGCTCGTCGACGAACAGGACGGACAATTCGGCGTCGCCGGCCAGTTGCTCCTCCGCTACCACCGCTTCGGCGAGACGAGCCCAGCGCAGGGTATCGACGGGATGATCGCTCTGTTCGTCTGCGGCAAAAACCTCAACAGCCACCGATGCTCACCTGTCTTGGGGTTGGAGCCTCGAGGTCCCGTAGGCGTCGTAGGCGGAGACGATGTCCGCCACGATACGGTGCCGCACAACGTCACGGCTCGTAAGGCGGACGAACTCGATCCCCTCTATGCCGTCTAAGATCTGGTGCAGTTCGGCCAGCCCGGAGCGCCCCCCGGGCAGGTCCACCTGGGTGATGTCCCCGTTGACAACGACTTTGGAGCCAAATCCGATCCGGGTCAGGAACATCTTCAGCTGTTCCGGCGTCGCATTTTGCGCCTCATCGAGGATGATGAAGCTGCGGTTGAGCGTGCGGCCGCGCATGTAAGCCAGCGGCGCCACCTCGACCGTGCCATTGTCCAGCAGACGTCGAGCTCCTTCGGTGCCGAGCATGTCGTAAAGAGCGTCGTAAAGAGGGCGCAGGTACGGGTCGATCTTGGCCATGAGGTCCCCGGGCAGGAACCCGAGCCTCTCCCCCGCCTCGACGGCGGGCCGTGTCATGATGATCCTCTCCACCGACTTCGCTTGTAGTGACTGCACCGCCAAAGCCACGGCGAGGTAGCTTTTCCCCGTGCCGGCCGGGCCTATGCCAAAGGTGATGATGTTGTTGGCGATCGCATCGACATAGCGTTTCTGCCCGCCGGACTTGGGGCGTACCGACCGGCCCCGTGCCGAACGTAGGATCTCGGCGGTCAGCACCTCCGAGGGGCGCTCGTCCGCGCGAAGGATGTCGATCGTGCGGGCAACCACACCCGGATCCACGACTTGGCCGTGCTCGAGAAGGAGGCGGAGCTCCTCGACGAGCCGGGCGACCGTCGCGGCGTCGTCACCCTCAATGTTCAGCTCGTTACCGCGAGCGATAATGCGGGCGCCGCCAAATGCGTCCTGGAGGGAACGCAGGTTCTCGTTTAGCGGGCCGACCAACCCGGCCATGAGGTGGTTGGGAACGGTAACGGTTACGGACACGTGTGGTCAACCAGAGTAGTGGCCGGGGCCGCCGAGCGGCCCGCATTGGTCATGGACAGCGGTTGCTGTCCGGCGCACTCGCCCCCGGGCGGCCAGGTTCAGCCGGCCAGGTTCAGCCGGCCAGGTTCAGCCGGGCGGCCAAGAGAGCCGGCGCCCCCCGAGCAGGTGCATGTGCAGGTGAGGCACGCTTGCCCCGGCGTGTTCGCCGACATTGAACACAAGGCGATAGCCACTGTTGGCAACGCCCTCCTCGTTGGCCACCATCTTGGCCGCCATCATCATCTCGGCGAGCGCAGCAGCCTGATCGGAAGTGACCTCGGCCACGCTGGCCACGTGGGCGCGGGGCACGAGCAGCACATGCACCGGCGTGACAGGTTGCAGATCGTGAAAGCCGTACACAAGTGGCCCGGCGTACGCCTGGCGCGAGGGGACCCGACCCGCGACCACCTCGCAGAAGATGCAATCGGGAATGCCGCTCATCCTTGCTCAGTACCATGGCCGCCATCGGTGGCCCGAGGTTTGGGGTCGGGGTAGAGGTGCTCGAGCGTCCCGGGCGCGATCCGCGCGGCTTCGATAAAAGCATCAACCTCGTGCGCTTGAAGGCGTATCACGCGTCCCATCTTGTAGGCCGGCAGCTGACCTTCGTCAATGAAACGGTAAAGAGTACGCAAGGTGACTCCCAGGCGGGCGCACGCCTCAGGCGTGCCGATCCACTCGATGGGCTCGCTCACGGTAGGCCATCTTACCCTCCATGCGGGCGCCGCGTGTTCTCGGCACCTTTCAATGGTTTTGGTTGAGCCGCCAGTCGCTCTCGAGCTGGCCTTGCGCGGACGAGGCGACTTGCAGTTGCAGCTGCGCCTGTTGGTAGTGGAAGTTGTTCGTCGGCGCGCTGTAGCAGCCCGTAGCGTCGAGGTCCTGAACCCACATTGCCAGGTCCGCGTCGGCTAAGGCGGAGCTGCGAGCGGCTTGCGCGAGGAGGGTCGACAAGGCCGGGCCGTGGCGAAGCGCGAGCATCCGCGCCCGGTCGCCCGCCAGAGTCGCGGCCACCCAGTCTTCGACGCCGGCAGCCTCGTGCAACGTGGCTAGGGCTGCACCACGGGCCGCCACGCCCGGGGCCTGCATATCGCAGGCGGCCGCGGTAGCGGCCGACGCGTGGGAGCGAGCAGCGTTGTCGGCGGCGAGCAGGTAAGCAAACGCGGCCGAGGGTGGCTTGCCCGCGACGGACAGTACCGGCCGCCACTGGGCCGACGTGCTGCCCCCGGGCGGCGCGCCGGCCCTGGGGCCCAACCGGCCGGCGGTGGCAATGGCGCCGGTGGCGACCGCGGCTGCAACCAGTACGCCTGACGTCACCAAGGCCCACTTGCCTCGGAAGCGATGCCGCGGCGAGTACACCACAGTCGCGATGGTCCCCTCGTAGCCGTCGGCAGCAGCAACGGCACGGGTACCGGCAGCGCTTGGCGCGCCCTCCGCCAGCCTCGCTTGGCCGTCACCGATCGGCGACGTGGGCCCGTCGGTGCCGCTGGCAGGCGAAGCCTCGCGCCCGACTGGCGGCACGGGGACCGTGGCGGCATAAGGCGCGGCGACAGCCGGCACGGCGCGGGCCCGGGGAGCGTCAACCACCGCTGCAACATGCGGCGCCCGGGGCGAGCGCCTGTACCCGCGAGGCGGGGTGGGCGTACGGCCAGCCGACGAGCCGGTACGGCCACGAGCAGCACCGGCCCGCCCCGACGGCGCGCCGGCCCGCTGGTCGAGCTCGCTCCCAGTGGCCCAACGCAACCTCGGGCCCCCACCCCGCACGGGGGGCGGCATCGTAGGCAGGTCGTCTGCGCCCCCGGGCACCTGGGGTGCCACTAGGCCCGCTGGTGGCGCGCCGGCCTCCGGTTGATCAGCGTCACTGCGTTCGCCGCTAGCCGTCCGGGCCTCCTCAGGCAAAGAACCTCTGGCCAGGATCCTAGATCGCCCCTGCGACCGGTCCCTTCGGGGACTGGGCCCAAGCCCAGCGGCTAGTGCGTCGCGACAGGTACCGGCGTCGGTGCGCACCGCAAGCGCAGCGCCACCTCGCTCGCCAGCAAACGGCCTCGAGGGCTCAAGACGGCCCGCTCTCCGCCGAGCCCGCCCGACGGTCGCATCCAGGCCATCAGGCCCTGGTCGACGAGTTCGTCGGGGACCAGACCAGCTGGCACGCCCGCGGATGTGCGCAGCGAAAGCATCGTCCTTTCCCACACGCGCTCGGCGGGGCCCAACCTCTCCCCGGCCGCCTCGGTGCTGGCCCCGGCCTCTACCAGGCGGCAGTAGCGCTCCGGTGTCCGGACGTTCCACCACCGCCTCGCCGAACCGTCGGGCAGGGCCTGGTGAGAGTGGGCGGCGCAACCGATACCGGTGTACTCGCCCTGCGACCAGTACAGCGCGTTGTGGGCGCAGCGGGCGCCTGGCCTGGACCAATTCGAGATCTCGTACCACTCGTAACCGTGGTGGGCGAGGACGGCGTCAGCCAGAAGGTACTTGTCGGCCTGGTCATCGTCGTCGGGGTACCTGTCGGGCCGCATGGCGAGCGGCGTCCCAGGCTCCACGGTGAGGGCGTAGGCGCTTATATGAGCCGGTGCCGGCTCCAAGGCGAGCACGGCGGCCAGCGAGCCTTCCCAGTCAGAAAGCGACTCGCCGGCGGCACCGAAGATCAGGTCGATGTTGAACGCGCCCGCGAACCCCGCCTCACCGGCGAGCCTGGCTGCGCGCACCACCTCGGCGGGCTCGTGCCGGCGGCCGAGCGCATCCAGGACGTGCGCCACCATCGACTGGGCGCCGAACGAGAGCCTCGTGACCCCCGCCGCCCGGTAGGCAGCCAGCTTGGCCGCCGTGACCGTTTCTGGGTTGCACTCGACCGTGACCTCTGCCCCGGGTGCCAGTACAGCGCTGCTCGCCACCGACTCGAGCACGCTCACGAGCAGTTCGGCCGGCCAGAGCGACGGCGTCCCGCCCCCGAAGAACACCGAAGAGACCGGGCGCGGGCCGGCCGCGCCGCGGGCTTGGCCCCCTAGCCGGGTACGGGCTTCGGCACGGCAGGCAGCGGCGTAACGCTCCCAGAGGTGATGGCGGTCGTCCCAGGTGGCGAAGGCGCAGTAGTCGCAGCGCCGGGTGCAGAACGGCACATGGACGTACACACCCCAGGTCGCATCGGGTACGTCCACCAGGTTGTTCAAGGGCGTAGCATACGTCACCTGTGTTGGTGCTCTTGTTCCCTGGCCAGGGTTCGCAGCGGCCTGGTATGGGCGTGGCTTGGAGAGAACACCCCTCTTGGGAAATGGTCGGCCGCTTGAGCGAGGCCACCGGGCGCGATCTCGCCCACCTGCTCATCGGTGCAGACGCTGGCACATTGCGGGCGACCCGCAACGCACAGCTGGCGACTTTCGCGTTGAGCCTGGTCGCACTCGACGCGGTGTGGGGCAGCTCCCTTGGCGACCTCCTTGCCAGCAGCATCGGTGCCGTGGCCGGGCACAGCCTGGGCGAGTACGCGGCCCTGGCGGCGACGGAGGCCATCGGCGCCGAGGAGGGAGCCGCACTCGTCAAAGCGCGCGGTGATGCCATGCAAGCGGCGAGCGAGGCCAACCCGGGCACCATGGCCGCTGTCCTCGGGCTGGACCTAAGCGGTGTCGCCGCTGCGTGTGAAGCTGCCGGCGAGGCCTGGGTGGCCAACGACAACACGCCGGGCCAAGTCGTCATCGCGGGGGCCCTGGCCGGGGTCGAGCGCGCCGGCAAGGAGGCGACGGCCCGGGGAGCGAAACGAGTCGTGCCCCTGCAGGTGGGCGGGGCCTTCCACACCCCATTGATGGCCGCCGCACAGGCGCCACTCGACTCTGCGATCGGCCGGGCTTCGTTCCGCTCGCCGCGCTGGCCCCTCGTCGCCAATTTCGACGCCCAACCCCACCACGATGGGTTCGGCCGGCTCCTGTCCAGCCAGCTGTGCTCGCGAGTCCTGTGGCGCAGCTCGCTGCTGGCCCTGTCCGGCATGGGAGCGCGCCTATTTGTCGAGCTCGGGCCCGGGACGGAGCTCTCGGGGATGGTCAAGCGCACATTGCCGACCGCCGGGCGGGCCAACGTCGCCTCCCCCGTCGACATCGAAAGCCTCCGGCCGCTGCTCGCAGCCCTCTGAGGCGGGCCTTTTGTAAGCCGCCACCGCGGTAAGCCTCGGCCCGAGCGTCGGGCTATGGTGCGGCGGCCACCCGCGGCGTCGCCCGGTCTATCAGCCGGTAGACGTGGCTCCCAGCCAGCGACGCCAGTTGGCCGCGAGGCCGGCGCTCACTTCGCCCGGGCCTAGGGCGAGGGTTTCGGGCGCGACGTGGTCGACGATTACCCGTTGGCGCACGTAGTCGTGCGCCGCCCCGGCGAAGATGGGACGGCGGTACTCGACCAGGTCCTCCGGCGCACCTGGCAGGAACCCCCACAGGCCGAAGGCCCACTCCATGTCGTGGATGACGGGCGCCCGGTGGAAGTGCGAAGCACGCAAGCAGCCCGAAGCGAAGCACCCGGACAACGCGTCCTCGCGGTGCTCACCGTTGGCCAGGATGGCCCGTTCCGCCACCCGATGGGCCAGTTTGAGCCCGAAGCCGAGGTCAGGGCCGGTCGCCCCAAAGCGTGTGCCCACCGGAGGCCGCAGCGTGACTATTTCGGCGGGCCGGTCCTGGGCCCAGTGCCCCGGAGTGGACAGGCGGCTCGAAGGGCGGACGCGGTCGGTGGCAACAAGGGGCACGTAGTCGGGCTGGGCCATGCGGACGAAGCTACCGGGCCCAGACGAGTGCCGCGTACGTGCCTGCTTGGCTCACGCAGCCGTCCGGGCCGCGCCAGTCCGGGCGGCGCCGGTCAGTGCTCGCGGGCGCCGGTCAGTGCTCGCGGGCGCCGGCGTGCAGCAGGCCGTACACGATCGAGTCCGACAATGCTTCCCAAGAGGCTTCGATGATGTTCTCGGAGACCCCGATCGTCGTCCAGGTGCTGTCGCCGTCGGTGGAATCGATGAGCACCCGGGTGATTGCGGCCGTGCCCGTAACCGAGTCGAGCACCCGGACCTTGAAATCGGTCAGGTGAATGCCGGCCAGCTCGGGATGGCTCCGGCCGAGCGCCTTGCGCAGGGCGGCATCGAGAGCGTTGACCGGGCCGTTACCTTCGGCCACCTCCATTATGCGCTCGTCGCCCACCCACAACTTGATGCGGGCTTCGGTCATGAACGTGCCATCGTCTCGGGAATCGACCACCACACGGTGCGACTCGAGCCGGAAAAATGACTGCTTCCACCCCGTCGCAGCCCTCATCAGCAGTTCCAGCGACGCGTCGGCCACCTCGAAGTGGTAGCCGGCGTGCTCCAGTTCCTTCAGGCGATCGACCACGTAGGCCACCTCATCGGCGGACAAGTGGAGACCGATCTGCTCCGCCTTGAGCGCCACCGTGCTCCGCCCCGACATCTCTGACAGCACGAAACGAGTCGAATTGCCCACCATTTCAGGAACGACATGCGAATAGGCCCGGGGCGCCCGGGCGATGGCGCTGGTGTGGATGCCGGCCTTGTGGGCGAAGGCAGATGTGCCCACGAACGGCTGGTGGGGCGACGGCACCTGGTTGACGATCTCGGCGATATGGCGCGAAACCGGCGTGAGCAGGGCCAAGCGATCGGCACCGATCGTCTCGATACCGAGCTTCAAGCTGAGGTTGGCGACGACGGCCGTGAGGTCTGCGTTGCCGGTCCGCTCGCCGTACCCGTTCACGCAACCCTGGACGTGGTCGGCCCCCTCCGCCACCGCGGCCAACGAGTTGGCGACAGCGCAACCCGAGTCATTGTGGAAATGGACACCCAGGTGGCCGGCCACGATTTGGCGGGCCTCGGCCACTGCGCGCTGCACCTGGTGCGGGAGCATCCCTCCATTGGTGTCGCAAAGGACCGGGGTGGCGCCGGACTCTCCCACCGTCCGCAGGAAGTCGCGCCAAAATACGGGCTCTTCGAGGAACCCGTCGAAGAAATGCTCGGCGTCGACGAAGACCGCCCGGCCGTTGTTACGCAGAAAACTGACCGAGTCGGCCACCATGTCGAGCGCCTCGGCCTTGGTCGTGAGCAGGGTCTCGGTGATGTGCCAGGGCGAGGCCTTGGCCACGAGACAGACGATCTCGGTCCGAGCGGCGAGCAGATCGGCCATGACGGGATCGGTTTCCGCGCGGCCGCCGGCTTTGCGCGTCGAGCCGAAAGCCACCAGCTTGGCGCCTGCCATGTTGAGGTAGCCTTCGGCCGCGCGTTCGAAGAACTCCTTGTCTTTGGGGTGAGCGCCCGGCCAACCCCCTTCGACGTAGTGCACGCCGAGCCGGTCGAGTTGCTCGGCCACGCGCAACTTATCGGCGACGGTAAGGGAAAGCCCTTCTGCTTGGCTGCCGTCTCGCAGGGTCGTGTCGAATATTTCGACCCGGCGCGGCCCGCCCTCGGACGGCGCGTCGGCGCTAGCGGGCATGTTCGACCCAGCGGGCATAACGGTCGACCTGGCCGCGCACCGCCGCCTTGTAGGTCTCTTGTACCTTGCGGGTCAGCGGCCCGGGTACCCCGTCCCCCACCACCCGGTCGTCGACAGAACGGATCGGCACGACCTCGGCCGCCGTCCCGGTCATGAACGCCTCCTCGGCGATGTACAAGTCGCTCCGCAGGATGTTGGCGAACTCCACCTCGAGCCCGAGGTCACGGGCAATTGTGATGACCGAGTCCTGGGTGATGCCTTGCAGGGCGCCAGCGGATACGGGGGGGGTAAGAAGGCGCTCATTGCGCAGAACGAAGACGTTTTCCCCCGTACATTCGCTCACGTACCCCTGCGGGGAGAGCAGGACCGCCTCGTCGTAGCCGCTTTTGAGCGCCTCGGCCTTGGCCATGGACGAGTTGATGTACATCCCGACCCCCTTGGCGGCCGGGGGCATGGCGTTGGGGTCGTGGCGTTGCCACGAGCTGATTTTGACGCGGACGCCTTTGTCGATGCCCTCTTCACCCAGGTAAGCCCCCCACGGCCAAACCGCGATGGCCACCTTGACCGGGCAGTTGAGCGTCAGCAGGCCCATTTCGCCGTAGCCCAGGTAAACAAGCGGGCGCACGTAGCACTCGTCCAGGTTGTTGGCGACGATCGTTTGCTTTACCGCGTCGACGAGTTGGGCCTGGCCGAACGGTATGTCGATCATGAAGATCTTCGCGGAGTCGACCAGGCGCCTTATGTGGTCCGTGAGGCGGAAGACACCCGGGCCGTCGGCTGTCGGGTACGCGCGTATGCCCTCGAACACGCCACAGCCGTAGTGGAGCGTGTGGGTGAGAATATGGACGTTGGCTTCGTCCCAATTGACGAGCTCTCCGTCCATCCAAATAAGTTCGGTCTTGCTAATAGGCATTTCTTTACACCCTTTCTGAGATCATGTCGCCATACTGGCTGGTGGTCAGGGGCCCGGCGGGCTGGAACCCCTGCACGGCCTTGGTGACCCGGGCGGCAGCGTCGGCCTGGCCCAGGAAATCGAGCATCATGGCCGCCGAAATGATCGCGGCCGTGGGGTTGGCCTTGCCGGTGCCGGCAATGTCAGGGGCGCTCCCGTGCACCGGTTCGAACAGGGACGGCCCCGTGCGGGCCGGGTTGAGGTTGGCCGATGCCGCCCGGCCGATACCGCCGGCGATAGCCCCCGCCAGGTCGGTCAAGATGTCGCCGAAAAGGTTGTCGGTCACGATGACGTCGAAGCTATCGGGCGTTTCCACCAGGCGGATACAGGCCGCGTCCACGTGGCTGTAGGAGGTGCCGACGTCAGGGTGCTCGGCCGCCACTTCGCTGAAGACCCGCTGCCACAGGTCACCGGAGAAGTTCAAGACGTTGGTCTTGTGGACCAGGGTGAGCCTGCGCCTGCGCGACTCGGCCAGCTCGAAGGCAAAGCGCACGCAGCGTTCCACGCCGAAACGGGTGTTGACAGAACCCTGAGTGGCCACCTCAGCGGCCGTCCCTTTCCGCAGGAAGCCGCCCTCACCCGCATAAGTGCCCTCGGTGTTCTCCCGGACGACGGCAAGATCGACCGGCACGCCTGCCCCGGCACTCGAAGCGGCTTGGAACGGGCGCAAGTTGACGTAGAGGTCGAGCTCGAAGCGCAGGCGCAGGAGGAGCCCGCGCTCGAGCAGGCCGGGCGGCACTGGCGGCGGTGCCCCAGGAGCTCCCGGACGGGCCCCGACCGCCCCGAGCAGTATGGCGTCGTAACCCCTGAGCTCTTCCAGGGCACGGTCGGGGAGCACCTCGCCCGTAGCCAGGTAGTGGTCGGCACCGAGCTCGTAGGTGGTGGTCTCCAGTTCGGCCCCGCCGGCGCGAATGACCTTGAGAGCCTCAGTGATGACCTCGGGCCCGATGCCGTCGCCTGGGACCACGGCTACGCGCTGGGGGGGTTGGTGGGCGCTCAAGTGCAGTGCTCCTTCCTGGCGCTCGGCCGCACCGGCCGGGCAAGAACGGTGGCTTGACATAAAAAGGACCGCCCCTAGGGACGGTCGCAGCGACGCTCACCCGGTTGGGGCGCGCGTCAGCAGGTAATTACTACGACGGTATTGGCGGCGATGGCGGGACGAGGCGCATTCATTGGTCTTCCTAGTATTGCAGCGCCGTTGGAGCGTCGTCAACACATCGCAGAGTGGCTGGTACCCTGCTGAG
>DATJST010000429.1:0-2769 GCA_035503975.1 Acidimicrobiales bacterium | reverse complement strand
AGCCGGATGTAGCGTACCCGTAGCGGTTGGCGAAAGTGGAACCTGACGGCACTGCAAGCCGTCGCGCAGTTAGCGGTTTCTCATCGAGCGTCTTGCCCGTCGCTGCTGCTGTACCTCATCGCGCCGGTCGTAGGTGCCCAGCGCTCCAGTGCTTCGGCCATGGCGGCAGACGCGGCGTCATCGACGAACGCACATGTCATAGCCTCACGGTCGGCTCGTAAGGTGCGCGACGGCCATCCCCAGTACCTGCGCAGCGGCGAGCACGTGCGCGTCTCCCGCGGCGAGCACAACATCAGGGTCATCGATAAGCCGAGCCGAAGCAAGATGGACGGCATCACAGCCGCGGACGTCGAACTGCTCCGCCAATGCTCCAGCCTGCAGAACCAGGTTTTTGGTTACCTCCACAATGTCGATCTGGCGGGTTAGTAGCTCGAAATCTTCCACTGCCGTCCGCAGTTGGCGTTCGTCGATCCGCTTCAGCCGACAGGCCATGGCCAGGGCAGCGCGGCCCTCTGCGTAAACCAGGCGCGACGACACGACCCGATCGGCCTCGTCCCAAAGCCGGGCCGCGGCCGGGCTAGACGGTTCGTCGATGACGATCGGCATAATCGCCGATGTGTCGAAATATACGATCAACGGCGCAGTTCAGCAAGCAGTTCGCTCACCCGGCCTCGGCTCTGGGTGCGTCGGGCCGGCCGGCTTCGCAGTCGGTCGGGGGCGGGTGAAACGAGGCCTTCAGCCACGGCCCTGTCCAGCGCTCGGCCACCTGCAATAGGGACGATCCGGGCAACGGCCGTACCCCTGTCGGTGACCACCACCTCCCCACCCTTACGGACGTGCGCCAGGTAATCACTCAGCCGGGCGCGCAACTCTCGGACACCAACCTCCATGGGGCAAGCGTACACTCGAAATGGAAGGTCATGTACACTTTCTTCGGGGGTGTTGGACCGCACCGAGTTACGTCGACATCGAAGGGAAAGGATGTGCCTCTGGAACTGGACGACCTACTGACTCGCATCCGAAGTTCGCGGCCAAGTGACTGGTACTCCATCGAGCTTGGCACCGTCGGTCGCAGAGGTGGCCATTCCTATCGTGCTACGTACAAGCCAGATGTCGCAGTCACCGTCGCCTGGGGAGAGGTCCTGACTGAGAGCATTCGGGGAGAGAAATGGACACAACAATTCCGCCACGGCGCCAAGCTTTGCCGCGTTGAGCTGTTCGCCTATGGAGCTGCAGTCTGGGCAAGCAAGATTTTCCGCGCCGATGGCCGCTACTTCCTCCCTGACCCGGGCGCCGGATCCTGCCAGGCCGAGCGTGAGGACGTAATCCTCGCCCGGCTCCTTCATAATCTCGCGAACTTTGGCACTGAGGCCAGCTTTGACGAGGGCATGAGACTGGCGGGCTTTACCGTCAGGGGCGACGCTGCTCCCGCGTGAGCCATCGAAGGCACGACGAGAACCTGGGCGGTACGCCACTCAGCAAAGGCGGATCCGGGGTGAGCCCCGACGAGGCCCCGGAGTCGTCACGACAGGATCTCACGGGGCCTCTTCAGGAGCACGGCCGTCCCACCCTCAGCCAGAGGAATTATCCCGACCGCCTCCCACCCGCGCTCGCCTTCTTCGTTGAGTGCGTGAACTGCAGCAGAGGCGCCGGGCGCGTGAGTAGCCGGCTCGAACTGCGGAAGCTCAAGGATCAGGTACTCCCAGGCGGTCGTGCTCCTCATTATGGCCCGCGTTGCCACGCGCCGGCGCACTTATCACCTCTCCAATGCTCGTCCTCGCCGGAAGACGTCGAGCTTGTCCGCACGAGGGAGCCTATACCGCTCAGGTTCGCGGCCCCTGCCCCAGGTGACACACCTGTCTCGGCCTTCGCGGTGTGGGCGGACGCTACAAGGACGTCCCGCGACGGCGCTCGCTTAGCGGTCCGCTCCGATGAGCGCCACCTTGGCTTGGGGGAACGGCCGTCGGAGGACCGCCGGGCAGCGAGCGCCCTGCCTGGCGTCCGGGGCAGGTCGGTTGCCGGCTAGCGCATTGTCTCCCGCAGCGCCTCGAGCCCGGCTAGGTGGCGTTCCATCTTGACGGGCTGATCAGCGTCCCGTGTGCGGATACGCACCTCAAGTTGGTCGAGCCGCGCCGACTCGCGTGCTTGCAGCGCCCTACGCTCCTTTTCAGGTAGGCTGCGCATCACCCTGATGAAGGCCTCTTGAGCGTTGAACGCGCGTTTGATGCCGAGGGCACCGGCCACGGCAGAATAGCTACGTCCCTGTTCCCTGAGGGCCACAACCTCTGCGTCCAGGTTCCGACGAGGCTGACGCGGGCCCGAGCGCACAGGCCAGTCCTCACGGTCGACATCGGTCCTCGACGATCTGCTGTCTCTTCCTCTACTGGTCATGACGCCTCGCGGTCATTGGTAAGCCCTCCTGGCCGCGTCAATGACGCCCGAACAATCGGCGGTCCGGTCACGCAACGCGCGTTGACCGAAGGGAAAACCCCAGTGTAGCCGAGTAGTGAGCTACGGCGCTTGAGGTGTAGAGCCCGTCTCGGGCCGCTCACCGGTGTCCACCAGGTCCTGCGCCACTTCTCTGAGTTTGACGTTCAGGTTTTGCGACGCTCGCCGCAGGATGCCAAAGGCCTGGTCCGCGGTGATGTGCTCGCGCTCCATAAGGATGCCCTGCGCCTGACCGACCAGTTCGCGGGTGACCAGGGCATGGCGCAGGTTCTCCGCCTGACGCACGTCCTGGTCGCGGGCTTGCGCCAAGGACAGTGCCAC
>DATJST010000428.1:0-8012 GCA_035503975.1 Acidimicrobiales bacterium | reverse complement strand
CGCCAGGATCCACCGCTGCACCCGACGGGAAGGCCGCCCGGTGGGCCAGCCGAGCAGGACCATGGCCAATGCCGGTCTGTAGGTATAGATGAACAGCTGGAGCAGGTTCCCGCCCCAGGCGCTCGGCCAGTAGACCCCGATCACCCACAGGGACAACGAAATACTGGCGAGCCAGAGCCAGCGTCCGGTTGCCAAGGTCGGGGCCCGCCACCAGAGCCACAGGCCGGCCATCAAGCCCAGGGTGAGCGACACCCCCAACGTCCCGTAATAGGAATAACTACCGGCCGTCCAGTGTCCTAAGCCGTAGCGGTGGTAGTTGTGCAGCAGTAAATAGGCACCGGCGCCGACCGAACCAGCTGAGGCGGTGCCCAGCACGACCAATAGGACCGCCAGGCGGCGTCGGGACGGGGCGGCGACCTTCGGGGCGGCAAGGCTCGCTTCGTGGTCAAGGGCGGGGCCCATCGGCTCCATCATCACAGGACCGCAGCGTCCCTGCATCGGGGTTGACCCTGATCGCTCGCTTGCGCTCGAGGGCTAACCCGGGCGTGAGGTAGGCGTAATTAGCCTGCGGCGCACGCTATCGGGGCCAACCCTGGGTGGTCGTTCAGCTATTTCAGGGACAGCATGGAAGCGGTCGCAAAGCAATCTCCTTATCGTCATTTACATGACAGCGACGATTTTCCAAGCAGCGCCAAGGTACAACGCTTCCCCTATCACCCTCGCCCGGACGGGCCCCCGTTTGCGCCAGGTTGCCGCACATGCAGTGCTGTTCGTGTTCGCCGCTGCCGCCGCTTTGCTCCTCGTTTGGGGGATGACCCACAACAGCCATACCCCGGCAGGGCCGCGCACGGCTGAGGCCCCACAAATGACGACGCTTTCGTCACAACAGCTCATGTCCCACCTGCGGGCGGCAAACGGCTCCCGAGCCTCACTTACCCTTTGCGCCGCCTCAACCCTTGCGCCGTCGTCAACGACGGTGGTGGCCCTGCCGCCGAGCGCCCAGACCGTGTGCCATCGCTGAGAACGAGGTAGTACCGAGGTGATTCTCCAGCCATAACGGTCACTTGTCACCCTCAACGCGCACGAGCGGGAGCCGGGCCCCGTGGAGACGGCTACGGTTACGGCTACCTCGGGGCCCATCGCCGTGCAGCCAGCGCGCTCAGCACCGGCGGCTTTGCACCGCAAAGACGTGTTGCACCATAAATCGACCGGGCGCCTCGCAGACCTTCATGTGACCCATCGCGGCCTGCCTGGTGGCCCAGACCCTCAACACCGGCGCCGACCGGCATAGTAAGCCGCGTGCCGGGCTTCCAGAGATCTGGTGGTCGTATGGCGGCGGCCGCACTATTAGGTGACTTGGGACCTCTGGTCCGCCTCCGCGGTGTCGAGGCATTGGTCGACCAAGCGGCCGAGCTCGTGCGCATGGGGTGGGTGCAGGATGCTGATGTGATCGCCAGGTAGTGGCCACCACGTCAACCGGCCGCGGTGGACGCGCTCCCATCCCAGCAGGCCGCCATGCTTGAGCCTGCTAGGGACCGTAGTCAGCAGGTCGACGGGGCGGTCCAACGGTGTCGGCCGGTACCGGCTAGCCAAGCCCCTGACGCTATCGAAGGGGAGCTGGTACCAGTCGACAGCTTGGGGCCGGCGCCAAAAAGCCCGGCGCCAAAAAGCCGGGATCCCGAGCGCGAACCGGGCCCGCCGACGCAAGGGTACGTGCACCGGCGTGGGCAGGACGATCGTGTCGACGAGGATTAAGGCCCCTACTCTCGGGCCGTCAGCACCAAACCGGCTGGCGAGCTCGTAAGCCAGTAACCCACCGAGCGAGTGGCCGGCGATGTGCACGACGCCCGTGCCCACCTCGGGCGAAGCTCCAATGGCGGACGCCGCTTGCTCGACGACGTCGGGCAGCGAACCGACGTCGTCCCAACGGGGCGCGAAGGCGTATACCGGGCGGTCGTCTCGTAATGTTCCCAGCACCGATCGGGCCGTAAGCACCGCCGCCGTATCCGCGTAGATGAACAACAGGGGCGGTTTGTGCCCCACCGCCCGCAGCGGGATGAGCGACGGCGAAGCCGAGCGCCAGGACCGCGCCACCGGCTCAGCCGGCCTTGCCGACTGAACTTGTGCCGCCTGAACTTGCGCCGCCTGCACCTGCGCCGTCAACCGCCGTACAGTGGCCGGCCCATCGACAAGCCACGTCAGAGGGATCCGCACGTCCAATTGACGTTCGGCTTCGATGACCATTTCCAGGGCCTGCAGGGAGTCCCCACCGGCGGCGAAGAAATCACTGTCGATGTCCAACTCGGGCGCCGCCAACAGACGCTGCCAGAGCGACAGCACGATCGCCTCTACCCCCAGCTCGGCACCGGCGGGGCGCGCGGCCAAGGTCGAGCGGCGGCCTTCGGCAAGGGAGGCGGCGGCGAGCGCCCGACGGTCTACCTTTTGATGGGGAGTGAGGGGGAACTGGTCTACGACGCGGAAGCGGCGAGGCACCATATGCCGGGGTAGGCGCAGCTCGGCGAAGGCCCGGATATCGTCGATATTGACCTTCCCATTGGGCACGACAATGGCGGCATGCAGCTCGGTGGTGCGTTCACTGGAGACGGCGTATACGGCCGCTGCTTCGATGGCGGGATGACCGACCAGAGTGGACTCGATATCGCCCGGCTCGACCCGCATGCCGCGGATCTTGAGCTGGTTGTCCAGCCGCCCCAGGAAATGGAATGTCCCGTCGCCGTCCATGCGTACGCGGTCGCCGGTGCGGTACATAGCCACCCGGCCCAATTCCGGGAGGTCCGCTTCGACGAACCGTTCCGCAGTCAAAGCGGGGTTGGCAATGTAACCGCCAGAGAGGCCGCGACCACCCACCCAGAGCTCACCTGGTACACCCGCGGGCAGCGGCTGGCCGAACCGGTCCATAACCAGGACCACGCTGCCGTCGATCGCTCGGCCGAGCGCTGGTGGGCTGTCCCGGGGACCGACCTCTGACGCGCAGCACAGGACAGTCGTCTCGGTGGGACCATAAATGTTCACCAGTCGGGGATGGTGAGGGAGCGCCAGGACCCGGGCGGCGAGCTCATCGGTTAGCGTCTCGCCGCCGGTAACGATGGTCCTGGCGCTGGCCGGGATGGCCATACCGTCCAGCAAAGGAGAAAGCGCCGCGGGCACGGTGCCGATCATTGTCACCGCCAAGGGTTGGTCCCGCAATGCCAGCACGTTTTCGACAATGACGACACGACCACCAAGGGCGAGCGGCGGGTACATTTCGAACAGCGAATAATCGAACGTCAGCGAGGCGGTCACGGGGACACAGCCCAATTCGGCGGCCGTGAAAGTTCGCGCTGTCCATGACAGCAAGTTGACCAGAGATGCGTGTGTGATCGCTACGGCTTTGGGTTGCCCGGTCGAGCCAGATGTAAAGAGTACGCAGGCGGCGTCCCCGGGCTCGGGCCCGGGCGGCATTTCGTAACCTTGGGGCTCAACCGTTAGCAGCTCGTCAATTGCGGCCAGCTCGGTCCCCGGAGGGGCAAAAGTTGGGCGATCGCCGACGTGGAGCATCAGGCGGAGCGGGACACTGGCCACCATGGCGTGGAGGCGGTGCCCGGGGTACTCGGGGTCCAAGGCGAGGTAGGCGGCCCCCGCTCGCAGGATGCCGAGAAGGACGGCGACCATGCGCTCGTCGCGGGGCGGCATGACGCCGACGACGGCGCCTCGCCCGACACCGCGCCACGCCAGCGCGAGAGCAACCCGCTGGGTCAGGACATCCAGCTCTCGGTAGGAAATTACGCTGCTACCGGACTCCACTGCGGGCGATCGCGGGGTGCGCTGGGCCTGGCCGACGATCATGTCGACTACATTGCGGGCCTCGGGCACGGGCTCGGGGCCGCGGCCCAGGGCGATCACTCGGAGGAGCTCACTGTCGTCGACGAGCGGGAGCTGGCTGAGCTTTTGGCCGACCTCAGTTACGGCCTTCGCCAACAGGCAGCGCAGGTAGCCACAGAGGGCTTCGACCTGTGCCCGGTCGAACGTGCTGGTGGCGAACTCCACGGTCCCGGCGATACCGGACGGGCCTACCCGCAGGTCGAAGCTGAGCTCGGACATGGCCGTGCCCGGGTGGACCGGCACCACCTCGGCTGCCAACCCGTCGCCGAAGTCAGGGCTCGGTAACCGGTCGCGGAGCTGGCAAACGACCCGGAAAAGAGGGTCGAGGCTCAAGGCCGTCTCGGGCCCCGCGTCCGCCAGCATCTGGCCGTACGGGTACTCCTGGTTCACCAGCGCGCCGAGGACGACAGCTCGCGTGTTGGCGATGAGGTCGGCGAAGGTCACGTCGCCAGGTACGGCGACGCGCAACGGGAGCATGTTGGCAAGCATCCCGATGACCCGGGCTGTGCCTCGGTTCCGCCGGTTGGCGGCGGGGGTGCCGACGACGATGTCCTCGCTGCCGGACAGCCGCGACAGCGTTGCCACCAGACCGGCCAATAGGACGGCAAACGGGGTCGCCCGCTCCCGCCGAGCTACCTCGTGCAGCGCCGCTGAGGTCGCCTCCCCGAGGTGGAAGTCGACGGTGTCGCCGGCCCAGGCACGGTCTTTTCGAGGAGGTCGCCCCAGGAGCTCCAAAGGCTCTGGCTCGGGAGCCAAGCGCTCGCGCCAGTAACGGGCTTGGGGCTCGAGCTCCCCAGCGGCCAGTCTGGCCCGCTCGCGGGCGGCGATGGCCCCCGGACCGGTTACCGGGCTGGCTGTGGGAGAAAGCGATGGCCCGTCGCGGTAGGCCGCCGTCAGAGCGTCCAGGAAGAGGTCTCGGGCGATGCCGTCCATCACCGAATGGTGGGCCGTTACCAGGACGAAATTGTCCGCTTCTCCGAGCGTAAAGACGCACGCCCGTAGCAAGGGACCATGCTCTATATCGAACGGTCGGCGGGCCTCGGACAGGAGGGCAGCGCCCAGCTCGTCCTCGCCCCCGATATCGTGGGCTTCCAAGGAAAGCGCACAGCCCGGCGACAATAATCGTCGCCAAGTCCGGCCTTTCTTTGCATAAGACGTCCGGAGCCCCTCGTGGGCCAGGACAACACTGTGCAGCGCCGCTTCCAATCGCCTCGGGCTCAGCTCCCCGCGCATGCGCAGCCCGATCGTCACGTTGCACAGTGCGCCATCGGGGTCCAAATTGGCGCGCGCCAGGGCAGCCTCTTCGGCGTACGAAACTGCCGCGTCTTTGGCCGGCAGCTCGGCGTCCGCAGCTGGGCTCGAAGTCGCCAGCATCTCTTCCATCCGCTCGAGGGTCGCCATGCCTTCAGTAAGGAAACTCAACGGCGGTGCCTGCCCCAGGCGCTCTTCGACCGCGGAAATCATTTCCATCGCCCGCAGGGAGTCCCCGCCCAAGGCGAAGAAGTCGACGTCGCTGGGAACGTGCTCCAGCCGAAGGATCTCAGCCCAAATAGCTCGCAGAGCAGAACGCTGTCCTTGGGCCTGGTCCTCGGCGACCGGCTCGGCCAGCCCGAGCTGGGCCGCCATTCGGTTGCGCTGAGGTTTGCCCGTGGGGCCGAGGGGGATGCGGTCAGCGAGGATGACGCGGCGGGGGACCTTGTGGGGAGAGAGCCGGCCCTGGGCGAACCGTACGATCTCCTCGGCCGAGGTGGTTTGGCCCTGGCGGGCGACCACCAAAGCAGCCACGTCTTCTCCCAATGTGGGATGAGGGCAAGGAAAGGCCACCGCCTGGGCCACCGCGGGGTGGGCCAAGAGGACCTCTTCGACCTCACGCGGTGCGACTTTTTCCCCGCCCCGATTGATCATTTCTTTGACCCGCCCGACCAGGCGAAGGTAGCCCTCGTCGTCGAGCTGGCCGAGGTCGCCCGTCCGGAACCACCCCTCGTGGAAGGCCTCGGCCGTAGCTGCGGGGTTGTCCCGGTACTCACTGAGCACGCCTGGGCCTTTGACCAGCACCTCTCCGACTCGGTCGGCCGCCGTGTGGGTCACCCCGTCAGTGAGGAGGGCGATGGATGTACCAAACGCAACGCCTACCGTGCCTGGCCGTCGCGGCCGGGGGGGCAATGGGTTGGTCGCCATCTGATGAGACGCTTCTGTCATCCCGTACGCCTCGATGGCCGGAGCGCCGAAGAACTCTTCGAGCTCAGTCATCAGTTGTGGGGCCAGAGGTGATGACGACGAGCGCATGAACCGTAGCCGGTGAGCGACCGGCCCGTCCCGGCTCAACGCATCGAGCACGGCGCGATGGATAGTGGGTACGGCGGTGTACCAAGTGGGCGAACAGTCTTGGAGCCAGGCCCGGATCCGCGCCGCGTCGAAGCCGCCGGCGCCGATGACGCTGCCTCCGGCGGCGAGCGGGGCCAGGAGCCCGGCGACCAGTCCGTGAATGTGGTAGTACGGCATCAGCCCGAGGCAGCGGTCGTCAGGGGTCAGCTCGAGGCTGGCCGCGATGTTTGCGGCGGACGCCGCCAGGTTGGCATGAGAAAGAGGGACCAGCTTGGGCCGGCCGGTGGTGCCCGAGGTCGGCAGGATCAAGGCGGTGCCGTCCGGCTGTGGCGGGGTGGGCTCGACGGCAACGGCGCCCATGGGAGTTAGGGCTTCCGGCGACAGCGTCTCAATACCGAGGCCCGAAGCGGCTGCCGCGGCCGCAGAGCCGGCGGTGGTGACCAAGAGCCGCGGGCGGAGGTCCGTGAGGTAAGCCCGGCATTCGTCCTTGGTGGCGCTCGGGCCCATGGGGGCGGCGGTGCCCACCTTCATGGCGGCAAGCACATTTAGGGCCAGGTCTGTGCCGCTGGGCAGGCAGAGGGCGACGATGTCGCCACCGGCGCCGGCAGCCGTCAGGCTCGACGCCCGTCGGGCGACGGCGCTGTCCAATTGAGAACGGGTAAAGCTCCCACCTGACCCGTCAAGCAGGACGACTACGCCCTCATCCCCTTCCCGGCCCACTTGTGGATGGTACTTCAAGGTCATACTCGGACATCCCGCTGACCTGCCCTGGCTGTCCCTCCGAAGACGCGGGAAATGCCGCGTTCCCTCACACCTGGGAAGTGGAGGAACGGCATAAGCAAAACGTGCGCCCTGCCGCCGGGGGCCCGCACGTACAGTGTGGCCGTCGCCCAGGCACTGGCCAACAAACTGGCCAACAAAAGCGCATCCGCCAGCTCGAGACCGGCACCCGAGAGCTCAACGAAAACCTCGACGCGGCTTGAGCTGTGAACCGGGAGCTGATCAGCGAGCTCAACCGGAAAGTCCCGCACCCGCCGGGCCTTCCAACCTCCCGGTGGCTTCAGCCGCGCTGACGGTCAGGTCGAAGTCCAGTGCCACCTGGTTGACCGAACGATCGGCATGCGGTCAGCGCGCTCAGCACCGGCTAGTTCGACCTGGTCCCCCTGGCGCTGATGGGAGCCCCTGGGAGACGATGGGGAGATGGCCCTAGCACACGATTGGGATGCCTCCTACACCGGAGCACCGCCCCCCTGGGACATCGGCCGCCCACAGGCTGCCTTCGTCCGCCTGGCCGATGCCGGTGCGCTCAGCGGCACCCTCCTGGACGCCGGTTGCGGCACCGGCGAGCACACGCTCCTTGCCGCCCGCCACGGTGCCCGCGCGCTCGGTATCGATGTGTCGCCTCGCGCCATCGAAAAAGCCCGTAGCAAGGCCGCCGAGCAAGGCGTTGACGCCAGTTTCCAGGTGCTGGACGCGCTAGACCTTGTCACTCTCGGCGAGGCCTTCGACACGGTCATCGACAGCGGCCTTTTCCACGTCTTCGACGACGCTTCTCGAGCGCGCTACGTGAGCGCTGTGCACGGCGCCCTCCACCCGGGTGGCCACCTTCACCTCATGTGCTTCAGCGACCGCCAGCCCGGGGACAGTGGCCCCCGCCGTATCAACGAGGGCGAGCTGCGTGCAGCCTTCGGCGCCGGGTGGCGTATCGGCTCGCTCACCCCCGAGCAATTTGACATCAACCCGGGCCTCGGCACTCTTACCGCCGAAGCGTGGTTGGCAGATATCGTCCGGCTGCTACCGGGGGA
>DATJST010000427.1:0-10111 GCA_035503975.1 Acidimicrobiales bacterium | reverse complement strand
CAGCGAACTCCACGGTAAACGACCTCGTCTGTGACGGCGGCGGGCTGCGCCCCGGCCGCCGGTGCGCCTGGGGTAGGCGTCCCGCCCAGGGCCTCCGCGCGAGCACGCCCCGCGCCCTTTGAGCGCCCTGGCCCCGGGCCGGTGCGCCCGCTGTCCGCCTCCGGCAGCTCTCCCGCTGCCCCGTTGGAGCCCGCCGGGCCCCGCCGCCTGCGCTCCTCGCCCCCCGCTTCGGCGTCGTCGCTCGGGCGGGTCACTTCAGCAACCTCGAAAGGCGCCGGTCCGCCAGGACCTTGCCCCCCGTCTGGCAGGTCGGGCAGTACTGGAAGCTGCGGTTGGCCAGGAAAACGTCACGCACTGTATCGCCGCACTCCGGGCAGGCGAGCCCGCCCCGGGCGTGCACGGCCATACCGGCTCGCTTGGCGTCTTTCAGTTCCTTAGCCGCCTGGCCCAGGCTGCGCTGGACGGCATCGGCGAGCACCGACCGCAACGCGGCATAGAGCCGAGCGAGCTCATCGTCGCTCAACTTGCCCACCGCCTTGAACGGTGAGAGCTTGGCGGCCCACAGGATCTCGTCGGAGTAAGCATTGCCCACCCCGGCCAACACTGATTGGTCGGCCAGTACGGTTTTGAGCTGCCCCGTCGTCGCCGCCAGGACCTTGCCCAGCTGAGCTTGGTCAAAACCGGAGGCCAATGGATCCGGGCCCAGCCGCGCCAACCCATCGATCTCCTCCAACTCGGCCACCACCCACAAGGCCAACCTTTTCTCCGTGCCCTGTTCGGTGATGTCGAAACCCGCTCCGCTCGACAGCCCGATGCGCAGTGCCAAAGGCCCTTTGCCCGGCCGCGCCCGAGCCGGAGGCACCGGCTCGCGCCAGTGCAACCAACCGGCGCGGGAGAAGTGCGCCACGAGCCACAGCCCCGCGGTGTCAGTGCAGAGGTACTTCCCCCTCCTGGTGGCCCCCACGACGGTCCGGCCCACCAAGGCCTCGATGGGTGGCCGGAACGTCTTCAGTGCGGAGAACGACGCCAGCTCGGCCCGCTCGATGGTGGTGCCGCTAGCCTTTTCGCCCACGAACAGGGCCAGCGCCTCGACCTCAGGCAGCTCGGGCAAGCCTTACAACCCCCTCAGCGACCACTATGGCCGAAGCCACCGACCCCGCGCTCGGACTCCGGCAGTTCGGCGACGGCCACGAACTCGGCTTGCGCTACGGCTTTGATGACCAGCTGGGCCACCCGGTCGCCCCGGTGCACCTGGTAGGGCGCCTCAGGGTCGGTGTTGACGAGCAGGACCCGCAGCTCGTCCCGGTAGCCAGCGTCGATCAGGCCGGGGGCATTCAGGACAGTAACACCATGGCGCATTGCCAGACCGCTCCGGGGCTGCACAAAGCCGGCGTAACCGGGAGGGATGGCGACTGCGATCCCCGTAGGGACGAGAGCGCGCCCGCCACCGGGGGGGATGGTGACATCGTTGCGCGCACGCAGGTCGGCTCCGGCATCGCCGGGCCGGGCATAACTAGGCAGCTCCAGGTCAGCGTCGAGCCGGCGGACCTCTACCCGGACCACGCCGTCGCCGTTCATGGGCTCAACGCTAGCGAGCGCACGCCGGGGTCCCAGCGTCGCAGGCGAGCACTCCAGTAAAGTCCGGAGATGCTGGTGTGGCTCGACCTCGAGATGACGGGTCTCGACCCGGCTCGCGACCGCATCGTTGAGATAGCCACGCTGGTTACCGACGATGAGCTCGAACTCGTCGCCGAGGGCCCCGACCTGGTCATCGCCACCCCACCCGATGTCCTGGACGCCATGGACGAGGTCGTGCGCCAGATGCACACCCGCAGCGGCCTGCTCGCCGCCATCGCCGCCTCGGGTACATCCCTCGAACAGGCCGCGGCCGAAACCCTGGCGTTCGTGCGCCGTTACGTCCCCGAAGCCCACAAGGTCCCCCTGTGCGGGAACTCGATCGGGACGGACAGGCGGTTCCTCGCGCTCTACATGCCTGAGCTCGAGGACCACCTGCACTACCGCTGCGTGGACGTGTCCACGATCAAGGAGCTGGCCCGGCGTTGGTACCCCGAAATTTATGCCAACGCGCCCCGCAAGCAGGGCGCCCACCGAGCTTTGGACGATATCAAAGAAAGTGTGGAGGAACTGAAGTTCTGGCGTTCAGCAATATTTAGGGAAAGATCTTTGCCATTGCCCGAAGGGCGTGGCACCATGGTTAGTTAACCGGTTGTCGGATCGACCGGTGAGCAACGGAGGTAGGAGATGACCCGAGTGATGGACACTCCGTTCCTCGAGGACGCGCAAGGCCGGCGGCGGCAGAGCAGCCGTGCCACGCGTCACGCCGTGCGAAGCCACCTTCACGTGGCGTCGCTGGACGAGGAAGCCCTCGACGACGCCGTGCTGCCCGTCGTGGCGCATGACGTAGGGCGGAAGCCTTCATCCAAGCCCCATGAAGCGCCGGCGCCGGGTCGCCGCGGCGGCTTCAAGGTATGGAAAACGGCATTTTGGAAGCGGCGGCGCCGCCTTTGGCACCAACGCAATGTCGCCGAACGGGCGATTGGCCAGCTCGACTAACCCCGCCACTTCCCCTCCCTTGGCCCGCCGGCCGCCCAGGCCGGCCGAGGCCTGCCCGATCGAAGAGTTGCTACTAGGTGGCTCGGCCGCGGCCAGGTAGCTGTCCCGGCAACCTTCGGCAGTGATTTGGCAACAGCAATTCGCGGTTCGCGCGCCCGGTCCCGTAATCTCTCTCCATGATCGAAGACGCTGTCAAGTCACTCGCGCGCGGTAAGAATTTTGCCGTCCTGACCACATTGTTGCCCGGCGGCCAGCCGATGACCCATGTGATGTGGGTGGATGCCGACGACGAGCATGTTCTCATCAACACAGAAGTCGGTCGGCAGAAAGAAAAGAACGTGGCCCGCGACGCCCGGGTGACCGTGACGATAATCGACGCCACCAACCCGTACCGTTATGCCGAAGTGCGCGGCCGGGTCGCCGAACAGGTCAAAGGGCCTGAGGCGCGTGCCCACATCGACAAGTTGAGCGAGAAGTACGTGGGCCGCCCTTACGACCCGAGCGCCATCAAGACCGAGCGGGTCCTGCTGCTCATCGAGGCCGAGCGCCAGCGGGTCAACGGTTAGGTAGTTCTCGGGCGGTTGTTCCCGGCGTCTGGCGCGAGCACGCCGCGCGCGGGTGCAGGCGGGGCGGCGCCGTGGGCTGGCGCCGTGGGCCGGCAGGGAGGTCTCGCCTCGCCGCGTGCCTAGGGTGGTGGCCATGTTCCCCCCGGTTGTAGACGTTGTTTGGTGGCAGCAGCGCCCAGATGCCGTCGTCGCCGACGTGCGCTGGTACCTGGACGGCCGCTCCGGGCACGAGGCCTATCTCCAAGGGCACCTGCCGGGCGCGGTGTTCGTCGACCTCGACCGGTTCCTCGCCGGCGACCCACGCGCCGGCCGAGGCCGCCACCCTCTGCCTGGACCAGAGACCTTCGCGGCCGGGATGTCGGCGGCAGGTATCGGCGACCGCACGCCCGTCGTCGCTTATGACGATCAAGGCGGAGTGATCGCCGCCCGCCTCGTGTGGATGCTGAGGGTGACCGGCCACGACGCGGCTCTCCTTGACGGGGGCCTGCAGGCTTACGCAGGGCCGCTCGAGGTTGGGCCGGTAACCCGCCCGGCTGCGACATTCACAACACGGTCGTGGCCACGCGAGCGGTTGGCGGGGATCGAGGAAGCGACCGACTCGCGCAACCTCGTGCTCGACGCGCGCAGCCCCGAGCGCTACCGTGGCGAGGACGAGCGAGTCGACCCCCGGGGAGGCCACATTCCCGGTGCCCGGAGCCTGCCGTGCCGGGAAAACCTCGATGCCAATGGTAAGTTCCTTGCTGCCGAGAAATTGCGCGCCCGGTTCGCGGCCGTGGGGGTGGTTGACGGTTCGGCCGTAGTCTCCTATTGCGGTTCGGGCGTGACCGCCTGCCACAATCTCCTCGCGCTCGAGCACTGCGGGCTCGGCGAGGGCCGGCTCTACCCGGGCTCGTGGTCGGAGTACTGCTCGTCGCCGGAACGGTCGGTCGCCATTTAGCCGCTGCGGCCACGGCTGTAGCCGCGGCGGTGGCCGCGGGGCTGGCGTTGCCGCCCTGTGCCGGCGCCGGTAGCAGGAGCGGCCAGGGCTGGGACGGGCATCGGGCCGACGGGCATCGGGCCGACGGGCACGGCCTCGTCGACGGCAGGGAGCTGCGGGCCACGGCCGGTCGCTGTTACCTGCACCCGAGGGCGCTACTTTGCCGACTTTCTTGCGCTTTGCCGAGTTTCTAACATCAACCTCGGCCAAGGGGTGAGCAGAGACCCGGGCTTTGCCGAGTTTCTGACACGAGCCATTTTGCTTTGCCGACTTTCTGCCGTTTTTCGAC
Source organism: Acidimicrobiales bacterium (assembly GCA_035503975.1). Lineage (GTDB taxonomy): Bacteria > Actinomycetota > Acidimicrobiia > Acidimicrobiales > Palsa-688 > DATJMJ01. The sequence continues at coordinate 5,706 of DATJST010000427.1, read as the reverse complement.
ATAAAGTCGGCAAAGCGGAAGGCGGCGCGGGACGGTACCAGGGACGATGCCGAGTTTCTGACATCAACTGTCTGACATCAGCGTGGTGCGCACGGCACAGCGCGAGGCTGCGCCCGGTCGCAGCGCCACGCCTCCGCCCGCAGCGCCACGCCTCCGCCCCAGCGCCCGCCGCCCCGGCGCGCCAGCCCCTTCTCTCACGCCGATGCGTTGCCGGTGAAGTGCCAAGCAGACAGGTGCAGGCTTGGAGCGTGAGAGGCGTTGGCCCCGTAGTTTTGCCCTTGCAGGGCGCCATCATTGCCGATCCCGAGCACGCGCCCGGGGGCCAGCGCAGCGGGATAAGACTGGGTGAACCGCAGGTTGGTGACGGCCGGGCCGATCTGGCCGCCCTCTATTAGGAAAACCCCATTGCGGGTCAGGCCGGTGACGACCAACGTTTTGGGGTCGAGCACGCGCGTGTACCACAGGTCGCTGACGAGCAGCCCTCGGGCGACGGAGGCGACCAACTCGGCCACGGGCCGTGCCTCGGCGCGGGCGCTGTGGGCGAGGAACATGTTGGTGGCCGCCGGCCCGAACACGTGGCTGCCGAGGTGGGAGTGGCCGGTCGATACGGTACCCCCGCCCGCCGCCGCGGCAGAGCGCAGGTCGTGGGCTACTGCGCCAGATGTCCCGGCCGTGACCATCGCCAGACGCTGTTTGGGTGTGCCCTCGATGTCGAAACCGAGGCCCAACTGGCGCGGGTCGGTGGCGTCGTCCCAGATGTCAAGCGCGGCGTCAAATTGCGCCTCCCCCGGCCAGACAAACGACCGGCGTTCGTTCGACGCCTTGCCATTGAACCCGTAGACGCCGTAGAAGTACAGGATGTTGGCCGTGCAGCGCGGCAGCAGCACCACCTCGTAACTCCCGGCAGGGAGCTCGACCGCGTCGACGCCGGCCTTTGCCCGCTGGGCGGCGGCCCGGCCCAGGGAGCTCCCATTGATGTCGGCCAGGCGTGACGAGAACACGGCGGCTACCGAATCCGACCCCCCGGCGCGTTGGATGGCGTCGAGAGCAGCTCCCGTGTGGCGGCCGCTGAGCCTTTGGCCCGCCGAGTTGGCGAAGAAGACCTCCTCCACCGACGAGCTGCAATAGCCGGCCGATGACAGGCCCTCTCCGGCGGCGACGAATGCCGCCACGACATCACCCCGTTCGGCGGGGCCCGCCAGGGCGCAGGCTTCGTCGTAGTGCAGGTCGGGCGCGGCCCGTTGGGGTGCCGGCGGAGCGACACCGGGCCACCCGGGGTCAGGCGGGCATACGGCCGCGGCCTTTAGGGCGCGCTCGACCAGGTCGGCCAGCTTGCGACCCTCGCGCCCGCCCTCGCGCCCGCGCCCGCCCTCGCGCCCGCCCCCACCCGAGCCATGGCCATCGCCGCCCCCCGCCCGCGCCCGCGCCTGCCCGGCTCGCCCGGATACCCACTCGTCGCTCCCGAGCTCTTGGCCGTCCACGGCAATACTGGCCGTTGTAGCCACCCGGCCATCCACCGAGACCGTCAGAGTGACGTCGGTGTGCTCGTCCACTACATTTTGATGTACAAAGGAGTTGGCGAAGCGTGTCAAGCCCTGCCGCCGGCGCGCCACCGACACTGTGGCTTGCGCACGGCCACCGACCAGGTCCATAGCCTCGTCCGCGAGGGCCGCCAAGTCAGGCTCGCTCACCCCCGCACCCCCACGCGTACGTTGCGAAAGCGGCAGGGCACGGCGGGGTGGCCCGTGCGTCCGATCTGGATTGGTTGGCCCTTGCCGCAATTGGGTGTACCCCAGAACCTCCACTCCCCTGGACCGCCAACCATGTCGAGCGATCCCCAGAACTCCGGGCTTATCCCCGTGTAAGTAGGGTTGCGCAGCATCCGCCCCAAGCGGCCGTTCTTTACTTCCCAGCCGATCTGGCAACCGAACTGGAAATTGAGCCGGCGGTCGTCGATCGACCAGGAACGGTTGGTGTCCATGTAGATCCCGTCCTCGGTCTCGGCGATCATCTGCTCGAGGGAATGCTCACCCGGCAGCAGGCCGATATTGGTCATGCGCACCATCGGGATCCGGTCGTGCCCGTCGGCACGCACCATGCCGCCTGCGGGGATACCGGCCAGGGCGGCCGAGTCCCGGCCAGACAGGACACCCACCCATATGCCGTCGCGCACAATCTCTACGCGATGCGCTGGCGTGCCTTCGTCGTCGTAGCCAAATGAGCCGAGCGCACCCGGCAACGTGGCATCGGCGACGACCTGCATCAGCGGCGACCCGAAGCGTAACGACCCCATCTGGTTCAGGTCCAGCCACGAGGTGCCGGCAAACGCCGCCTCCCACCCGAGGATCCGGTCCAGCTCGGTGGCATGCCCGACCGATTCATGAATTTGCAGAGCCATCTGCTCCGAACCGATAATCAGGTCGCAGCGTCGTTCCGGGCAGAGGGGGGCCGAAAGCAAGGCAACCGCCTCTTCCCCGGTGCGTCGGGCGTTACCGGGGAAATCGAGGTGGCGCATCAGCTCCCACCCGCTCGTCCCGTACTGGCCCCGGATGCCTGGGTAACTGCGCTCCTGGGTTTCCCCGTCGCCGATGGCCGTGGCTGACATTAACCCCCCGCACTCCCGGATGCGCTGCGAAAGCCGCGCGCCCTCGCTGGTGGCAAGCCACTTGGAAGTGTCCCAGATGCGGTACGACGCCTTGCCCAACTGCGCGCCAGCCGCCCTCAGCGTGTTGGTCAGCTCGACGAGCAAGTCGGCCTTCTCGGTCAGAGGCACAGCGAGCGGGTCCTCTTCACAAGCGCTTTCCCAATGGTCTGTAACTGCGGGCACCGTTGCCAGCTCGAGGGCGGGCCCCGGGACCCGGGCCGATGCCCGGCTGGTGAGGGCAGCCTGCTCGCCCGCCCGGCGTGCGCCGGCCGCGCAAAGGTCGGTGGTGGCCGCAAAGCCCCACGACGAGCCCGTCAGCGCCCTCACGCCGACGCCCGCACGGTCGGACTGGTTCAGGGCTTCGACAACGCCGTTTTGAGCCGACATCGACTCGGCGGAGATAGCCATCACGCGAGCGTCCGCGTACTGCGCCCCGGCCGCCAGCGCGGCCTCCACCCCCACCTCGGCCAGCTCCATCATGATTGCGCCCTAATTGGGCTTGAAGTCGAGGGCGAGCGAATTTATGCAGTAGCGCAGACCGGTCGGGTCGGGGCCGTCCTCGAAAACGTGGCCCAGGTGGCCGCCGCAAGCCCGGCACACGACTTCGGTCCGCTCCATGCCGTGGGTGTTGTCGTCTCGCAGTTCGACGGCCTCCGACGCGGCAGGTTCAAAGAAGCTCGGCCAGCCCGAGCCAGAGTCGAACTTGGTGCCGCTGTCGAACAGCACCGCCCCGCAGCCGGCACATCGGTAGGTGCCATCGGCGTGATGGTGGACGTACTCGCCGGACCACGGTCGTTCCGTAGCCGCGTGGCGGAGCACCTGGTAGCGCTCCGGGCTCAGCTCGGCGCGCCATTGGTCGTCGCTACGAGTGCAGGGTTCTTCAGGCACGCGCCCAACAGTACCGGCGTTGTCCCCTTATCTGCTCAGCGCCACCCTATCTGGTCACCGCCGCGCCGCCCGCCGGCAACGGCGTTCAGGACCGCCAGGACAGCTAGGCTGTGCGGGTGGGGATGCTTGGCTTCGGCGTCGACATAGGCGGTTCGGGCATCAAGGGCGCGGTGGTGGACCTTGACGCGGGTGCGCTGGCCAGCGAGCGCTACAAAGTCCTGACCCCACAACCGTCGGTACCTGCGTCGGTTGCCGGCCGAGTGGCCGAGGTTGTCAGCCACTTTGGATGGCAAGGCCCGCTCGGCTGCACGTTCCCGGCAGTCGTGGACAATGGAGTGGCCCGCACGGCGGCCAACGTGGACCAGAGCTGGATAGGCACCAACATCGAAAAGATCATCGGAGAGGCCACCGGCCTACAGGTGACCGCGGTCAACGACGCCGACGCCGCCGGCATCGCCGAAAGCCTGTGGGGAGCGGCCAGAGGTGTCAGGGGCCTCGTCATCGTGGTCACTCTGGGCACCGGCATCGGGACCGCCCTCATCCACAACGGCGTGCTCGTGCCCAACAGTGAGCTCGGCCACATCGAGCTCGAAGGTGAGGACTACGAGCCGAGAGCGTCGGCTGCGGCCCGCGAGCGCGAGGCGCTGAGCTGGGAGAAATGGGCCAAGCGGCTGCAACGGTACTTTTCAGCGCTCGAGTTCTACTTACGGCCCAGCCTGTTCGTTGTCGGTGGGGGGGTGAGCCGGCGCGCCGAAAAGTTCTTGCCGCTGCTGGTGCTCGAGACGCCCATTGTGCCGGCCCGGTTCCAGAACGAGGCGGGCATCGCCGGAGCCGCGTACATGGCTTCGGAGAGCGCCTCGGCCGCCACTGACGCGACCGCCACCGCTCGCGCCGGGGCTCCTGCTTCAGCCGCCGCCAGGCCGCCCGCGGCCAGCTCTTAGACGCCGGAGCGCTCCCAGCGGCAACCTAGCCTTATCGGTCACCGACGCCGCCCCGCGGCTCGCGGCCCTGCTAGCAGGCTGCCCAGTGGCTAAGCCCGCAACCCGACCGCTCGCGACTGCCCCGCCGCTAGGGGCGCGCCGCGCTGGGATCGGTCGCCGCGGCACCCAGCGCTACCGCTGCGTCTTTGGCGCCGTTGCCCGACAGATCGGACTGGTCGGCGAACTGGGTGTTGTAGAGCTCGGCGTACATCCCCGCCGCCTCGAGCAACTCGGCGTGGCGGCCTCGCTCGACGATCCGGCCTCCGTCCACTACCAAAATCTCGTCGGCTTCGCGCACCGTCGACAGCCGGTGGGCGATCACTATGGAAGTGCGGCCTGCCAGCACTGTCTTGAACGCCCGTTGCACCGCCGCCTCGGACTCTGAGTCCAGGTGGGCGGTGGCTTCGTCGAGCACGACGAGATCGGGGGCTTTCAGTAAGAGGCGGGCGATGGCCACACGCTGCTTTTCGCCACCCGACAGCCGGTAGCCGCGGTCCCCCACCAGAGTGTCCAGGCCGTCGGGCAGCGAGGCGACGAGGTCATATATTTGGGCGTCGCGCAGTGCGTCGACCATTTGTGCCTCGGTGGCATCGGGCCGGGCGTAGAGAAGGTTCGCCCTTATGGTGTCGTGGAAAAGATGAGCATCCTGGGTGACGACCCCGACGACGGACTGGAGCGAGCTGAGGGTCACGTCGCGGATATCTATTCCATTCATCGTCACCGCGCCCTCGTTGACGTCGTAAAGCCGCGCGGCCAGATGGCTGATCGTGGTCTTGCCGGCGCCGGACGGGCCGACCAGGGCGACAAGGTGCCCGGCGGGAGCGGCAAAGGACACGTCGAACAGGATCTGCTGGCTGCTGCCGCGCTCCATGACTGCTACCGCCTCCAGGGAAGCCAGCGACACTTCGTCCGGGCGGGGATAATGGAAACCGACATGCTCGAAGCGAACTTCCACCGGTCCTCGGGCAAGTTCGACCGCGCCGGGGTTGTCGGCGATCATGGGAGGCAGGTCGAGCACCTCGAAAACCCGGTCAAATGACACCAGCGCGGTCATCACGTCGACCTGCACGTTGGACAGCGAAGTGAGCGGGCCATAGAGGCGGGCCAGGTACATGGTCATGGCCACCAGGGTCCCCAACGTCAGTTCGTGGTGCACGACCATCACGCCGCCGAAGCCATAAACAAGGGCACTGG
>DATJST010000426.1:0-24337 GCA_035503975.1 Acidimicrobiales bacterium | reverse complement strand
CCGGTACCGGGCGGAGCTCGAAGTTCTCGATGAACAGGGACGAAACGATGTCCATTGTGGGTTGGCCGGACGGAGACTGCGCTCAGACGAGCTCGGGTTCTCGTGCCGCTGCGGGCTCCAGCACCGCTGCTGGCGCCTGCCGGGCCTGCGCCATGCCCTCTTGGGCCATGGACGTGAAATGGATGGCCGAGTGGCGCACTTCCAGCCATCGGAACCTGCGCATTGCGCTTATGACCCACCAGCCCAGGTCAACCTCGCGCCGGGCCAGGGCCAGGCGGGCTGAGGTGGGTGCGGCGTGGTGGTTGGAGTGCAGTCCCTCGCCCCAGGTGAGCAGTGCGAGCCACTGGTTGTTGGTGGCGATACCGACATATGGGCGCTTCCCCCACTTGTGGCCGATCGCGTTTATGGCCGCGTTGAGGAGCAAGTACGTAACGACGTGCACGGCCGAGGCGACGATGGCCATCCGCCAGCCGAGCAAGGCCCAAAAAATGCAGTACCCGACTGCCAGGCCAAGGAAACCGTGGTCGAAAATCAACTTGTCCCAACGGTCGACCTTGATGTCGCGGCTGTACTTACGCATTAGCTCGGGGTTGTGGGTTGCTTTGCGGTAGAGCCCGACGTTCCACAGTTGGACGCGCCAGTAGCCCTCGAGCACGGGCGAGTGCGGGTCTCCCGGGACGTCGGTATAAGCGTGGTGGGCGCGGTGGACGGCGGCCCAATCCCGCACCCGAATGCCAGTGGTCAGCCATATGAGCAACCGGCAGGACCAAGCCAGGACGGGCTTCATCTTGATGCCCCGGTGAGCCATTGTGCGGTGCAGGTAAACCGTGGTGAGCAAGAGCGCGAGCTGGCAACTGAGCAAGCCCGCGAGAACGGCGACGAGGAGGTGGGGCACGCGCTCACGTTACTCGACAGGGGCAGTCGCCGCGAACCTGGGCACCCGCGCCGCCAAGACCCGCGGCTACGGTGGCCGACGATGGAAGGCGCCGCGCTGCCCTGGGTACGGTTGCGGCCATACCTTCGCCCCGTGCTCACGACCGTGTCCCTGGCAGGTCTCCTGTTGCTGGCGTCCATCGCACCCTCGGCGGCCGGCGGCCCCGCCGCGCCGGGAGCGATCGCCTCGGCCGCGGGACCGTTCGCCTCGGCCGCGGGACCGTCCCCGCCGTCGCCCGCCTTGGCCGTGAGCCCGCTGGCCACTTCGATCCTGTCGCCCGCGCGCCTGCCCCGGACGCTCCAGGCCGCCTGGGCGCAGCGGGCTGCCGCCGCCAGCCTGGCAAGGGCAGTTTCGCCCGCCGCCCTCGGCGGCGCGGCTGCGTCCCGGGCCAGTTGCGTCGCGGTCGCTCAAGACGGCCGGACCATCTACCAGTACCACTCGCACCGCCCGGTCCTGCCCGCTTCCAACATGAAGTTGCTCACGGCTACCGCGCTGCTCGACCGGCTCGGCCCCGGGTACAGGTTCAGGACCAGGGTCATGGTGCTTGCCCCACCCCTCGGCGGGGTCGTGCACGGCGACCTCTACCTCGTGGGAGGGGGCGACCCGCTCCTGCGCCTGCCGAGCTACGCCGCGTCGCTCATGTACGGCGGGCCTATTTACACCAACCTGACCCACCTCGTGCCGCTGCTCGAGGCGGCCGGCGTCCGTCAAGTGACGGGCGGCGTGGTGGGTGACGCCAGCCGCTACGATTCGCTCACCTCGGTCCGGTCCTGGCCTGCCTCCTATGCCGAGCAGGGCGATGTGGGGCTGCTCTCTGCCCTGGCCGTTGACGATGGCATGGCCCAGGCCGGCGGCGCCGTCCCGGCTGCGGCCGGCCCGGCCTGGCAAGCCGCCGGGATCGTGAGCAACCTGCTCGGCCAGCACGGGATCGCGTTGGGGGCCGACCCGAGCACCGGTACCGCGCCCTCCGGCGCCCGCACCCTGGTCAGCCTCGTCTCCCCGCCCTTGCGCGAGATCCTAAAAGAGGTGCTCCACGAGAGCGACAACACGGCCATGGAGCTCATGACCAAGGAGCTCGGCCTCAAGGTCTCGGGTCACGGCTCGACTGCGGCGGGAGTCGCCGCGGTGCGCGCCGACCTGGCTGCCGACGGGCTGCCCCTGGAGGGCTTCGTGAACGTGGACGGCAGCGGCCTGTCGCGCGATGACCGCGTCACGTGCGCCCTGTTGCTCGCCACCATCGAGCGCGCCGGGGCACACAGCATCCTGACCGAGGACCTACCGGTGGCGGCAGAGTCAGGCACCTTGGCTGACGAGATGAAAGGCACAGTCGCAGCCGGGCGCGTCGACGCCAAGACCGGGTCGCTCAATGGGGTCAAAGCGCTCTCGGGATGGGTGCTCCCGGTACCAGGCGAGAGCCCCGGCAACGCCGCGCTGGCACGCCCGCTCGCGTTCTCGGTGGTGCTCAACGGCTTGTCGTCGAGCATCGCCAACCCTGACCTCCTGACGGACCGGATTGCGGTCGACCTGGCCGGGTACCCTGAGGCCCCGGCGCTGGCACTGTTCGAGCCGAGCTCGTAGGTCGCGCCCGAATTGTGGCGTTGCGACCAGTCCGCGGTTAGCTTCTAGGGGATGCCTGGTCGACGAGGAAAAGAGCCCGCCGGCCGCGAGCGGCGCCCTCGCGCGGGCCGTGGCGGGGCGCGGGACAACCTGGACGACCTGGTCCAGCTGATAATCGCCTACGCCCGGCAAGAAGCGCTTGACCCGGTCCTCGTCCGGCTGAGGACCTTGTTGTGGGGCCTGGTCGGCGCCTTCTTGGCGGCATTGGGGACCGTGTTTATTGCGGTCGGGTTCCTCCGGGCCCTGCAGTCGGAGTTCGGCGGTGCCGGTCGCGGCAACATCGCCGTGCCGGTGCTGGCCGGGCATGGCGCAACCGGGCTGGCGCGCCAAGTGCTCGTGTACGCGCCCTACGGCACCGGCGCGCACCTGAGCGGCGACTGGTCGTGGGTGCCCTACATGGGTGGTTCTCTCTTGGCGCTCTGCGTGGTCGTGGCCTGTGTGGTCATGTTCCGCCGGGGTGGGCTGGCGCGATGAGCCCGAGCGAACGCCCCCGGGGCAGTGGTCCTGACGGCAAGATCACGCCCGACGACATACGGGCCAAGATGACCGAGATCGCGGGAGGCGTTCAGGACGAGGTCCAAGCCAAGGTGCCCGTACTGCGCTATGTGGCGATAGGTGGCGCCGTAGTGGTGGTACTTGCCGTGTTCCTGCTCGGACGGCGCAGTGGGCGCCGGCGTTCGACGGTCATCGAGATCCGCCGTGGTTGAGCGCTCTGCACCGGGCCGCCGGGCGATCTGGCCGCACGGGGCCGCTCCGCCGGCAGCATGAAGAGCTTGATGGACTACCTGGTCCGGCGGGGGCTGCGCCAGGGCCTGCTCGGTGGGGAAAACATCTGGCTCGTGGTGGGGGCAGGGGCGCTCGCCCTCCGGTTGGCGTTCAGAGCCCTCCGCAAGCACGAAGACGTGGTGTTCTCGGAGAAGCTCCGGGTGGGGGAGACGTTGGTCATCACGCATCGCCCCCCGAACGGCCACAATGGGCGGCGTGAAGGTCCTGCTGCGCAACCCTAGGCGGGAGGTCGAAGTCGCCGGACCGGTGGGTGTGGTGCCGCTGCTGCGCCAGCTTGGCTACAACCGGGAGGCCGTGCTCGTGATCGTGGACGGCACCCTGGTCACTTCCGACATCACCATTGCCGAGGGGTCCGAGGTGGAGATCCGACCAGTTATATCCGGGGGGGCAACGGCCCCGGGCGGGTACCCACGGTGAAGTGCCGCGCCTGCCGCGCTACGGCGGTCATCGAGCTGCGCCGGCACAACACCTGTTTTTGCAGTTCCTGCTTTATTGCCCACTGCCGCAACCAGGTCGCGCGTGCCATAGCCGACCACGCCATGATCCTCGCGGGCGACAGGGTGCTTGTAGCAGTGTCGGGGGGCAAGGACTCGCTGGCGCTCTGGGACCTGCTGCTCCACCTGGGCTACGACGTGGACGGGCTTTACGTCGGGCTCGGGATAGATGGCTACAGCGGCTCCTCACGTCAGTACGCCGAGGCTTTTGCTGGCGACCGGGGCGCCTCTCTGGTCGTGGCCGACCTGCCTGGCGACTATGGCTACGACGTGCGCCGGGGCGCCCTGGCAGACCACCGGGCGCCGTGCTCGGCGTGCGGGCTGTCCAAGCGCCACCTGTTCGACCGCACCGCCATCGACGGCGGCTACGACGTGGTCGCGACGGGGCACAACCTCGACGACGAGGCGGCGGTGCTCCTGGGCAACGTGCTGCGCTGGGACCTCGGCTACATGGCCCGCCAGCGGCCCGTCCTGCCCGCGGGCCAGGGTTTCCCTCGCAAGGTGAAGCCCCTGGTGCGCCTGAGCGAACGCGAGACGGCTGCCTACTGTGTGCTCCGCGGCATCGACTACCAGGTGGAAGAATGCCCCATGGCGGCTGGCAACCGTCACCTGGGCTACAAGGACGCCCTCAACGCCATCGAAGATCGCTCACCTGGCACCAAAGCTACCTTCTACCAGGGCTTCCTCGAGCGAGCCGCCGACCTGGTGGCGCACGTGGCCGAAGATGAGCGCGACGGCCTGCACCCCTGCCCGAGCTGCGGGGCACCGACGACGGCGCCGCTCTGCGCCTTCTGCCGCTTGGTAGAGCGAGCCGGCGGGCGCCAGCGACGACGGCTTCCCGTGCTCTTGGATGAGCCGGTGCCGGTGGAGCAGCAGGTGCCGGTGGACGCCGAATGAGCGACGAGGTCACGAACGGCGTCGTCGATGCCCGCCGGCCTTTTGAGGCGGGGGAGCGCGTGCTCCTCTTTGACTCCAAAGGCCGGCGTTACCTGGTCAACTTGCAGCCGGGGGCGGAGTTCCACACCCACGCCGGCTTTGTGGGCCATTCCCAGCTGATCGGCCAGCTTGAAGGCACGACGGTGCGCTCGACCCAGGGCGCCCGCTACATTGCGGTGCGCCCGACGCTCGCCGAGGTGGTGCTGAAGATGCCACGTGGCGCGCAGGTCATCTACCCGAAGGACCTCGGGCCGATCCTTGTCATAGCCGACATCTTTCCCGGGGCGCGAGTGCTCGAGGCCGGCCTGGGCTCTGGTGCCCTGTCCATGACCTTGCTGCGCGCGGGCGCCGACGTCACCGGTTATGAGCTGCGCGCTGACTTCGCCGCCCGGGCCGTGGCCAATGTGCGCGGGTTCCTCGGCCAAGGTGCTCTCGAGCGCTACCACGTCGAGGTGCGCGACGTCTATGAGGGCATCGGTGAGCGCAATTTGGACCGGGTGGTGCTGGACCTGCCCGAGCCGTGGCGGGCCGTGAAGCACGCCGCGGGCGCCTTGCGGCCCGGAGGCATAATCCTTTCCTACCTCCCGTCGGTGACCCAAGTGACGGCGCTGCGCGAGGCGCTGTCGGGGACCGGCTTCGCCATGGCGGAGACGGTCGAGATCCTCCAGCGCGGCTGGTATGTCGAGGGCCAAGCCGTTCGACCTGACCACCGGATGGTAGGGCACACCGGGTTCATCACCTCGGCTCGTCTGATGGCGCTGGCGTGAACGACTTCGACGTCGGGGTCATCATCGTGGGCCTCCTCGCCGCCCTGGGCGGGTGGCGGATCGGCTTCCTGTCTCGGGTGGCGTCCTGGGTCGGCCTGGCACTGGGGCTCTACCTGGCCGTGCGCTACCTGCCCAACATCCTCAATTCGCTCGACCTCACGGGGAAGACCGCCTTGGCCGTGGCCGTGGTGATACTCCTGGCGGCCGCCTTCGCGGGGCAAGGGATCGGTTTTGCGCTCGGCTCCAAGCTGCACGCGGTACTGCCTTTTGGGGGGGCGCGCACCCTGGACCGGGCGGTGGGCGCTGCCTCGGGCGTGGTTGGCGTGCTGGCAGCGGTGTGGTTGCTGGCGCCGGCCATCGCCGCCGTACCCGGGTGGCCGTCCCAGCTCGTGACCCGCTCGGTCATCGCGCGCTGGGTGACCAACGAGACGAGGGACCTCGGCGTCAACCCACCGAACACCCTGGACGCGCTCGGGCGCCTGGTGGGCGGGGATGGCTTCCCACAGGTGTTCCTCCAGTTCGGCCCCAGTAAGGACGTGGGCAACCCTCCGGGCCAAGACCCTGTCCCCACGGGGCAGCTCGCCACGGCGGCCGCGTCCACCGTCAAGGTCTACGGCCAAGCGTGCGGGTTGCTCCAGGAGGGGAGCGGCTGGGCAGTAGCGCCCAACCTGGTGGTGACCAACGCCCATGTGGTGGCCGGCGAGCCGGCGGGCGACACCGATGTCCTGTTGCCGGACGGCAACGTCAAGCCGGCCACCGTGGTGGTGTACAACCCGAACGTCGACCTGGCCCTGCTCTCGGTGCCTGGCCTGGGTGAGCGCAGCCTCGCGCTGGCCACTGGCTACGCCGGAGAAAAGGGCGCCGTCCTCGGTCACCCCAATGGCCAGGACCCCCTCGCCGCCCAGCCAGCCGAGATCGCCGACTGGGTGCACGCCGAGGGCAAGAACCTCTACGGGACGCTGACTACCTACCGGTACATCTACGTGCTGGCCGCCCGGTTGGCCAAAGGGGACTCCGGCGCACCGCTGGTGGACAGCCACGGCCAGGTCCTCGGCATCGCATTCGCGATAGCCCCCGACCGTGCCACTACCGCCTACGCTCTGGCCGTCTCCGAGCTGCGACCGCTCCTGCAGGGCCCGCACACCCAAGCCGTCTCCACGCAGGGCTGCCTGGACGACTAGCTGGCGCCGCTTGGGCTACTCCTCTATGAAGATGCACTCTCCAGGGCATTCGTCAGCTGACTCGCGAGTCGCGTCCTCCATGCCGTCGGGTACTACTGCGAGGCCGGCATGGCCGCCCGGGTCGTTGAAGATCTTGTCGCCTTCTTTGACATAGGACAGCCCGTCGTCCAGCAGCGTGAACACTGCCGGGGCGATCTCTTCGCACAGCCCGTCACCTGTACAAAGATCCTGGTCGATCCAGACCTTCATGGCGCTGTCGTTGTCCTTTTCGTGCTCGGGAACGTCGTGCTCTGCCACCACCGTACCGGCGGAGCGGCCCAAGTGTCAATGACGTGGCACGTCACCGGCCGCGCGAGGACTGGTCGGCTATGCGCCCGGTTGGCCGCGCTGGGCTGTATCGTTCGTAGCGGACTGGCGATCGCACCGCTCCTTAGACGAGCGGCCGGCGCCAGGACGACCAAGTTGGACAGGAGGTGGTCCGCGTGGCTGACCGTAGCGAGGACCGGGAGCTCGCCGAGCTGCGCGCTCAGGCGCGCGGTCTGGAAGACCAGGTGGCGGCGTTGGAGGAGGAGGTCGGGGCCTTGCGGCGGAGGCTGGCCGACGCTCCCAAGCGCGTCCGCACCCTGGAGGAGCGCTTGTTGGAGACCAAAGGCCAGCTGCAGCAGGCCCTGTCACAAAACGAGCGGCTGACCTACACCCTGCGCGAAGCACGCGAGCACATCGCGTCGCTGCGCGACGAGGTTGACAAGTTGACCCAACCGCCCTCCGCCTACGGCACCTTCTTGGCCACCAACGAGGACGGCACCGCTGACGTGTTCTCCGGGGGGCGCAAGATGCGGGTCTCGCTCCACCCCGGCCTCGAGGTGAGCGAGCTGCAGCGGGGCCAGGAGGTCGTGCTCAATGAGTCCCTCAACGTGGTCATGGCCCGCGGCAGCGACCTGTCCGGTGACGTCGTCACCTTGAAGGAAGTCCTCGAAGACAAGCACCGCGCCATCGTGGTGGCGCGGGCGGACGAGGAGCGCGTCGTAGAGCTGGCGGAAACCTTGCTCGGCGAGAGGCTCCGGGCCGGCGATTCGCTGTTGATGGACGCCCGCTCAGGGCTGCTGCTCGAGAAGTTGCCCCGGCCCGAGGTTGAGGACCTCGTGCTCGAGGAGGTCCCCGATATCTCCTACGAAGACGTCGGCGGGCTCGACTCCCAGATCGAGCAGATAACGGACGCGGTCGAGCTGCCGTTCCTCTACCGCGAGCTCTTCCAGGAACACAAGCTGCCAGCGCCCAAGGGTGTGCTGCTCTACGGGCCGCCAGGCTGCGGCAAGACGCTCATCGCCAAGGCGGTCGCCAATTCGCTCGCTAAAAAGGTCGCCGAGCGCTCGGGGGAGACGGGGGGCCGCAGTTACTTCCTCAACATCAAGGGCCCCGAGCTGCTCAACAAGTACGTGGGCGAGACCGAACGCCAGATCCGCCTTGTGTTCCAGCGCGCCCGGGAAAAGAGCGAGGAAGGGGTCCCGGTCATCGTGTTCTTCGACGAGATGGACTCGCTGTTCCGCACCCGCGGCAGCGGCATCTCATCGGACGTCGAATCGACGATCGTGCCCCAGCTGCTGGCCGAGATCGACGGGGTCGAGGCATTGAAAAATGTCATTGTGATAGGCGCCTCCAACCGCGAGGACCTGATCGACCCCGCCATCTTGCGGCCCGGCCGGCTGGACGTGAAGATCAAGATCGAGCGGCCCGACGAGGCGGCGGCGGCACAGATCTTCTCCCGCTACCTGCAGTCGACGCTGCCCCTGGACCAGGACGAGGTCCGCGTGCTCGGGGGTGGAGACCGGGAAAAGACCGTCCGGCTGATGATCGAGCGGACCGTGGAAGAGATGTACCGTGACGACGAGGCCAACCAGTTCCTCGAGGTGACCTACCAGAACGGCGACAAGGAAGTCATGTACTACAAGGACTTTGCCTCGGGCGCCATGATCGAGAACATCGTGCGCCGGGCCAAGAAGCTGGCGATCAAGCGCCAGATCGCCCGTGAGGGCAAAGGGATCCGCACCCAGGACATGATCGACTCCATCAAACAGGAGTACAAGGAGCACGAGGACCTGCCCAACACGACCAACCCGGACGACTGGGCGAAGATCTCGGGCAAGAAGGGCGAGCGCATCGTGTACATCCGCACGATCACCTCGCACGGTGACGAGACCAAGGGCGGCCGCTCCATCGAGCGGGTGGCCACCGGCCAGTACTTGTAGCGCCCCGGCTCGCAATAACGGCAACAGCAAGGCGCCGGTCCGGCCGGTCCGGCCTCGCGGGAAAATAGCCCTGGGTGGGCCCGGTGCCGGGCCATACTGGGCCATGGAGGTACTTTGCTTCGACGACCCCGCCGCCTTCATTGCCGCGGCCGGCGCCTACCTCGAAAAGGATCCTTTCAGCTCCAACGTGATCGCCGTCCACGTTGACGCGCTCCGGGCCGGGATACGAACAAAAGGCGAGCACGAGAAGTTCTGGGTGGTGCTGGACGCAGGAGAGGCCGTCGGCTTGGCCATGCACACGCCGCCACACAACATTTTCCTGTCGAGACTTTCCCCTGACGCGGCGCGCGTGCTGGCTGCTTCTGTCTCCGCGACCGGGCGGGACTTGCCTGGCGTGAGCGGAGAAGTCGAAGCGGGAGCGAGCTTCGCGGAGGCCTGGGCGCAATACCGGGGCCAGCTCTCCAGCCTTGTCGTCGCAATGCGTATGTACCGCCTCGGTGAGCTGCGCCGGCCGGGCAACGTGGCAGGCATGGCCCGGCTGGCCGAGCTGGCCGACCTGGACGTGGTGGCTGGCTGGCTGCAGGCGTTCCACGACGAGGCCGATCCCGCTGCCCCGACGTTGGACTGGCGCACCCAAGCGAGCGAGCGCGTCGCCGCGCGACAGCTCTGGCTGTGGGAGGCGGGTGGCTTGCTGACCTCGCTCGCGGGCCTCAGCAGGCCGGTGGCTGGGGTGTCGCGTGTCGGGCCGGTCTACACCCCCGCGCAACAGCGCCGGCGCGGTTACGGGGCGGCGGTCACGGCCGGGGCTACGGCGGCCGCGCTCGAGGCAGGGGCTGACCACGTCGTGCTGTACACCGACCTCGCCAACCCGACCTCCAACGCCATTTACCAAGAGATCGGCTATACCGCGGACCACGACGCCGCGCAGCGCCGCTTCTACTCCGACGTCGGGGGAAGCGTCGCCTCCTGACTTCCACAGCGTCGGTTGACATCGATACCGTAACAGTGTTATGGTAACGCTGGTACCTTAGTGCGGAGGAGGCAAGATGCTGGTCAAGTTGGCGCAAGTCGCCACGCGACGCCACCGGTTGGTGCTCGCCCTGGCGTTGTTCATCGTCCTGGCAGCTGGCGCCTTCGGCGGCTCGGCGGTGTCGAAATTGTCCTCGGGAGGCTTCACCGACGCCAGTTCCCCATCGACGCGGGCGGACGCCGTCTTGGCCACCCGGTTCCACCAGGGTGACCCCAACCTGGTCTTCCTGGTGTCAGGCCAGGGCGGCGTCAACAGCCCAGCCGTCCGCGCGGTCGGCACGTCCTTGGCCCGCAGCTTGCGCAGCCAGGCCAACGTGACCGGGGTTGCTTCCTATTGGTCCGCACCGGGCGCTGAGCGAGCCGCCTTTGTCAGTAACGACGGCCGCTATGGCTTGGTAACGGCGCGGGTGCTCGGCGGGGACAACATTTTTCCCAAGCGGGCTGATGCGCTCGCCGCGCGCTACGAGGGCACCGTCAAAGGTGTGACCGTGCAAGCCGGAGGACTGGGAGTGGCGGACTACCAGATCAACAAGCAGATTTCGCGCGACCTGGCCGTGGCCGAAGCTGTCGCCGTGCCGCTCACCTTCCTAGCCCTAGTGCTCGTGTTTGGCAGCCTGGTGGCGTCGCTCCTGCCTCTGGCGACCGGCGGCATAGCAATTTTGGGGACTTTCGCCGTACTGCGCGTGCTGACCTTGTTCGTACCGGTCTCGGTGTACGCCCTCAACCTGACTACTGCCTTGGGGCTCGGCCTCGCGATCGATTACAGCTTGTTCATTGTCAGCCGTTACCGCGAGGAACTGGCCCGCGGTAAGGCCGGCCCCGCAGCCATCGAGGCGGCGGTGGCGGCGGCGGGCCGTACCGTGCTCTTCTCGTCGTTGACCGTCGCCCTCTCGCTCGCCGCGATGCTCGTCTTCCCGTTCTATTTCTTGCGGTCCTTTGCGTATGCCGGGCTCGCCGTGGTAGCCATCGCCGCCTTTTCGGCGGTGGTCGTGCTGCCGGCGCTGTTGAGCGCGCTCGGCCGGCGCGTGAACATGTGGGACGTCCGCCCGGCCTTGCGCCGGCTTAGCCGGCGTCGCGCCGGCCGTGCCGAGGGCGCCGCCGAGGCCGCCTTCTGGCGCCGGGTGGCCGAATCGGTCATGCGCCGGCCGTGGGCCTTCGGCGGCGCCGTCCTCGCCATTTTGCTGGTGCTCGGCGCGCCTTTTTTGTCCGTGCGGTTCGGCCTGCCCGACGACCGGGCCTTGCCCGCATCGGCCAGCAGCCACCAGGTGGGCAACATACTGAGGGGGGATTTCCGCCAGAACGACACGGACGCGATCACAGTGGTAATGGCGAGCACGAGCGGCGTCGCTCGGCCCCGCCTGGCCGCTTATTCCGCCGAGCTGTCGCGCGTCCCAGGGGTACGTGCCGCCGTCACCCCGGTAGGTACCTACATCGACGGAGTACACCGCTCCGGCCTCGCTACTCCTTTGGCCGCCGCCGGGGGGAGCGCCCCGGCGGCGTACTTCACCCTGGAGGACAACGTCAATCCTTACTCGAGCGCCGGGCTGGACCTGGTGAGGGAGGTGCGGGAGCTGCCGGCGCCGGCAACCACGCTCGTCACCGGGCTCGCAGCGCGCGACCTCGACTCGCTCAACGCGCTCGGCGGGCTGCTCCCAGTCGCCCTCGCGCTCATCGGGGTCTCGACTATCGCCGTGCTCTACGCCTTCACCCGCAGCCTGCTCATCCCGCTCAAGGCCATCGTGCTCAACATCTTGTCTCTGTCGGCCACCTTCGGCGCCATGGTCTGGGTCTTCCAGGACGGGCACCTGAGCTCGTTGTTGGGCGGAGTGGGGGCCACTGGCTACCTGAACGCCAGCATGCCGGTGCTGATGTTCTGCATCGCCTTCGGTTTGTCTATGGACTATGAGGTTTTCCTGCTGTCGCGCATCAAGGAGGAGTGGGACCGTTCCGACCACTCTGCGGCCGCCAATACCGCCGCGGTGGCGCGGGGCCTGGAGCGCACCGGGCGCATCGTTACAGCGGCCGCCGCCCTGGTGTCGATAGTCTTTATCTCAGTGGCCACTTCGCAGGTCAGCTTCATAAAGATGTTCGGTACCGGCATGGCGCTAGCCGTGCTCATGGACGCCACGTTGGTGCGCGGCGTGCTGGTGCCGGCGTTTATGCGGCTCGCCGGGCGCGCCAACTGGTGGGCGCCGCGCTGGCTGCCCCGCTCCCATGCCCGCGACATCGCGTACGAGATCCCCTCGGCGTAGGGCGCCCCGGGGCCAGGGTGTGGCCTTGAGGGGCCAGATACTGGACGCGGCACGCGCCTTGCTGGCAGAGACGGAGGACGAGTCCGCCGTCTCGATCCGCGCCGTTGCTGAGCGCGTGGGAGTCACCACGCCTTCTATTTACCGCCACTTCAAGGACAAAGAGGCCTTGATGGACGCGGTCTGCTCCGAGGTGTTCGGCGCCCTGGCCGTCGCCCTCGAGCGCGCCGCCGAGCCGGCTGGCTCGCCGCTCGAGCGCCTTTTGGCCCAGGGACGGGCCTATGTCCAGTTCGCCCTGGCCAACCCCGAGCAGTACCGCATGGTTTTCCTGGGCAATGACGAGCCAAAGAACGTCGACGAGGTCTTGACCGAGCGCTGTTTCACCCAAGTGTTGCAGGCGGTCGGCGAGTGCATGAGCGCGGGCATCTTCCCGCCCGACCCGGACGGGCCACTACCCATCAGCATGCAGTTGTGGGCGAGCGCGCACGGCCTGGCTTCGCTCATGCTCTGCAAACCCTGGCTGCCCTGGGGCGATGTGGGCACGACCATCGAGCGGGCACTGGCTCAAGCCGTGGCCGGGTGCGCCGTCGCCGGGAGCCCGGCAAGGCTCGCTCCGGGAGCGTTCGAGGCCCGGCTCCGGGAGCTGAACTCTTAGCGCCCTGCTCGGCCCTTAGCGCGTCCGGGACGAGCGCTCCACGAGTGCGCCCATCGACGTCTCGGCGATGGCTGGCGAGCAGGTCATGCCGAGGCCGCCCGGACCGCTCACGACTTCTACACCAGGCAGGATCTCTTCCTTCCAGTACAGGCCCGGGCCGGTGCGCAGCGGCTCGGAGTAGACGCCCGCCCAGCGGCGCACCACCGGAGGCAGCGGCCGGCGCAGGCATGTGGCCGCCTTCGCCCGCAGGTAGTCGTATATCTCCTCCTGTACGTCGAAGGGGAACGGCTCGTCGTACTCGTGGGTGTCGCCGACGGTCAGGCCGCCGTCCAGCCGCTGGACGAGCAGTAGCTGGGCCCGGTAGCTGGCCGCCACCGGGTCCTGAGGCCCGAGCGCGGCCCGCCCCGGGAGGTCGAAGGCTGGGTAGTAGCGCATCGAGTCGCCGTCCGCGAGGGCTGTCGTCAGGTGGCCCGGGTAGGGCGCTGTCTCGAGCATCTGCAGGCGTACCGGCCGGGTACGGGGGCGGTCCACGTACTGGGCGATGAGCCCAGCAAACGACGCGCCGGTGCATAGGAAGACATGGTCCGACTCGTGCCAGTCGCCGCGGTCGTCGCGCACCTTGGCCGGCCCCAGCTCGACCACAGCCCGTCCGGGGTGCCATCGGTACCCGGGCTCGGCGGCCAAGTGCTCGCGCAGCGCGCCCGCGGTGAGCCGGGGTTCGACGATGGCGTCGGCTCGACAGTAGAGGGCTCCGGCGATCTCGGGGGAGACCTCGGGGTTGACCGCGATGGCATTCGGTACGTCGAGGAGCTCGAACTGCCGGAGGCCAGCGTCGCCGAGCTGGCACGCCTGCTTTATCAGGGCCAGCTCGGCTTCGCTGTTGGCCACCGTCAGCGAGCCGGCGGTGCGCAGCGGCAACGCCTCGACCCGGGCCGCGATCTCTTGCCAGAGAGAGCGGGCACGCAGCGCCAGCGCCAGTTCCGGGCCGGGAGCCCGCCCGCTGACCCACAGGAGGCCAAAGTTCCGGACGCTGGCGCCGCGGGCGGCAAGCTCACGTTCGATGTGCACCACCTCGTAGCCGAGCTCGAGCGCCCACAAGGCGTGCATGGTGCCGAGGATGCCGGCACCAACGACCACAATTCGACCGCGACCAGCGGTCATGTGCTGGCCGCTGCCGCGCGCCGGGGCGCATGCAGGTGGTGCTCTGGCATCAACCGATGAATAACACGGGGGCGCCGTTCACAGCAAGGCGCCAAACCCCCGGGATGCTCACCAAGCCGGCGAGATGAACCACGTGGGCGGCGTCAGTTCACCGACTGTTCACCAAAATGCCATCTCACGTTTGCCTAGGGGCCATGCCGATTTTGACCGGGATATGTAGTGTCCCGGTCGTGCCACACAGCAGGCGAACGCCTGCTCAGAAAGAGGGAGATGAATGCATAGACTGTCAGGACACAGCTGGCCGAAACGAGTGGGCTCGGTCGCCGCGCTCACGGCGCTCGGCTCCACCGGGGCCTGGGTTGGTACAAGCGCCGCGGCGAGCGCCGCGTCGGCGGACGCCTGCTGGGCGACAGCCGTCACCGTAAGCCAATGCGGAGGGATGATCGCGCTCATCGACGCGGCCGAGGCAGAGGGCCACCTCACGGTAACCACCGACCCCTTTACTTGGGCGAACTACGGCATCCTCATACCGGCTTTCGAGAAGAAGTACGGTATCAAGATCCTCGATACCAACCCCAACGGGACCAGCGCCGACGAGATCAACGAGATCAACCTTTACAAGCACAACCCGTCTCTCGAGCCAGACATCCTCGACCTCAGCGTCGCGTTCGCCCAAAAGGCGGTAACCGGCGAGCCCGGCGTGTTCAAAGGCCCCATCTTCGAGCCTTACAAGCTGACCATGTGGGACGAGATACCGAACGGCTGGAAGGACCCCAACGGTTATTGGTCGTACGACTACGCCGGTGTGGTGACTATCGGCTATAACGCCGACGTCATCAAGACGCCGGTAACGAGTTGGTCGGACCTCTTGGGCTCGCAGTTCAAGAACGCCGTTGGCCTCGACAACAGCCCAACGTCCTCAGGTGCCGGCGCCGGCGCCGTGATAGCCGCTGCGGTAGACAACGGCGGCTCGGTGTCGGACGTGCAGGCGGGTATCAACTGGTTCAAGAAACTCAAGCAGGACGGCAACTTCAACCCGATCGAAGCTGGTGGCGCGGGCGATGGCCCGATGGCCGACAAGGCCGTCCTCGCCACCGTTGACTGGTCCTACCTCGAGCAGCAGTGGAGGGTGGAGCTGGCCAAGTCGCCTGGCATAGACTGGAAGGTGGTCGTCCCCAAGGGCCAGCCCTACGCCTCCTATTACGCCATGGCCATCAGCGCTTACGCACCGCACCCGGCCGCAGCCCGGCTGTGGGAGGAGTACCTCTACAGCCCCGAGGGCGCCAACATCAGGGCCGAGAGCGGTGCCGTGCCGTCGACCTGGCAAGCAATGGTCGCCAACAGCACGGCCAGCCAGAGCGCGATGGGCGCCATCCCGAGCTTCAGCACTGCACCGGCCATCGCCACGCCCGATGAGGTTTCGGCCGACGTAGCTCTGATCCAAAAAGACTGGCAGTCTGCTGTCGGCTAATTCGGCCGATCTGCTGTCACTAACTGGTGGCAGGGCCGGAGCTGGACGCTCCCGCCCTGCCGCCCGTCGGCGCCGCCGTCACCTGCTGTCCATCGCCGGCGTCACACCCTTCTTCGTCTTCGTCGGCCTTTTCCTCGTCGTGCCGGCGGCCTCGGTCATGGTCGAGGCCTTCCGCAGCAACACGGGCGGGCTCTCGTTCTCCAACATCTCGACCATCCTCGACTCGAGCCAGCCCTACCTGACCGACTACAGGTCGAGCCTCGAGCTGTCAGCCGTGGCAGCCGCCTTTGCGGGGGTGATCGGCCTGGTCGGCACTGTGGCCCTGGTCGGGTCGCCGAACCGGCTGTTCCGCCGGTTGGTGTCGAGTGCTTGCGGCGTGCTTGCCAATACCGGAGGCGTACCGCTGGCGTTCGCCTTCATCGGCTCGATAGGCAACACCGGCGTTATGACGGGGCTGCTGAGCCGCCTCGGGTTCAACCCGTACGACCACGGCTTCACGCTCTACTCCGCGTCCGGCCTGGTGGTGGTCTACCTGTACTTCCTCCTGCCGCTCACGGTGCTGCTCATGCTGCCACCTGTGGAGGCGCTGCGGCGGGAGTGGCGCGAGGCAGCGGCGACGCTCGGCGCCGATTCCCGCACTTTTTGGATGAAGATCGGGCTGCCCGTCCTGGCCCCACCGTTCATAGCCACGCTCATGGTCCTATTTATGGACGCATTCGCCGCGTATGCCACCGCGGAGGTGCTCACGACCGGTGTCGTGCCTCTCGTGCCGCTGGCCATCGGCCAACTGCTCCAAGGTAACGTCGTCGCCGGCCAGGTGCACCTGGGCGACGCCCTCGGCTTCGGCATGGTCGTGATCGTCGTGCTGGCCGGCATGCTCTACGTCGTGGTGCAGCGCCGGACGTCGAGGTGGCTGCGATGATCCGCAACCGGACGTTCCGCTACGTCACGCTCATCATCCTCGGGCTCTACGTCGTCATCCCGATGTACGCCTCCGTGCAGTTCAGCCTGGAAAGCGGATATCACTCGAGCCTGACCTTCAACGCCTACACCAGCGGGATCGACCAGCCCGGGCTGGGGTCGAGCGTCGTCACCTCGCTCGAGGTGTCCTTTGGAGCGGTCGCGGCGACCCTGCTGTTGCTCGTCCCGACGATCATTTTCGTCCATCTCAGGCTGCCCGGCCTGCGCACTTGGCTCGAAGCCGTGTCCCTGCTGCCGCTCGGCATCCCGGCGATCGTGACCGTGGTGGGCACCCTGGGCGTCTACAACAGCGCTCCCAACTGGTTCATCAACTCGCCGATGATCCTGGCCCTGCTCTACGTCGTCCTGGCACTTCCTTACTCGTACCGGGCGATCGATTCGGGAGTGCGCTCGATCGACTTGCACACCTTGGTGGAGGCAGGTCGCTCGATGGGCGCCCGGTGGTGGGTGCTCTTCAGGCGGGTCTTGTTCCCCAACTTGCGCTCCGGGGTGCTCGCGGCGGCCTTCTTGACCCTCGCGCTCTCGCTCGGCGAGTACACGTTCGCCAGCCTTATCCTGCCCAGTACCCCGACCTTCCCGGTTTGGCTGGCCGGTGTGGTCACCACCAGCACCTACTATGCGGTGGCCCTTTCGGTCGTTGCCCTGATCGTTACTTGGGGCCTGCTGGTGGCCATTTCGGTCGTGGGGTCCGGCCGCCAGCGGTTCGCCGGCGGTGCCGCGCAGCGCGAGGCCGAGGCCGGCGAGAAAATCGACCTAACATTGGCGCCCCAGGCGCTCGACACAGTGGCATGACCTCAATGGAGGCACGATGACCGCGACCCTCCCGACAAGCCAGCGCGTCGAGCGTGTGGGCAAAAACCTGAGCCTCGAGCTCGTCGACGCGCGCCGCAGCTTCGACAAGGTGAAGGCGCTCGACGGGCTTTCCATCGCCCTGGCCCCGGGCGAGTTCGTCGCCCTGCTCGGGCCGTCGGGTTGCGGCAAGACCACGGCTCTGCGGGCGGTAGCCGGGCTCGAACAGCTCGACTCGGGGGCTGTCTTGGTGGGCGGGTCAGACATCACGCGCCTCCCGCCGCACCGCCGCCACCTCGGTATGGTCTTCCAGGCCTACAGCCTGTTCCCCAACATGAACGCCTTGGACAACGTGGCCTTCGGCCTCGAGGTGCGCAAGGTGCCTGCCGCCGAGCGTCGCACCCGTGCCGCCGAGCTGCTCGAGCTCGTAGGCCTCACCGGCATGGGGCAGCGCTTCGCCCACGAGCTGTCAGGGGGCCAGCAGCAGCGGGTGGCGCTCGCCCGCGCACTGTGCGCCGAGCCCGACCTGTTGCTGCTCGACGAGCCGCTCTCGGCCCTCGACGCCAAGGTGCGCCACCAGCTGCGCGACGAGATCCGCCGGATCCAGCTCGAGCTCGGCATCACTACGCTGTTCGTGACCCACGACCAAGAGGAAGCCCTCTCGATGGCCGACCGCGTCGGCGTGATGCGCAACGGGCGGCTCGAACAGTTGGCACCGCCTGCTGATGTCTACTCGCGGCCGGCCACGGACTTTGTCGCCCAGTTCGTCGGGTCGGTCAGCCGCCTCCCTGGGCGCGTCGTCGCCCCCGGCCGGGTGGACGTCATGGGCTCGGTCCTGTCCGTCCCACCCAACGCGGGGGCGGGGTTGCCGGCCGGTGCCGACGTCGACGTCCTCGTGCGTCCCGAGAGCGTGCAGCTCAGGCCCTCGCCGAGCGGCGGCGCGGTGATCGCACGGTCGTCCTTCCTCGGCGCGACCGTACGGGTCGTGGCCACGCTGCCCGGGGGGATCGAGGTCAGCTCGACGTTGCCTGCCGGGGAGGCGATGTCGCTGTTCCCTGGAGCGCGGGCAGACGTGGAGCTGGCAGAAGACATCCTGTTCGTCGTCCCTCGGCCAGACTGAGCCGGACTAAGCCGGCCACCGGCTGTCGCCTGGTGTGCCCGCGCCCGCGCCGGCACGCCCTCTCAACGTCGCCGCCATGAGCTGGCTCGCCCACTTCAGCGCCAGGGATCCTTCGCCCACACGGGGCCGACGCCCGGTGCCAGATAGCAGTTGCTCAGGCTGCGATCGAGGTTGCGGGCGCGCCAGCGCAACATTTCTTGCGCCATTTCCAGTTCCAAGCGATCGTCCACGGCTCTATGGGTGTGGCCGGGGTCGGCGCGCAGGTCGAACAGCAGCGGAGGCAGCACGTCGGCCGCAGCCGCGAACTGCACGTACTTGGCCTGTTCGGTGCGCAGCACAGCCAGGGAGCAGTGCTCGCCCGGGATGCCGAAGTAGGTCTCGGCAACGCGCAGCTGGGCATGGCGCATGTCCCACTCCCAGTGCGCGCCCGTCCGCCAGTGCTCGGGAGCCTCGCCGTCGTGCAGGAAGGGCGTGAGCGGCCAGCCATCGACCTGGCGCGGGACCTCGAGCGCCAGCCAGTCAAGGATCGTGGGCATCACGTCCACCGACTCGGTCGGCGCTCTCACGACGAGCCCCCTCGTGGCGTTCGCGCTCGCCGAGGGGTCCCGGACGATGAGCGGCACCCGAAAGCTTTCGTCCCAGTACCCACACTTCTCCACCAGCCAGTGGTCGCCCCCCATCTCGCCGTGGTCGCTGGTCAGCACCACAAGCGTGCTCGCCGCCAAGCCGGCCTCGGCCAAGTAGCCCCACAGGCGCCCGAGCTGGCCGTCCACCTCGGCCTGGGCCCCGTAGTAGGTGGCGCGCAGCTGGCGCCGGTCGCGTTCGTCGCGCGGGGCGGCCGTCGCGGGGTTGAGCAGCAAGGCGCGGTTGAGCGGATGGAAGGCGGCTTCGTCCTCGGCCCGCGCAAAGCCGCTGAAAGGCCCGACCGCGTCCGCGTCGTAGAGGTCGTGGAAGCCGGCGGGGTTGCGCCGCGGCGGGTGGGGCCGGATGTAGGACACATGCGCGAAGAATGGCTCGCCCGCGTGCCGTTCGAGCCACTCGATGACCTTGTCGGTCATAAAGGCAGTCTCGGACAGCTCAGCCGGGAAGAGCGTGGGCGCCCACGTCGGGCCGTGGTCGTCGGCTCCCGGGTAGGACGTATCGGGCCCGTACAGCTCGTAGGGGCCCGCAGGCACGTCGATGCCCCGCTCCGCCAGCCACTTGCCCCATTCGGTGCCGCCCTGGTGTTCCCAGCTGTCGCACACGACGGCATCGAACCCGGGCAGGACACCTTCGTACGACATCGTGCGAGGGTCGCCCTCGGGCACGGTGCGAGGGTCGACGCTCGTGTCGGTGTAGCCGAAAAGGGCTGGTTTGTAGCCGGCACGCCGCGCCTCGCGGGCCACGTTCGTGAACCGGTCGTCGAGGGGGGTGCCGTTCATCACAGACCGGTGGTTTTGCATGTACATGCCGGTGTAGAGGCACGCGCGGCTCGGCCCGCAGGGGGCGGCGTTGGCCCAGTGGTTGGCGAAAAGGACGCCGCTCTCGGCGAGGGCGTCGAGGTTGGGCGTCCGGACGAGATCGTGGCCCAGCGCCGAAAGGCAATCTCCCCGCCATTGGTCCACGGTCACGAACAGGACGTTGCGCTCCACCAGCCATCCCTTGCCTTCACCGAGCGGCCCGCCCAGCATGTGGGAAGAAAACCCACGTTACCATCAAGGCGCTTTCGCCTTGGCAGCTAGGCAGCTAGGCGAAACTGAAGGGCGCGGGCAGGCGCAAGGCGGCGTTGCGGTCCTGGGGCCGGCCCTCAGATCCTCGCCCGGTACCGGCAAAAGGGTCGTTGGCGGCGAGCTCGCGGTGGAGCGAGGCGAGCCGTTCCAAGCGCTCTGCGTGCGCGGGGTCCGCAGGCACGTCGCTGTCGAGCATTGTGCAAAGGATGAGCAGCTCGCGCTCGTCGCTCGCCACCAGTTCCACGAGCCGGGACTGGCAGGGCCAGTCGGCCAGGGCGGCAGTCGACACTTCCCAGAACCCGCTTGTGCGGTGGCTGCTGTCCTCACGGGCTTGGACATGGTTGCGGTGGCGGTGGCCGTTCAGCCATAACACGACGTTCCCAAACGAGTGCAGGAGCCGCCGCACCCCCGCCTCGGTCAGTCGGGGGTGGTCGTCCTCCAAACCCCGAGGGTCCTGGCGGCGGTTGACCATGGTGTCGAGCCCGTGGTGGGAAGCGACGATGACGAGGCGGTCACGGGCTCCGGTGATGACACGGCGGCCGTCGCTGCCCCAGTACCAGGAGTGGGCTTCGGCCAGTCGTTCCTCCAGCCAGCGGGCTTGGCGTTGGCCGATGCTGCCCTCAAAGTTGCCGTCCAAGTTGGTTGTGTCGAGCAGTATGACGCGCACCGGCACAGGGCCGTCGATGTCGGAACAGCCATATGCGGTACCGGTTTCCAGGTTTCGCCGGCTGTAACCGTGCCCGGCCGGCCACCCGCTCACTGCGAGGTGGGCCTCGACCCATTCCTGGCGGGTCACGTTGCGGCGGTCCGGGTCCGCTGCAACCTCTTGGCTCGGGCCGCCGGCCAGGAGCTCCGGCGCCGACGTGAACTGCTCGACGAGCGCCAATGGGTCCGTCCCGGCCTCGAGGTCGGCCGGTTTGCGTGTTCCAGTCAGCAGCCGCTGGTAAGTCGCAGTGGGTAGGGAGGTGCCGAGCACGAGGCCGTCGTGGTTGCCGTAGCAGCAAAGCCAAGGCACCGACAACCCGGGGGCGGGGAACGGTCTCAGCGCGTCGCTGAGCAGGCCGGGCAGGGTGGGGAAGCCGTAGCGGTCCTTGTAGCGGTCCGGGCCGGGTTCTGGGCACCAGTAGGCTGCGGGCTGCCAGCCGGGGGCCTGTACCCCCTGGTAAGCGCCGGCGCCCGAGGCGGTGGCGACCTCGCCCCCGCTCATCAGCGCGAGCCACCAGCGCAGCTCGTTGAGCTGGGCGTTATCGATGCTGTCGCCCGTGGATATGCACAAGCTGAGCGGCGCGCCAGTCTCGGGGCTGGTGGGTGCCCCATTTATGGTGGCGACCATGGCGGCCATGGCGTGGGCTACCAGTGCCTCCTGAGGCCTCCAAGCGGGCACATAGTTCCTCGCCCCGGGCAGGCCGCGGAGGCGCTCTAAGAACTCGAAGCGACCGGGCGACTGGATGTCGGGTAGCTGGAGGTCGGTGAGGTGGCTCAGGTGGAGCAGGGGCACCAGGTTGGCGCTCGCGGGCTGGGGTTCTCCGGCGAGCTCGTCGCGGACCAGGCGGGGTTCTCCCGGGCCGTAGCTGAGCCGCCGGTAGGCTCGCTCGGCCCCCGCCGTTGGCCCGCCGGCGCCTCCGGGCCGCACCGTCCGGTCGAGCGTCGTGTGCCGGTGGGCGGCTGCAGCGGACATGGCCCAAGTATGCCTACGGCGCCCAGGCGGCGTTGTCGGTCGCCGCACCCGGCGCCGTTTTGGGTGTAAGGGCTAGGGTGTTGGCGACAGTGCGTGGCGGCGACGCCAGGCGACACAGGGATGGTGAAAGCCGATATGCAATTGGACAAGTACAACCCAACACCCGAAGACCGGTTCAGCTTCGGCTTGTGGACGGTCGGTTGGCAGGGGCGTGACCCATTCGGAGACGCCACGCGGGCGCCGCTCGACCCCGTAGCCGCGGTGCACAAGCTCACGGAGCTAGGCGCGTGGGGAGTGACCTTCCACGACGACGACCTGGTGCCGTTCGGCGCCAGCACCGCCGAACGCGAAGCGGCCATAAAGCGCTTCCGCGCCGCCCTCGACGAGACCGGGATGGTCGTCGAGATGATGACGACCAATTTGTTCACTCAGCCCGTGTTCAAAGAGGGGGCCTTCACGGCTAACGACCGCTCGGTGCGGCGTTACGCGCTGCGCAAGACCATGCGCAACATCGACCTCGCCGCCGAGCTCGGCGCACAGATATACGTGGCGTGGGGCGGCCGCGAGGGCTCCGAGTCGGACGCGGCCAAAGACGTCCGAGCCGCCCTCGACCGGATGAAAGAGGCTCTCGACACCCTGTGCGCCTATGTGCGTGAGCGCGGCTACGGCATCCGTTTTGCGGTCGAACCCAAACCCAACGAGCCGCGCGGTGACATCCTCCTGCCGACCATCGGCCATGCGTTGGCGTTTATCAACGAGCTGGAGTACCCCGACATGGTCGGGCTCAACCCCGAGGTGGGGCACGAGACGATGGCGGGCCTCAACGTGGTGCACGGCTACGCCCAGGCGTTGTGGTCGAAAAAGCTCTTCCACATCGACCTGAACGGCCAGCATGGCCTTAAGTACGACCAGGACTTGCGATTTGGCGCGGCCGACATAAAGAGCGCCTTCTTCCTCGTCGACCTGCTCGAATCAGCTGGCTATGACGGAGCCCGACATTTTGACTTCAAGCCGCTGCGGGTCGAGGACGCCGAGGGCGTATGGGTTTCTGCCGCCGCCTGCATGCGTACGTACCTGATCCTGCGTGAGAAGGCCCGGCGCTGGCGCCAGGATCCCGATGTACAAGCCGCAATGACCGCCGCGGGAGTCCCCGCGCTGGCCGAGCCGACGCTGTCGCCCGGCGAGTCGCTGGCTGATTTTCTGGCTGATAGCAGTGCGTTCGAAAGTTTCGACGTCGCTGCCGCCGGGGCCAGGGCGACCAATGTCGAGCGCCTGGACCAGTTGGCCATCGATTACATCCTCGGCGCACGGTAACAAGCGCCGATGCCGCTGGTTGCCGGGGTTGATTGTTCGACACAGAGCACCAAAGTCCTGATCGTCGAGGCCGACAGCGGCGCAGTGGTGGCGTCAGGATCGGCGCCCAACATCGTCACCGGAGAGGGCAGAGCGCGCGAGACGGCGCCGCAAGTGTGGGCCGATGCCTTGGCTACGGCGCTCGGCCAGACCGGACTGGCCGGTCAGGTTGCGGCCGTGTCGGTGGGCGGCCAGCAGCACGGGCTCGTGGTGCTCGACCGCAGCGGCGCGCCGGTACGGCCGGCGCCACTGTGGCACGACACACGGAGCGCACCCGACGCCATCGAGCTCGTCACAGCGATCGGGGGACCGGCAGAGACGGCACGCCGCACGGGCTCAGTGCTCAACGCCTCGTTCACCATCACCCATTGGGCCTGGTTGCGCCGCTGCGAGCCGGACGCGGCGGCGCGGGCTTGCCAGGTGATGCTCCCCCACGATTACCTCAACTTTTGCTTGACCGGCACAGCTACCACCGACCGTAGCGACGCCTCGGGGACGGGCTGGTGGTCACCTCCCACGGGCCAGTACGACCTCGACATCCTCGCCCTGGGCCAGGTCGACTTGCCGCCCGAAGCCCTCCCGGCCGTGGCTGCGCCCGACGCTGCGGCCGGAGCGGTGACCGCGCAAGCGGCGGAGCGGTTCGGCCTTGCGCCGGGTACGGGCGTCGCATGCGGTTCAGGCGACAACGCCGCGGCCGCGCTGGCCCTGGCGCTGGTCCCGGGCGAGATGGCTATGTCACTTGGGACCTCGGGCACGGCTTACACGGCGTCGACCGTGCCGAGCACCGACCCTACTGGCATCGTCGCCGGGTTCGCCGGCGCGCAGGGTGGGTTCCTCCCCCTGGTCTGTACGATCAACGCCACGCTCGCCGTGGACCGTACGGCGAGTTGGCTCGGTCTCGACCGAGAAGACGTACTGCCCTCGGACGGGGTCGTGTACCTGCCGTGGCTCGGTGGCGAGCGCAGTCCCGCCGTCCCCACCGCGACCGGGGGTATGAGCGGCCTGCGCTACGACACCGAGCCAGCTTCGGTCCTGCAGGCGGCCTACGAGGGTGTCGTAGCCACGCTGCTCGCGGCTGCCGGCGAGCTGGCTCGCTGGTCTCCCTCCGACATGTCACAGCCCCTGCTCCTGCTCGGTGGAGGGGCCAAGGGCAAGACGTGGCAGGCCACGGTGCAGCGCCT
>DATJST010000425.1:0-5045 GCA_035503975.1 Acidimicrobiales bacterium | reverse complement strand
AAGATGATGCCGATGTGGACGAAGGACTGCCACCAGAGACTGTCGTGCCACATGGCGCGATAGTTCGCCAACCCTACGAACGGTGAGCTGAAGCCGGGTTCCCAGTTCGTAAAGGAGTGCACCAACCCATTTACGTCCGGGTAGTAGCTGAAGAAGCCCAACAGACCTAAGGCTGGGACCAACGCCAGATATACGCCCCAGGGCATCCGGCGCCGCCGCCTCGAAGCACGTCCCGGAGCCACCGGAGCGCCCCGAGACGTTACAGAGGGGGCGGTTAACACTCCGTCGCCTCCGTTCCCCAGTACAACACCTTCTGCCCTCCAGGACCTCGAAACTAACTAAAGAACTTGCGGTGGGAGCTCACGGCCAGAATTGCAAACGGCGTCTCCGATCGTGAGACCAAGCTCGGAAGAGAAATCCGACAGGTGCCCCGACATGGCCTCGGCCGCTCTGGTTGGGTCACTGGCGGCGATCGCCTCATAAATTTCGGCATGCCTCGATTGCACGTAAGCGTGACGCTCGAACCGCCGAAGGCTCAGCTGGCGGCTCTTTACGGCAAGGACGCCCAGCGATCTCAGGCAGTGGGCCAGGACCGGGTTGGCGGCCTCCGCAACGGCGGCGTGGAACTCGACATCGGCCAGTACCAGGGCCGGGAGGTCTTTAGTGTCCATGGCAGCGTGGAACGTCTTGAGCGCCTCTTCCATCCGGCCGAGCTGAGGACCAGTTCTTCGCATCGCGGCCAGTCGGGCAGTTTCAGTTTCTATGACTATCCGCGCTTCGACCACTGACGTGAGCTGGGACCAGTCCTCGCTCAACTTGTCGGTGGGCACCTGCGCACGCGCATCTTCAACATCGAGCTTCTGGCGGACGAACGCTCCTCGCCCCTGTACGACCTCTATCACGCCGAGTGCCTCCAGCGCCCGCAAGGCTTCTCGTACCGTCGAGCGCCCCACTCCAAAGCCCTCTTGCAGCTGACGCTCAGAAGGTATGCGTTCACCAGCTGCGATCCCGCGTCGGGCGATCAACTGCTGCACGCGTTCCATAACGGTTGCGATGAGCGGTATACGCTCGATCGGAGTGAGGTGGTCTGACATGCGGCTATGTGATGGTAATTCAAGGGGTGGTCGAAGTAAAGGACTGTTGGTGGGCACTCACGAAGTCAGCTGCTAGATGCCCGAGACGGTCACGCGGCTCGCGTTCCCCGAACCGTGCGCTCCACCCGCCAGGCGGTAGCGTCGCTTTCTGGCGGCCAGCGCCAGTCCGTAGCGGTGGCCCGGGCCACGTCGTGGAACTGGCAGCTCACGATCCTGGACGAACTCACCGCCGCTCTCGGCGTGGCCGGGACGGCCATGGTGCTCCACTTGCCCGCCTCCACCACCGGCTCGTCCTCCGCGTGGCCGACCAGGGCTATGCGGTCTCGCTGGTATCCCACAACCTGAGCGACGTATTTCATGTGGCCCACCCGGTGGCCATATTGCGGCTCGGCCAGACGGTGGCCCACTGGCCTGTCCCTGATTTCGGGACGCGGAGGCCTCGGGTTGAAATCCTGACTTCCCGACGAGCTCAGATGGTGCGCGCACCAGGGTCAGCCTGAAATCGGGGCGCTTTTGGGGCGCATCACGTTTTGCGAGCCGCCGGTGATGGCGGCCTCGTCATCGTCGACTTCCAGCAGGTCGCCCAAGAGGTCGGCCGCAGCCCGATCGCCTTCTGTTGTCGCCTGTGCGTAGATGCCGAGAGTGAGCCTCGGGTCAGAGTGACCGAGCCGGGCCTGTGCGGTCTTCACGCACGACTCCCACGACTCCCTCGCGGACCATGAGTGTGGCATTGGTGCGCCCGAGCTTATGAAAGCCGAGGTCAGGCAGTCCGATCTGCTGGCATGCCGGTTTCCAGACCCTCTTACGCAATTGCCGCTCGGGTACGGAACAGGCCTATGCGCTGTGGACGTCCGGGGTTACTGCCCGTTGCAGGGGTTCTCCGCGTGCAAATCGTTCGACTTCCTCGGCAATCGCGTGGCCAATGGCTCGCCGTTCCAATAAGACGTTCCCTGCAATATGCGGGGTGATGACAACGTTGGGCAACGAGAAGAGCTCATGTTCTGGTGGTAATGGCTCCGGTTCCGTCACGTCGAGTACAGCAGTGAGGTCCGGCCGTGCTTTCAAGACCGAGACCAGGGCTATGGGTTCTATCAGGCCGCCGCGTGCTGTGTTGACCAAAGTCGCTCCGTTTTTCATCGAGTTCAGCAGGTCGTTGCCGACCATGTGCTCGGTCTCGGAGTTGAGCGGAGCGTGCAAGGAGACGACGTCACTCGTAGAGAACAGCTCGGCCAGACCCACCCGGCTGCAGGAAGGTATGCGTTCGAGCGCCTCATCGTCAACGTAGGGGTCGTAGGCAACAACTTGAAGTGCCGAGCCAGAAAGCTGCCGAGCGAGGTGCTGGCCAACGCTGCCAAGAGAAACAAGCCCGACTCGTGAACCGACGGTGCCTGGGACGGTGCGACGCTGGGGCCATGTCCTGTCCCGCCACGCGCTGCGCTCGTAATGCCAAAAATGTTTCAATGAAAGATAGATGATCGACGCCGCGAACTCGGCCACCCGCTCGGCGATCACGTCCTTTCCTGTGACGACGGTCAGTTTGCGCCTCCATGCCGCGTCGGATACGAGCGCCCGCACAGAGCCGGCCGCGTAGAAGATAGCCCGCAGTTGTGGTGCGTGGGAAAGCAGGTCTTCGTCGATCGGCGGGCAGCCCCAGCTAGCCAGGAGGATGTCGACGTTGTTAAGGAGTTCGGGGCAGCTTTTGATGGAGTCTGCATTGAGTTGCGGTGCCTCTATAAGCACTTGCCGTTCGATAATTCGGCAGTTTTCGGGGCCGTATACCTCGTCGAACACGTCGTTACGCATCAGGTAGAGCCCTCGTAGCGCTTGCGTGCTCATGAGAAGAGCCTATTCGCATAGTCGAGACCTTGGGCGCAGAGCCGGTCAAACCTCGGGCACATCGCTGTAATCAGGAGTTGGGCAAAGCGTTCCGTGGTACTGTCGCGGCCGCAGTTCAGCTGCAACGGGAGGGCACTACGCGAGCCCGTGCCGAGCACTCGTAAAGTGCTGCCGCCATTCGGCAAGTTCCACCTTCGGCCCGTTGGACGTGGGTAATCGAGGGCTCCCGAAGGTGGCGGTGCCCCAGTACTACCCACAACTCTGGGTTGGGGTCAGAGACGTTTCAGTACGAAGTCGGCAAAGGTCCGCAACCGGTGGCGCAGGACAGGCAAAGTCAGGTCTCTCAGGCCGGCTTCGCGAAACCCGATTACCCAGTAACCGACCCAGCGCATGTCGCTCACCACCCACAGCGCCTGCCATCGCCTGAGGTCGTCCACTTTCGCGTCCGCCACGGACTCATAAGCCCGCACAAAGGCCTCGGCCACAGTCGCGCCGTGGGTCATGGCCAGGTCGACACTGCAGTACGCCACATCACAGGCGGCGGGGCCCAGGCAAGCCTCGTTCCAGTCGACCACTCCGCCAAGGCGCCCATTACTGCGCCAGGTCACGTTGCCGTGATGGAAGTCGTGGTGCAACAGGACCGGCGGAGATGAGCACCGTCGCAAGTCGTCCTGGAGCTCCGTCGCTATCGCCACCAGCCGCGTCACCCGGGCAGTGCGGGCCAGCTTGTCGGGCTCGGCTGGTCGCCAGGCCACCCCGGCGTGAGGGGTACCCACCACCGCGGGAGGATCCGCCGGGACAGGCATGCGGTGGATAGCGGCCAGCGCGGTGGCCAGCTCCGCGATCCATGGCCCCGGTTTTGCCCACCAAAGCGTCTGGCCCGGGACCCGGCCCATTACCAGCGCCGGCCGGCCGAACCAGACGCCCTCGCCGTCGAACGCCAGCGGCTCCGGAGTCGCCACACTGGCCGGTCGAACGAACCCGAGCCGGACGAACTCGGCTTCAAGCGAATTTGGCCTCAGTGTCCACGAGCGCTTGAGCACGACCCACCCACCAGGCTCGAGGCGCACGGCGTGGGTCGACCCGTCGACGCCTCCCTTCAACCGGCGAACCCTTACAACTTGGGCGGCGCGCCAACCTAGCCCGGTCGCCATGCGCAGCAAGCCGTCCTCTGGTGGTGCGGTGGCGTTGAACAGCATCCGCTGGTCCCAAACCATATGAGCCACTCAAGCACCGAAGGGCCATGTCGCGCTTCGCCGGGACACGACGGAATCTCTCGTCGTGCCAGATTCGTGCCGCAACGATCCGGCGCGCAGTGTCACGAGCAGTAATGGCACATTCCTGCAGCCGCGTCGAGCGCGATCGCCTATTACTTGAAACGCGACCGAGAATGCCCGACGACTAATCGGTTTACAATAATAGTGGTGCCCCGCGAAGATTACGTAGAATCCCGTATAAACTGGACTTTTCACGGAGTACCTATGGGGCCATTAGTCAGCCCGCGAGTAACGGCTCGTGCCGAAGCGGGCCGCCATTAGCTCCTTCAGCCCATGGGGTGTTCGCGTCTTGGCCTTCAGATGAAGATCGATAAGTCGTACCTGTGCGGCTCCATCCCCTTGGAACGCGTCTATGCAGATGTTTGGCTCCGCGTTAGCGAGGGCGAGTATCGCACCCGTTGCACCGACTGCCCCAGCCATGGTCAGAAGTGCGGACGATCCTACATAGACATGGCCAGAGTACTGGGCCACCTCCTGGAGGAGACGTTCGGCATCGCCGGACGAGTCTTTTATGCCCACGACGGGAAGCTGCCCGAGAAGCTCGACCGAAATTCCGGGAGCAGATACCCGGGGAAAGTGATACGCCAAGATCGGTAGCGATCCCGCGGCCGAGGCAACTCGAGCGAAATAGGGCGCGGGATCGGCCAGGCCAGGTGGGGGCATCACCAGGGCAGCGTCTGCCCCGGACTTCACCGCCTCAGCTGTGAGTTTCGCGGCCTTGCCACTCCAGGACGCCCCGGTCCCGGCGATCACGGGAACGTCGGTGACAGCATCGCGAATGCCTTCCAGTAGCGTTAGTACCTCGTCAGGGCTAAGCATCGCAGCCTCACCCGTCGTT
>DATJST010000424.1:0-2925 GCA_035503975.1 Acidimicrobiales bacterium | reverse complement strand
TTCATCGATTACTTCGAACCGGCTGACCGCGGCCAGGTGAAGGTGCAGTTCGAGAAGGGCAAGCAGAAGCGGACCAGCCGGGGGGCGTTCGCCAAGTTGACGACGGAGCGACGCGGAAGGCCGCGCATCACTGCGCAGCCTCCGCTGCGAGTGACGCTCGAGGACAGCGAACAGGGCGACATAGTCGACCACCTGCTCTCCGGTTACCGGCTGACCCTCCAGGAGGATCGCCGGGCGCTGTTCGACCGCTTCGTCCTCGTTGACGTGGTCCGCCAGGTGGTCGGGGTGGGCAGCGTCGGGATGGTGGTGTATCTGGCGCTTTTCATGGGCGGCGCGCGTGGCGACCCTCTCTTCTTGCAGTGCAAGCAAGCCGGGCCATCGGTCTACGAGGCCCACACGTACTCGAGCGTGCATGACAACCACGGCGCCCGGGTCATCGCCGGCAAGCGGATGGTGCAGAGCGCGACAGACATGTTCGTCGGCTGGGGGGCTCTCGGTCACCGAGACTTCTACGTGCGCCAGTACCGCGACATGAAGCTGATCCCGACCACCGACCTGATCGCGCCCGTCCTCGTGCAGTTCGCCACAGCGTGTGGGAACTCGCTGGCCCGGGCGCATGCCCGCTCGGGCGACCCGGCCGCCATCGACGCCTACATGGGGAAGAGCGACGTCTTCACGACGGCAATGCGGGAATTCGCCCGTCGCTATGCGGACCAGAACGAGCGGGACCACGCCCAGCTCGTCGCCGGCATCCGTCGGGGGAAAGTGGAGGGCATTCCTGACTGAAATTCGGCACGCCCGTGACCTGTGCCGGAAGAGCAGAGGGAACAGCATCGGCCGTTGCACCGCAACTCCTGGCGTTGACCGGCATGCCAGAGTTACAGACATGTCCCGGGGTTACATGCCAGAGGAGCAGCCATGCTCGGGGGAATGAAAGTGGCGGCAGCGGTGGCCCTCGTGGTGGCGGTGGGCTTGCTCGCCGGATCGACATCGGAGCTCTCCGCGACATCAGCGCCCGCGGCGGACACGTCACTGCCGACACCCGGCAGCGGACCAGCGAGCCGCTACGACTGCGCCTTGAGCATCCGGCCTGCCGACGCCGCCTTCACCGGTGCCGACGGCACTGCGTCGGAGATCGGCTGGGAGGGCAACTATCAGGGCGTCGTCACCTGCCTCGGCGGGGTGTTCTACATCCAAGACGTCCTGTACAAGAACTATGCGATCGGCTTCGGCAAGAACTACGGCTTCGGCATCTACGACGGTGGCCCGACAACATGGACCGATGCCGACGGCTACCTCCCGGCCCAGATCACGTCGTTCAGCCGGGACGGTGCCAGGGTCTCGATCACCGAGTTCTGCGACAAGGTGGTACTCGGTGGCGACGCATTTGTCGCCGTCTACAGCCGGGTCGCTGTGACGAACCCGACAAATCACGTGATCGAGGCGAACCCCGAGGCTTCCCCCGGGTTGGTGCAGCTCGATTCAGCGCCCGATGCCGTCGCCCCCCACACCTCTGTCGATCACGACTACGTGATCGCCTCCGACCGCTTCGGGGGAACCTACCCATGGCCGAGCGCAGCCGCACTGGCCGCCGCCGGTTCATTCGACCAGCACTTCGCGCACATGGCGAACTTCTGGAACGACCAGCTCGCCACCATCACCGGGATCAGCGTGCCCAATCGGTCCCTCGACGACGCCTACCGGAGCGGGTTCATCTACACCCAGATCGCCCGGAGCGGCGACGAGCTGCACGACGGGGTCAACGGCTACGAGGCCGAGTACAACCACGACGTCATCGGCATCCTGTCCAACCTCTTCGACCAGGGTTACTTCACCGACGCCCACGCGCTGCTCTTAGAAGCGCGCGACGCCATGGAAGCACCGGGTGAGGGCTTCTACGACGACGGGGTCTGGACGTATTCGGTGCCCTGGGCCATCTACCTGATGAAGACCGGAGACTTGGGCTTCGTGAAGGAGAACTTCGATGCGGAGGGACCTCTCGGTGCTTCGCAGCCGAGCATCGAGGAGACCGCCCACGCGATCGCCGCCGGCAGGACCAGCCCCACGGGGATCATGGCGGCCACCGACGACATCGACACCCAGGGGTCCTGGACGACCGATGACTACTCGGCGCTCATCGGCCTGGCCGCCTACCACTACCTTGCGGAGCGTGTGGGGGACGCCAGCCAGGCGGCCTGGGCGAGCGACGAGTACGCGAGCCTGCTGTCGGCCACCAACAAGACCCTGGAGGCGACCATCGCCCGCTACCACCTCGACTACGTACCCTGCTCGATCCTCCAACCCAACACCGCCAACCGGTGCAAGGATCCCGAGGACGCCAACTGGATGTCCCCGCTCGGCGCCTGGGCCTGGGAAGCGTCGCTTTTCGGAGCGACGGTCAACGGCCCGGGCGCGACCATGATCGACGCGACCTACGACTACGGCTTCGCCCGCCTCAAGGGCCTGCTCCCACCCAACACCTTCGGTGGTTTTCCCGGTGACTATTACTCGACGGCATACAACGCCGGCTACGGAACGGCCGGCCTTGCCAGTAAGAACCACCGGGACCAGGGGATCTTGAGCTACCAGTTCATGATCGCCAACAGCCAGAGCGGCCCATATTCATGGTGGGAGAGCTCATCGGCTCCATCGAGCCGAAACCCGTGGCTGGGACGGCACCCGGCGACCGGCCAGGGCGCCTCCCCGCACGCCTGGGGAATGTCGCAGGCCAACGGTGTGCTGCTGGCCTCACTGGTGGCCCAGCGCACCGATGGCGTCCTCGTCGTGGGCCGGGGGGTCGCCCCTCAGTGGCTCGGCAACGGCCGGTCCATGTCGGTGACGAACTTCCCGACAACCGATGGCCGGAGGCTCAGCCTCAAGATCTCGTCGAGAGGCCAGTCGGTGTCGCTCACGCGGCACGGCGAA
>DATJST010000423.1:0-12397 GCA_035503975.1 Acidimicrobiales bacterium | reverse complement strand
CGGCGAAGAACGTCACGATGATCGCGCCCTGGCCAGGACGCCAGCCGGCGCCGGAAAACTCTAGCCGCAGTAGTGTTCCCGGCGTATAGCGGGCGGCGTACCCGAGCGCAGGCGGGGTGGCGAGCACGTGGTCGTCGCTCGCGGTCCCGGTTACGAACCGGTACGTTATGGGACGGCCCTGTACATACCAGACGGTCAGGTACGTGAACGGTGGCCTGAGCAGCAAGTCCTCCAGCTCGGCCAGTGGCGACAAACCTAGCGAAAAAGTGGCAAATACCATGCACCCCCGGCCGGCGCGAGGGACGCTTATCAATTCTCCGAAGCGCACCTGGGTGTGGCCGATGACCTCAGCAGGCCCGCAGCGGTCCGGGACACGCTCGAGCACCTGCCATGGCCCCGAGACAGCGAGTTGGGCATAGTGACAGTAGATCTCCACCGAGGTGGAGGGCGGGTCCATGAAAAAGTCACGCGTGTCGAACCCGTCCCGGAACCTATAAAACAGGACCCGCTGCGGCGCAGCCGGCGAAGCCATAAAGGCAGCGTCGAGGTGATCGAGCCGCGTTGTGTAGGCGCTGTAGCTCTGCACGACCGGCTCGGGGTCCCAGATGGAGTTGGGATCGGCCCAGGCGGCAATGTTCTCCCATGGTTCTATGGCCACGGTATGGCCCTTCATAAGCGCCAAGGTCCTTGGCGAAAGCGGTTCGGCGGCGATAATGCGCGCCCTCGACGCAGCCGCCAGCCGGGCGAACCGGCCACCGATGGCAAGGTCGAGCGCCTGCGAGGCGAACGACCGTACGCTGCCGATGGGGTTCATGGTGACGGGCAAGCCGCTTATCTGAAGGGTCATGCACGCCGCGATACCGAGGGCGCCGGCAAAGAGCCGCTTGGGTGGGTGGGTGAGGCAGGTCATTGCCACCCCGCCGAGCGTCAGGAGGAAGAACTCGGGGAAGTGGTTGCCGCTCACGAAACCCTCTTTCACTGTCGCCCAGGCCCAGGCGGTGACAATGAGGGCACCGAAGGTACGGCCACGGCGCGGCCAGCGATGGAGACCGTTCCAGGCAGTCGCCGCGATGATAACCATGACGGCTAGCGCCCAAAGGGGAACTGTCCCGGTGTGGGGGCTGAGGCGGCCGCCCATGGCGGTGCTGTAGCCGAGCACCAACCCAACCGAGTTGGCCAGGAAGCTTGGGATGTTGCTGATGCTCTGCGCGGCCGCGAGCCAGGCGACGACGAAGACGGCAAGCATCGTCGTAGCGGCCAGCCCCGCCAGACGGCCCCGTTCACGCCATCGCCCGTCGGAACCGACCACGCCCAGGGCGAGCAGTGCAGCGACCACAATGCCCGTGTTGAGTTTTACCAGGAAGCTGAAACTTGCGAGAGCACCGGCGCATATGGCGATGGTGCTGCGTACTTTCAGGTCTGGTGCGCGCAGCAGGACGAGGCTCAAGCCGAGGCCCACAACTGCCACGTAGTCGGCGACATGGTCCGCAGCATCGGACATGGTTAGAACTGCCCAGGCCACGAGTCCCGACACCGCCAGTCCCCAGGACCGGCGTAAACCGGCAACGATCAGCGTGGCCAGGAGCCAGGTGCCCGTGAGGGCATAGAGGAAACTGATAAGTGCGGTCGAGCGGTAGAAAGCCTTGATGCGAGCAGCGAAACCATACGGCCCATAGGTAAAGTCGAGGGACCGCCCCCACTGCAAGTGCCGCACAAATCCCTCGGCGATGCCCGCTTGCCAGGATGGGTCGAGCCCCACCTTGATCGCCGTCCATCCCGGCCAGGCGAGCAGAGTGGCGGCCAGCGCCACGAGGGCCACCTGCGCTGTACCGGCTGGGAGCACCGAGGTCGGCCGCTCCCAGACTGCCCGCGCCCAGGCCCGGGGCTTGGTTGCGGGTTTGTTGCCCGGATGGTCCTCGGCTAGGGCGACGCCTCCCACGACGCCGGTTCGGTCGTCCTTGCCCGGCGGCGTCGGCCCGTCCGGCGGCGTCGGCCGAGGCGTCGTGCGCACGGCCCCAGGATAGGGGGGCGCCGCCGGCAATGCAGGAAGTGGTTTTGCGAAGCACCTTCCCCCTTGCAGGCCTGGCGCTGACTTGGCTGTCTCAGCATTCGTGGGCAGGAGTAAACTCCGCGCTCGCGGGCTACCGAGCAGCGCACACACACCTTGGATCCGGGCGCCGGCCCCGCGAGAGCGAACGGAGGTCGACATGGGCTTCATGGACAAGGTCGTGAACAAGGCCAAGGAGGTAGGTGACGCCGGTCATGCCAAGGTCGACTCGGTCCAGGCGAAGCGCCAGGTCGACGACCTATACCGCCAGATAGGCATGTTGGCTTACGCGGCTCAGATGGGGCGCAGTGGTCCCGCCGAAGTCGAGCAGTTCAAGGAAGCAGTGCAGAAACTGCGCGACCTCGAAGCTGGGCACCCCGAAATGTTTGGCGCCGGGGTGGCGGCGTCCGTGGGGGCCCCCGCCGTCACACCGGCGATGGCGGGCCAGGCCCCGATGGGCGGCGGCTTCGCGCCAGCGGGCGGCGGCCCGGGCTTCGCGCCAGCGGGCGGCGGCTTCGCGCCAGCGGGCGGCGGCTTCGCGCCGATGGGTTCGCCAGCGATGGCAACGCCAGCCGCCGTGGCCGGCGGCGGAGCCGCCGCGCAGCACGCAGCGCAGGTACCCCACATGGACGTCGGGAACCTCTACCAGCGCGTCCCCCCTGCGCCGCCCGACCTCTACCCGCCCGGGGTCTTCATGCTCGATGGGTACGGTTACCCGTTACTTAGCCCGGACCTGCAGATCCCCCTCCTCGCCAACGGAACGGAGGGCGACCATGACACGCTCGTTGCGATGGGCGTCGTGTACCCCTCTCCACGGGACCAGCGCTACACGGTGGGCGGTATACCCTCACCGTTCGAGGGCTGAGCTCCTGTTGGCGAGCAACGCCAGTTTGGCCCGGCCATTGGCAAGCCTGCCTGTCCGTCGCGGTGACAACTGTTCACAGCTCGTGCATTATCGACGGGGCGGAGTGCAGGTTTTGCTCGCCGCGGCCGCCGCGCAAGCGAGTCGCGAACAGTTATACCCCGGTTTCCGAACGTAGAACGTCGCAGCTCGCCCAAGACGCGCGCTAGGCGCGCGCGACTGACCCCAATTTGGGCCAGAGCGTAGCTAGTTTCACGCGCCCCGCCTCCTCGCACGCTGTGCGGGGCGGTTCGGGCTACGGAACCTGCGTAGCGGCTGGCGGGTAGCAAAGGCGTGCGGATGAAACGTAGCGTTCGAGCCCGGTTGGGTTCGTCCCTCGCGGCTCTCGCGGCTCTCGCGGCTCTCGCGGCTCTCACGGCTCTGCTGCTCGTGCCTTGGCCGGGGCCGGCAAGCCGGGCGGGCGCTCTGCCCAGGGCTGCCGGCACGGAGCATCAGGCAGCAACGTGCAAGGTGGCGCAGCTCGCCATGGGCGGTGTCGGCTCGAGCACGGCGGCCGGCACGGTCGTCCTGACGGTTCGTCTCAGCAACATCTCGAGCGCGCGGTGCACCCTCGATGGCTACCCGGATGTCACCTTTTATGGCGCGCGCCAGGCCAGCCTTCAGGTCACTGTGGCCCATATCGGGCCAGGCCCGGCGTTTGGCAGGCCACGCCCGGTAGTGCTCGTCCCATCGTCG
Source organism: Acidimicrobiales bacterium (assembly GCA_035503975.1). Lineage (GTDB taxonomy): Bacteria > Actinomycetota > Acidimicrobiia > Acidimicrobiales > Palsa-688 > DATJMJ01. The sequence goes on along the minus strand of DATJST010000423.1, from coordinate 8,753 downwards.
AGCCCTACCGCTGCCTATGTCATCACCTCCCCGGACAACATGGTGCGGTCGCAGCGCTGCGCCCAGGTGAGCGCCGTACGGGCCAGCTGGCCGGGCGGTGCGGGGGCCCTTATAGCGGGTACATCACCGCCCTACGAGCTGTGTGGTAGCCCCGACGGTGCGGCGGCCGCGCCGTACCCGGTCGACATTTCTGCCATCATCAGCGACGCGGTGGCCAACCGCTACGCGCCGGCGTGGCCGCAGTGCCAGCCGCCGCAACTCAAAATGAGCATCGGCCCCGAGTTTGCCGCGGCCGGTGCCGCCGGCTACACGGTGACTCTCGCAGCTCGCAACCCCGGGGTACTGGGGTGCACGTTAGACGGGTACCCGGGAGTAGCCCTGTTGGGACGGGGAGGCGCAATTGTGGTGCGGTTCCGGCCCGGACAGTCCGCGGGCACGCTCCCGTCTGTTGCTGTCCCGCGGCCCGTCACCGTCGCCGGCGGAGACGCAGCCGCGTTCGTTTTCGAAGCTGCAGATTACCGTCCTACAGCCAACAAAGGCCAAGGCGCGCCTTGCCCACCATCCAGCGCGCTTGTGGTGATCTTGCCGGGCGGCGGCCGGTTGGTGGCGCACCGGGCGTTCGAGCTGTGCGGGCGGGGAGGCGTCGGAGCATTCACATCGGCTCTGCAACAAGGAACGGCCGAGCCGGCGAGGCCGGCTCGGCCGTTTCCCAGCGCAGCAGGTGCGCTGCTCTTAGTCGACCGGCGGAACGCCGGTCAGCGCCTCACAGGGACGTCTTGTAGAAGTACTTGGCAACGGCGGGGTTGCCCGCGTTCGCCGTGGTGGCTATGACGTTGGGCAGCAGCACGTTCTTTTTGATCATGCTCTTGTCGCCCGTCAGGTAGTCATAGGCGTACTGAACGGCCAGCGAGCCTTCCTCGGCCGGGTTCTGGATGACCAGGATGTTTATGACACCCTTCTTCAAGAGGCTGACCTCGGCGGGCTCGGCGTCATATCCGGCCACGAATATCTTGCCCTTCATGCCAGCAGCATCGACACCCTTGGCGGTGCCCTCGGCCGAGTACAAGTTGGTGCCGAAGATCCCGACCAGGCTCTTGTGGCCCAGTATTATCGCCCGCGCCTGGGACTCTGCCATGGTGGGGCTGTCGTTGTCGTACTCGGTGGCGACCACTTGCATGTTGGGGTACTTCTTCATTTCTGCCAGGAAGCCGGCTTGGCGCAGGTCAGTGGTGGACACCCCCTTCTCCACGTTTATGACCGCCACTTGGCCCTTGTCGTGCGCCGCCTTGGCGATGGCATCGGCGGCGGCCTCCCCTCCCTGGTAGTTGTCAGAGCTGATGGCGGCAGCGAGGATCGCCTGGTCCTTCAAGGTCGTGTCGACCGATATGACCGGTATACCGGCCTTCACGTAAGCGTCCATAGGCTTGAACAACGCCACGTCGTCGGTGGGGGCGATGAGCAGGGCGCTCGGGTGTGTGGCGAGCGTCGAGTTGACGATGGGAACTTGGAGCGTCGTGCTCCAGGTTGTCGCGCCTTTCCAGGTGAGGTTTACCCCGAGCTTCTTGGCCTCGGCTTGGGCGCCTACGCCCATTGTGATGTAGAAGGGGTCTGTCGTCAGGCCGGGGATGAGCACGATGTTGTACTTAGTGGCCGCGCTGGCGGCGACGGTGCCTGCGCCGGTTGCGCCAGTAATGAGCGCCGTTGACAACAATGCGGCGGCAGTTCCTGCCGTTGCCAGGCGCAAACGCCATCCTCTGTTCCCGAACAGCTTCGTTTTGGTCATGAATTTGTTCCTCCTCTTGGTTTCTCTGCGTTGAGTAGTTGTAACTGGACTTCTAATGTTCTGCCTGTTCCCTCCTCATTTCATGGTCCTGTCCTACGTTGTCATCGGCACGCCCGGAAACCGTCACGTGCCTGCTCGTTTTGTTTGTTTTGTCATCGTCTGGGCAGGGTGCCCAGCCGACCTTTTGGCGCTACCGCTCCGCGAGCCGCAACCGCACCTGGTCGAGGGCGACTGCCGCGACGATGATGATGCCGGTGACGACGTCGGTCCAAGATCCGTTGATGTTGAGCAGCGGCAGCAGTGTCACAAGCAAGGAGATGATCATTGTGCCAACAAATGTGCCGAGCATATTGCCGCGGCCGCCGAAAAGGCTGGCACCTCCAATGACGACGGCGGCGATGGCGTCGAGCTCGTCACCTTGGCCAGAGAGCGGGTTGGCTACGTCGAAGTTCGCCATGACCATCATCCCGGCCAAACCGGCCAAGAACCCCGAGATCGTGTATACCCACACCAAATGCCGGTCAACGTTTATGCCGGCGCGCCTCGCACTGAGGCCATTGCTCCCGATGGCGAAGGTCCGCAAGCCGAAGCGCGTGCGGTGGAGAACGAGGCCGAAGGCAACTGTAGCGACGACGGCAACCAAGAAGGTCGTATAAATCCAGCCGCCCAACGATCCGGTACCTAACGAACTGATCTGCGATGGCAATGTGTCGACCTCGGTCCCCCCGTTGATCAGCGAAGGCGCCGCACCGATCGCGGTCAGGCTGCCGAGCGTGACGATGAAGGGCGGCAACTTCAGCCATGTGATGAGAAACCCGTTGACGGCACCGATAAAGGCGCCGAGGGCAAGTGCTACAGCGAAGCCGGCGATGGTCGTAAGGAGACCACTGGCCCCGGAGTTGAGCATGCCCTGCATCACAGCTCCCGATACCATGCCGGTAAACCCAAGGATGGCGCCATCGGAAAGGTCGATCCCGCCCGTGAGGATGACGAAGGTCTGGCCGATGGCGAGCAGCAGGTACTCGACCGAAAATCCCGAGATGCTCTGCCACGCACCCTTGGTGAACAGCTCGTGGTCGGGTGTCAGGACGCCCCCGACCACGACTAACAGGCAGAGAACTCCGACGATCCAGAAGTCGCCGATGCGGTCGGCTAGGCGGAGGTAGCCAGCGCGCCCGGAGTCGAAGGCGGGGGGGCCTCCGGACGCCCCCATGCCAGGAGGGGAAAAGGCCGACGGGAAGCGGACCGGCATTAGCGCGTTCTCGTCCCTGCCGGTTTCCCCGCAAGAGTCATGGTCGCGTGGCTCCCAGCGCGGCGCCGGTGATCCAGCTCACGATGTCGTCCAACGTGCACTCGCTCGGGCGTAGGTTGGCGACCAGTTGGCCTTGGAACAGGACCGCAACCCGATGGCAAAGCCGGTACACCTGGGGCAGGTTGTGGCTGATGAGCAGCACGGGCACGCCCTGAGCGGCGACGGAGGTGATCAGTTCAGCGACCCTTTCTTGCTGCTCGACTCCCAGTGCGGCGGTCGGTTCGTCCATCAGGATGATCTTCGACCCCCAGGCCACCGCGCGCCCCACGGCTATCGCTTGGCGTTGTCCTCCCGAAAGGCGGCCGGCGACGGCGTCGACCGAGCCGATGCGGATCCGGGTGCGCGCCAGATCCTCACCGGCCGAGCTTGCCATTGAGCGGCGGTCGAGCCAGCCGAGCCAACCGAGCGGGCCGCTCACCGTCTTTTCCCGGCCCAAGAAGATGTTGGCCCACACGCTGAGGTCAGGGGCGAGCGCTAGATCCTGGTAGACGGTTTCGATGCCCAACCGGCGAGCCTCGAGGGCCGACGAGAAGCTAACCCTCTTGCCGTCGACGAGAACGTGGCCGGTGTTGGGTTGGAGCCCTCCCGAGATGATGTTCACGAGAGTCGACTTGCCGGCGCCGTTGTCGCCGACTAAGCCCACGATCTCGCCTTTGTAGATGTCCAGGTCCACACCGCGAAGAGCCTGAACCGTACCGAAGTGCTTGGTTATTCCCCGCACGGCGACGACGGCGGGCGGGACGTTGCCTCCCGCCTGGCCGCCACCTGCCGGGCCGCCACCTGCCGGGCCGCCGCCGTCACTCGGCCGGGGCACGGCACTCGGGCTCGCGGGCCCCAAGATGTCATCGGCCACGGGCACCCCCTGTACCTACCGCTGCGTTCGGGGTGCGCCTCGTCCCCGGCTGCGCCACGTGTAACCTAGCTCCGGCTGGTGCCCTCACGGCCGCATTATCGCGGGTGCCCGCTTTTCGACCTGCTCTCGGGCGCGCAGCTCGGGCCGGCAGCGTGTGCTCCGGACGGTCTTGTTGTCCACCACCCCCCGCTCCAGACGTGGAGCGGCCCCGTAGGGGAGGCGCGATGGCATTGGATGCCGGCACGGCCTTGCGCCAGGGATGACGACATGACAACGTTGTCTAGCGATGGCTGCATTCGTAACAGGTGAGGTTGGGCTTGTCAAGGCGGGCGGGCAAGCGGCGGCCGGACCGCATTGTGACCTGGTCGCACGCCATCCGCGGGCACGTCTCGGTGCCACGTGATGCCTGACGGGCGAGCCGGCGATCGGGCACGCCCGACGATGATGGACGTTGCCCGGGCGGCCAAGGTCAGCCTGAAGACCGTGTCCCGAGTTGTCAACAGGGAGCCGAGCGTCAGCCCAACTACTGCCCGCGACGTGCAAAAAGCTATTGAGTTGCTTGGGTATCGGCCCAACGAGCACGCTCGGGCGCTCCGCCAGAACCGGTCGCCGCGAATGCTCGGCTTGGTGACCAAGGACGTGGCGAACCCCTTCTACTCCGCCATCGCCCGGGGCGTAGAGCAAGAGGTCCGTGGCCGGTCTCTGCTCGTCGTGAGCAGCAGCTCTGACGAGGACGCCGAGCGCGAGCGCGAGCTCCTGGAAGTGCTCTGCGAGCGTCGCGTGGGGGGGCTCTTGGTGGTGCCGACCGCATCTGACTACGGGTTCCTGGCTTCGGAGGTGGCGCTCGGCACTCCGGTCGTGTTCATCGACCGGCCACCGGCCAACCTGGCGGCAGACACCATACTGCTCGACAACGTCGGCGGGGCACGGGCGGCGGTGCAGCACCTGCTCGCCCACGGCCACCGTCGTATCGCCCTCGTGGGCGACTTGCCCCGGGTTTTTACCACTTCGGAGCGCGTGCGTGGCTTCCGGGCCGCGCTCGAGGAAGCGGGCGTGCAGCCTGACGAGCGCCTGGTGCGGGTGGGCTGCCACGACAGTTCGAGCTCGGAGGCTGCGGTCCGTCAACTGTTGGAGCTGCCCCAACCGCCCACGGCTATTTTCGCCGCCAACAACCGCATCACGTACGGGGCGCTGCGGGCCTTTGCCGGCGTGTTGCGGCCGCCGGCGCTGGTCGGCTTCGACGACTTCGAGTTGGCGCCTCTATTGTCGCCTCCAGTGACGGTTGTTGCCTACGACCCCGTCGAGCTTGGCCGGCGTGCAGCCGCACTGATATGTGAGCGGCTCGATGGCTCGGTGGGCCCGCCCCGGTGGATCGTCGTCCGCACCGACCTAGTGGTCCGTGGTTCGGGGGAGGTGACGCCCGAGGAGGTCGGCTCACGTGGCTGACCAAGAAACCCAACTGCTCGTTGGGATCGACGTCGGCACGACGCTCACCAAAGCGGCCGTGGTCAGTAGTGACGGGCGCGAACTGGCCTGGGGCCAGTCGCCCACACCTTGGCGAGCGGTGGCCACGGGGGCCGAGTGCGACCCGGCACACCTCATGGAGGCCGTGTTGGCGGCGCTGGCAGGCGCGCTGGAACACACACCGCCCGGTCGTGTCGCTGGCCTGGGTGTTACCAGCATGGCGGAAACTGTGGTCTACCTCGGCGCCGACGGCAGTCCCGTCGCTCCCTGTATCGCCTGGCACGACACCCGCGGTGGTGCCGAGGCCGACGACTTGGACCGGGTCTTCGGCTGGGCGGCCTTCTCCGAGCGCACCGGCCTCAAGCCGTCGAGGTTCTCGACGCTCGTAAAGCTGGCCTGGCTCGAGCGCCACGAGGGGATCAGACCGCGGCGGGCGCTCTGCATCGCGGACTGGTTAGTGCACTCTCTCGGTGGTGAGGCGCTGTGCGAGGCATCCCTGGCTTCTCGCACCGGCGCGCTCTCCCTGGCGTCCCGGAGCTGGTGGGCAGAGGGCCTGGAGTGGGCCGGGGCCGCGCCGGACCTGTTGGCACCCGTCGTCCAGGCCGGTCAGCGGGCCGGGACAGTGCCCGCAGGAGGCCCGCTCGGCACGCCCACGTTGGCGCGGTTGGCGGGAGCGGCTGTCTCTTCGGCAGGCCACGACCACTTGTGCGCGGCGGCCGGTGCTGGCGCCACCGGACCGGCGCAGGTGCTCAACTCTTGCGGGACGGCCGAAGCGCTCGTCCGCGCCAGCCCGCCCCTGAACGGCCCGTCGGTAGCAGTTGCCCTCGGCGCTGGCCTCAGCGTCGGTTGGCACACCGTTCCCGGCCGGTACGCACTCCTCGCCGGCCATTCGCTTGGGCTTCTGCTCGACCGGGTGCTCCGCCTGGTCGGCATCAGCGGGCGGGGAGCCGTCGAGGTGTTGGACGGTTCTGCTTTGAGCGTCGAGCCTGGTTTGCTGCGCGTAGTGCAGGGGGGCCCTTACGATGAGCCTTCGATCGTCGGCCTCCACGCCGAGGTTTCTCCGGCGGCATTGTGGAGCGCGGCACTGGACGCCGTCACCGCTAATGCGCCCCGTACGATACGCGCGATGGACGCCGTAGCCGGCCCGGCGGACGAGCTCGTGTTGAGCGGTGGCTGGGCGCACTGCGCTGGCTTGCGCCGGCGGAAGGCGGGCCTCTTGCCGGTCGTGAGATGGCCCGCGGTGGTGGAGGCGGGCGCACGAGGAGCCGCCCTATTTGGGGGGATGGCGGCGGGCATCTTCAGCGGGCCTTCTGATTTCCCTCTACCCGCAGACCAACCATGGGGAGCATGAGCATGCAAAAAATCATCAATGAACCAAAAGCCTTCGTGGACGAAATGCTCGAGGGAGTGCTGCTCGCTCACCCCGGCAAGCTCCGCGCCCCGGCTCGTCGAGTCATCGTGAGGGCCGACTCCCCCCGTCCCGGCAAGGTCGCCATCGTAACTGGAGGAGGCTCAGGTCACCTCCCTCTTTTTATGGGCTACGTAGGTACCGGCCTGGCCGACGGGGCGGCTGTGGGCGATGTCTTCGCCTCGCCCAGCGCGGAGCAAGTGCTGGAGGCCACCAAAGCGGTCGATGGTGGTGCCGGCGTCCTGTTCCTGTACGGGAACTACTCCGGTGACGTCATGAACTTCGACCTCGCTGCGGAGCTGGCGGACGCCGAGGGCATCCCAACAGCCACCTTATTGGCTGCCGACGACGTCGCCTCGGCACCGAAGGGGTCAGAGGACCGCCGACGAGGGGTCGCCGGCATTGCCTTTTTGTACAAGGTTGCAGGCGCCCGGGCCGAGGAAGGCGCAGACCTGGCCGAGGTCCTGGCCGTGGCCCAACGAGCAGCGGCCGGGCTGCGGTCGATGGGTGTGGCGCTGTCTCCCTGTACGCTGCCGGCTGCGGGACGGCCAACGTTCACCCTGCCGGAAGGCGAAATGGAAATCGGTATGGGGATCCACGGTGAACCGGGCGTGCGCCGCGGGCCGCTCCAGGCGGCTGACGAGATCGCCGAGCAGCTGGTCGCCCAGCTGCTGCCCGACCTGCCTTACGAGGAGGGCGGCGAGGTTGCGGTGCTGGTCAACGGGTTGGGCGCGACACCCAAAGAAGAGCTTTATGTGCTCTACCGTTCCGTCGCCCCCAGGCTGGCTGCTGCCGGGTTGTCGGTGGCGCGGGTATGGGTGGGCGAGTACGCCACGTCGCTCGAGATGGCGGGAGCGTCGGTGTCGCTCATGAGGCTCGACCGGGAGCTCAAGCAGCTGCTCGATGCGCCCTGTGAGTCCCCGTTCGTGGTCAGGCGCTGAAGCGAGGTGCCGATCAAGGACCTGCAGAAGGCCCTCTTGGCGGCGGCCGAGGCCCTCTTGGCGGCCGCCCCGGACCTGAACCGCCTGGACGGCTACGCCGGCGACGGGGACATGGGCATCACCATGTCGGAAGTGGCGATGGTGGTGAAGGAGGTGGCGGGTTCGGCCACCCCCATGGATCCGGCCCAACTGCTCTCGTCGTGCGGCTCGGCCATCGCCCGCCGTGCCCCCTCCACGAGCGGCACGCTGCTGGCCACGGGGCTGCTACGGGCGGCCAAGGTACTGCCCGGACCGCCAGAAAGCAGCACCCACGCGCTGGCGCGCTGCTTCCGGGCGGCCATGGAGGGCATTCGCGAACGGGGTAAGGCCTCAGTCGGCGACCGCACGTTGGTTGACGGCCTCGATGCCATCTGTGCCAGCCTGGATGAGTCGGCCGGTGAGGAAGACTGGCGCCACGCCCTCGGCTTGGCGGCAGGGGCCGCGTCCCGCGCCGCCGAAGCCACTGCTGCCATGACCCCACGTACCGGCCGCGCCAGTTGGGTGCCCGAGCGAGCCTTCGGCCACCCCGACGCGGGCTGCACGATGCTGGCTATAGTCCTTGCCGCTGCGGCAGGGTAGCCCTTGCCGCCGCGGCAGGGTGCGCACCGGTGTGACATTGCGAAACTCGCGAGCGGGCCGCGCGCCCAGCCGGTCGGCGCAGACTAGAGGACGGTTTACCCGCGCGCGTGGACTATGGCGTAGAGCTGCTCGAGGATGGCGGCGGCTTCATCGGTCGGACGCTGCCAGACGCGCCGGCCGATAACGATCCCGCTGGCGCCGGCCTTGACTGCTTCCGCAACCATCGAGAGCAGCTCCTCAGTGGTGCCGCCCCTGGGGCCACCTAGCATGACTATGGGCAGGCGGAGCTCCGCGCACCACTGCTCGAGGGTGCCCGGGTCCCCGGGGTAGGCCACTTTGAGTATGTCTGCGCCCAGTTCCATGGCAACCCGGCA
>DATJST010000422.1:0-3161 GCA_035503975.1 Acidimicrobiales bacterium | reverse complement strand
GCGCCGCCGCCGAACTGTTACGCGCCGACCTTCCCGGTGAGGGCGACTGATGCTCTTCGACCTTCGCAGCCGCCACCGGCGTCGCGCCGTCCAGTTCATCTACCTCGGCTTGGCCGTGGTCATGGGCGGCGGCCTGATCCTGTTCGGCGTCGGAACCGGCAGCGGCAACGGCGGCCTGCTCAACGCCTTCACCGGCTCGGGCTCCAACAACCAGGGCTCGGTGGTCTCCTCCCAGGAGAAGGCCGCGCTCAAGGAGGTCAAGGCGGACCCCAACAGCGCCGCCGCCTGGGCCGCCCTCGAGGACGCCCGGTTCACCAACGCCTCCACCAACGGCTACGACTCCTCCACCAGCTCCTACACCGCGGAGGGCAAGAAGGAGCTCGCCGGCGTCACCGCCGCCTGGGAGCGCTACTCCCAGCTGACCAAGACCCCCACCGCCAACCTCGCCATCCTCGCCGCCAACGCCTACGGCAGCCTCGCCCAATACTCCCAGGAGGCCCAGGCCTGGCAGGCCGAGACCAACGCCGACCCCAGCGAGGTCAAGGGCTTCGAGTGCCTGGCCATCTCTGCCTACGCCGCCAAGCAGACCCGCCTGGGCGACCTCGCCTCGGCCAAGGCCGCCACCATGGTGCCCAAGGCCTCCCGCAAGTCCCTCACCTCCGAGATCGCCACCGCCAAGACCGAGCCGGCCCTCGCCCAGTCCTGCTGAGCGCCGCCGCGACCACCGGGGTAACATCGGCTCCTCCCCGGGCCGTTAGCTCAGTTGGTAGAGCAGGGGACTCTTAATCCCAAGGTCGGAGGTTCGAGCCCTCCACGGCCCACTCAAAAGCCCCGCACAGCGGGGCTTTCGTGTTTCTGGGCCGCGGGCCGGCACTCTGACGTGAACCCGACTTTCGGGTCTCACATGAGGTAGGCCGTCGGCACGGCGATGCTCTAGGTCGGGCCTTCCATCCCGTCCGCAGTGCTTCGTAGCCTCGATTCGTGCCAACGCTCGAGGAGGTCGTTTTTCAAGCAGGCCGTGACGCTCTGTCCGATCAGGATGGCATCGTCAGTGGCCTCCGCCAGCGGACCGGTACGCTGCTGGCCGCCCATGCGCTGGTTGCGTCGTTCCTCGGTGCAACGACGGTCAAGGCCAAAGGTCTCCATGGCTTCAGCTGGGCAGCGCTCGCGGCACTGGTCCTCGGCCTGATCATCTCCGCCGCGCTGCTGTCGAACTGGAAGCTTCGATTCGCGCTCGACGCGCCGGACCTCTATGCCGAGCTCTACGACGAGGCTGCTGCCGAGGCCGAGGCCGATACCCTCGGCTGGCTGGTCTCTGCCGCCTACGGCTACCACAATCTCCGCCGCGCCAACGCTAAACGCGTGCGGATCATGGGCGTCCTTCTCACCGTGCTTGGGGTCGCGATGGTCCTGCAGACCATCTTTTGGCTGGTGGCCCTCCGGTAAGATCATTGCCATATGGCGCCTCGTCCGGTTCCACCAGATCAAATCAAGACCCCGTCCATCAAGATCGGGATCGAGGAAGGCCGCGGGGGCTCGACCCCTCCGCCGCCTCGGCCAACCGGCAACTAACCGTTCGCCGCCTGGCCCGCGTGGCCGGGCGCATCGCTTGCGCGTCGGAGCGCTATCGCAACCAACACGCTTCGGGCCAAGCGACGCTTCTCGATCGCTTGTCCTTCCGTCACTCAGCCAGCCGACGACGGTCCTTGACGACTTCCGCTTCGGCTGGTCAGCACCCATGCGCGCACGGCCTCTCGGACCGAGCCGTCACCGCGGAGACCGGGTGCTCGTCGCCCATCCGAGCCGTGAGATCGGCGAAACGATTGCTCGTCATTGTCGCCGGGTAGCGGACGCTGGATCGGTCCGCGGACGGTCTGGAGGCACAGTGGCAGCGATTGGTTCGGTACTCGCGTACGGCGGTGGCGCGGTTGCGGTGGTCGCGCTGGCGATTGGGGTTCTGCTGGGGCTCGCGTCCCGCCGGACCAAGAACTAGGGGATCGGGAGCCGGAAGGAGCGAGATGCTGCTCGTCGCGGCAGGTCACACCTCGGTAGCGGCCATCGTCGTTCTCTGCGTGCTCGCCGCCGTCCTTCTCTGGCTCAAGTTCGCAAAGCCCTGGAAGCGCAAATAGCCGCCGCGCGGCGCGCGGCCGCGTCGTCGTGGAGGACTGACCGTTGGTGAAACCCCAACATGGCGCTCCGCCGCCACTCCTTGCTAGCAGGGATCGTGTGATCAGGCCGCAGGGGCGGTAGGGTGGCTGCGCAGTCGTCGGCTCGTTCGTTTGGTGCGCGTCACTCGGGCAGGAGCGCTCGTTGAAGCAGGTGAACTCCGATTACCTGGTCGTGGGAGCGGGTGCGAGTGGGCTGGCGTTTGCCGACGTGCTCGTGTCCGAGGCGGACGTCGAGGTGACTGTGGTGGATCGCCAGGCGGCCCCGGGCGGTCATTGGTTGCACGCCTATCCGTTCGTGCGGCTGCACACGCCGTCCTCGTATTACGGGGTGAACTCGCTGCCGCTCGGCGAGGATCGCGTCGACCGGACCGGCGAGAACGCAGGCTTCTATGAGCGCGCCACCGGGAGCGAGGTCCGTGAGCATTTCGCCCAGGCGGGCGAGCGGCTCGCACAGACCGGCCGGGTCCGGCTGCTCATGCGCCACGAACATTTGGGGCAGGGGAGCGACGGTGAGGCGGTCCGGGACCTTGAAACGGGTGAGGTGATCGAGGTGTCGCCAAGCCGCAAGGTCGTCGATGCCCGTTACCTGGAGGGGTCGATCCCGGCCACCCACACGCTGCCGTTCGATGTCGATCCGAACGCGCGCGTGATTCCGGTCAACGATCTTCCCGGCGTGGCCGGGTCGGCGTCCTCATACACGGTTCTCGGGTCCGGGAAGACCGCGGCCGACGCGTGCATCTGGTTGCTGGCGAATGGCGTTTCGCCCGACCGGATCCGCTGGGTCCGGCCTCGGGACGCGTGGTTCTATGACCGCAGCAATTTCCAGCCGCTCGAGCAGGTCGGCGCGGTTATGGAGGGAATCTCGCTCGATGCCGAAGCGGCAGCGCTGGCGTCGGACGTCGGCGAGGTGTTCGAACGGCTCGAGGCGGCGGGACGGTTGGTCCGGATCGATCCGTCGCAACCAGCCACGATGTATCGCGGCACGATGCTCAG
>DATJST010000421.1:0-8756 GCA_035503975.1 Acidimicrobiales bacterium | reverse complement strand
GCCTGGCAAAAACTCTCGGTGCTGACGAAGAGGTCGTGGTACTGGCGGCTTGGCTGCACGACCTGGCTGCGGTCAGGGACCCGACAGCTCAGCCAGACCACGCGCTGCTCGGGGCCGAGCTCGCCCCCCAGATCCTCACCCCTTACGGGTACGCGGAGGCGACCATCGGCAGTGTCGCACGCGCAATAGCGTCCCACTCTTTCCCACTCGCCCCCGGAGGGGCCTCCCCCGAGGAGGTGTGCCTCTCCCAAGCCGACGGCGTAGCACAGATGCTGCGGCCGTTTTACTGGCTCTATTTCGCAACTTCAATCAGGGCATTGGCCTACCAGGAGGCCAGGTCCTGGCTGGCCAAGCTCTTAGCAAGCAAGTGGGAGGCTCTGCTCCCGGCCGCTCGGCGGCTGGTCGGCCAGCGGTACGAGGTGACACTCGAACTGCTCGGCTGTGAGCCCGAGCGATGAGCACGTTCCGCCGGGCCAGGACAATTTGGAAAGGGCCATACCAGGGCGGGAGCGCTACGGTATCGCTCACTTCCTCTGGCCTCGGGCCGTTCGCCGAGGCTCCTGCCACGGCGGAAATAGCTCCTTCCGGCCAGACCAGCCCAATGGAACTGCTGGCGGCCGCGGAGGCGTCGTGTGTCTGCGGCACGATCGCATACCTGCTGGAGAAGGCAGGTCACGCCCCGGAGCAGCTTGACGGCACCGCCGATGTCGAACTCGACGGCGCGACGGTACGTTCGGTGCGGGTCCATATCGTCGGTGCAGTTCCTGGGCTGACGAGCGAACAGTTCGCCGCGGTCGCGGAACGAGCCAAGGCGAATTGCCCAGTCAGCAAGGCGCTGTCCGGCACCGCGATCAGCATCGCCGCGGAGCTGGTACCTGGGGCGTCACGGACTTTGCCCCGTCAGAGCGCTGAAATCAGCGCGCTCGGGCATGGCGGGTCGTCGCGCTCGCCCGGGCTAGGGACCGCCCCACCTGCTGCTGGGGACTGAGGACTGCGGCCAAGAAGGGCCGATCTTGCCCCCGGCGCGGTAGCATCCGGCTGAAGCCATCACCGGCTCGCACTGGAGGGTGGAGGGTGGCGTACAGGGTCAAGCAGGGCCGCACCGCCAGCGCCGGGCACCGTTCGGTGAACCCAGCTCCGCGTTCGGCGACGGGCTCCAGGTTGGAGCGGCTCCTGGACCTGCAGCAAAGCGTCGGCAACACCGCGGTCAGGCGTCTCCTAAGCGACCAGGAAGGTGCGAGCCCTCGGCTCAAGCTGCCACCCCTCAACGGCTCACGGTCCGCCCACAGGCCAACCTCGCCTGGCCCGACCGCGGTGACCTTCAGAGGGGGTCGTAAGCTATTCGACGACGGGCGAGGAAATACGAGCCTCAGCGAACCCGCCCCCATGACCAAAGTGGCCACCATCGTCGGGTCAACCCTCACCAAGCATGAGGACGACCAGGTAACACCTGAACCCTCAGGAGGGGCGGATGTCGAGTACGACCGGACGCGCCCGGTTGTCTCGGGACAGTCGCAAGAGGAGCAACTCGACATGGTCTTTGAGGCCGTGATGGAGGCTCGCCGCATGCTGGACGCCGGCTTTGCCGGTCTCATGGGGGTCGGCTCGCTCCCTGAGCGGTCGATGGACGCGCTGGACCAGAACTTCAACAATGTCGACAGGTCCGGCTACCCCACCAGGGTCAGCCATCTCGACGAAATACGAGATTCCATCGCCAAAACCCGAGCGGCTTTCGACCAGCCAATACCAGTGGAGATCGAGACCAGCGACCAAGGTCGGACGCTCGGGTATGTTAAGGTCCTCAGGATCTTCGGTGCCTACGGGAATATCCACCTGCTACCCCGCTGGTTCACCAAGGACGCAAACTATCGAGCGCAGGTCATCGTCCATGAAGCGTGCCATCGGTTCGACAACGATGATGACCACGCTTACCGCTGGGACACGGTGAAGTACCGGAACATGTCGGTCGAAGAGTCGACCGACAATGCTGACTCTTACGCCTGGTTCTGCGACGACGTGAGCTGACGACGACCGCCCCCGCGCCCGCTAAACCCCGAAGAGCCCGGACCGCTCGAGGATGGGACGTGAGTATTCGGTCGAGTCGCTGTGGATGAGGGTCTTGCCCGCCGCTAGGGCTGACCGGGCCCCGAACGCCAGACGACGCAGGAGCGCCAGCACCGTTTCATCCGCGACCTCGGCCCGCAGGACCGGCACTGAACGATCCGTCATGTGTGTCTAGGAAAACAGCACCTCAGGCCGCACTCGGCGCTCGAGGCCGCCTTGCAGGTGGTAGAGATGACGACGTGGAACAAAGGGTCAGTCTCATAACGCTCGGGGTGTCGGACCTGGGCCGTGCGCGGTCCTTCTACGAGGCGCTGGGCTGGGGTGGTGCTCAACAGCCGGACGCCGAGATCTGCTTCTTTCAGGCGGGTGGGATGATCTTCGGTCTGTGGACCGCCCTAGGGGGCCACGGTGCTCCGGGGATCGAGCTCGCTTACAACGTCCGGGCACCCGAGGAGGTCAACGAGGTACTGCTGGAAGCGGAGCGCTCAGGGGGTTCGATAGTCCGCCGCGCCGCCACCGCCGACTGGGGCGGTATCACTGGCGCCTTCGCCGACCCGGACGGCTACGTCTGGGAAGTAGCCCACAATCCCGGCTGGACGGTCGCCGAAGACGGTTCCGTACACCTGTAGAGCCGAATGTTCCTTGTAACCCACTTCGTGGCACGTCAAGGCACGCGGAATCGGAAATCGGCTATCGGCTCGGCCGTGGAGAACGGCGCCCCACCGAGCCGACCCAAACACGGCCGTGACGGTGCGTACGAGTACACCTACGCGAACGCTCGTCGAGCTTGCCGGGTCAGCCGTGAGGGCGTCCCAGCAGCCGTCCATGCCGCAACCATGCACGACCCAAATCCGGCGATGACGGGATTCGCGAAATGCCCTCTTTAGTCCCTCTGCACCCCTCAACGGGGCTCACTCACACCGCTGCACCCCCCGGACGGTACCCGACTGCGGAGCGGCAGTGGGGCCGGGTTGGGCGGTAAACGCGGTGCTGTACGGCCGCCCGCCGTTCTTGCACGTAATTGAGGCAAAGTAAGGCACGGTCCTGCCGTTTCGGAGCTTTGTGCTCAGGTTTTTCCAGGTCAGGGTCTCACTCATAAGGGAGAGCTCGATATTGGGCGACGGGTACGACACAGACCTCGGGAACGGGGTGTTCATCACGAGGTCCTTGCCGGCAATCCTGATCGTGCCGCTGAACGGCGCGATCGCGCCCGTGGTCATGCCTGCGCACGAGCTTGAGGCCCCCTCGACGAAGAAGTACACAACCTTGCCCTGCCCGGCGTTCCAGACGTCGAGCACCGGGTCGCATGGTGTTGTTTGCCCTGGACTAGAGCTCTGATCGCTGGCCGGTCCGAACATGGCCGTGATTCGGCCTGTGGCGACGAGCGCGCCCGTCGGGCAGGCAGTGTCTGTTCCGCTCGCCAGGATCTTGGCCACGCTGCAGGTCGGGAACTTCTTCCCGTTGGAAACGACACCGTAGATCGTGGTCCTAATGTGCATCAAAGGCGCCGGGCGATTGCCAGCGGTCCCGCCGACGACGTAGTTCTCGGTGAACCCGATCGCGGACGGGTCAGTGGAGGAGCCCGCTGTGTTCGGAGAGAAGACCAGATGAGCGGTGTAGCTATTGAGGCTGCCCATCCCGGTCACGGCCGAGGTTGCAGCGGCGAAGAGGGCGGCAGTGGCAAGTAAGGTGGTTGGTCGCAACTGGGCTCCCCCTGGCTTGCCGGAACGGAATAGACCGTGATGTTAGCGTCGCGTCAGGCATCCTCGCCGTGAGGTGCACCTCGAGGCCGGCGTTCAACTCGATCTGATCGAAACGGTCACCCGACCGTCCCGGACGGCGGCGATCCGCTGATCAGCCGCAGCAGGAGACAGCAACGGGGTGTGGCTAGGCGAGAGGCTGACTGGGTCGGGGAAGGGCCCGTCACGACCGGCTCAGCCAGCTCGGCACCGACGAGCTCACCGAGGCGCCGCGCACCGTCGAGGCCATCACCGGGGAGGCCGAGCCCCGCCCGCCAGGCCAGTTACAGCGAACGGCGCAAGCAGATGCTCCTGGCCCTCCTCGACCGCTACGCCGATGGCGTAGACAACGCCGCTGAGGAGATCGGCGCTTTCTTCGACCACCTCCGCCAGATCGGCGTCAGAGGCCTTGTCGCCGAGCAGCTCAACGACGCCGACTACGTCTATCAGCCCGAGCCGGCCAAGAAGTCGCCGAAGCTAGAGAGCACTCCTAGTCGGGAGGACGGCGCGCCAAGGCGTCGCTGACGGCGGCCCGGGCGGGCGGAGTTGACGGCCTTGCGCGTCCATCGGAATGAAACCTTTAATGGCACCTGTCGTCCGACGTGGGTATCCCAGAAGACGCCGCCAGCCACTTGGTAGAGCGAAAAGCCCTCAAAGAGGAAGGCTGTCGGGCCTGCAGAAACCGCCCTGAACTGCCCCTTTTGTTGCCGAAGCGGACGTCGCGGACGGACTCACCTTGGCCAGGTCACAATTTGCTTCCAGACGGTAAGCTCCAATGCGCTGACGTGCGGTTTCGTCCGTTCTGTTATCCGTCCAGTGACCGCAGTTCCGTCGTGTCGTAGAGCGGCCTACCTCCTTCGGCAGCTGCCAAACGCGGTAGCACCCAGCACGGTCGGTTCGCGAACGGCGTCAATACGGGTGGACCTTGCGCTCCGTGCAGGGCGACACGGGGCGGTCCAGAGCCGTCTCGGTATGCGCTAGTCGCAGATCACAAGCACGCCTGGAGCGTCCACGCAATAATGGACAATCCGCCCGGTACCTAAGCGATCAGCCAGCACGCATCTTGAGATGTCAGTGTCCTGGCCCGGCGACGAAGGCTTCCTGTTCTGGGGTCGCAACGGCCTCGGAGCAGTAGTTGGCACGGGCCCAGGCGACCGCGTCGCTCGGTGCAACCCCCCCGCCAAGGACGGCGAGCCGGCCAAAGCGGTCCCCGTGCGACCATGGCCGCCGAGGCAGCCGATCTCGAGCCGTTGGCCACCACGAGCCTCTACGGATTGATCTGGCACGGCGGCCGCATAGCATCGGGTGTGCCTGCTAGCGCCGAGGGCCGACGTCTTGACGAGCTCCCTTTCCCCCTCCTGACCCGCCCGCAGGTGGCGTGGCGGCACTGGTGGACCGTTACCAGCTGGGGATCGGCGCGGACGCGGTGCGGCCGGTACGCTCGACCGGCGTCATGCACTCGGTCTATGCGTTAGGGGACCACCTCGTCCTCCGCGTCCCAAAAGACCACCGAGAGGCGATCGCCGACACCTACACGGGCAGCGTCGCCGCCCCGGTCGCTCACGCGGCGGGCGTGCGCACCCCGGCTCTTGTCGTCTTCGATGACGAACGCGACATAGCGCCGGTGCCGCTGTCGATCTTCGAGCGGGCCGCGGGCGAACCGCTCGTCCACCTCGGCCCTCCAAGACCTCGGCCAGCTGTGGGCAGCCCTAGGACGCGACCTGGCGGTCTTGCACCGTGAGGTGACGGTGTGCGACGACCCTTACGGCCGGCTCGAGGCCCACGATTTCTTGAGCGAGCACGGACCACTGGTCCACGAGCTACAGGCCGCCGGGGTCATCGGCAAGGGCCCGGCAGCTTGGCTAACGGCGGTCCTGTCCCGGCTCCAGCCAGCCGCCCAGGACCGGGGCCGGTACCGCCGGTTCGTCCACGGCGACGCCCAGCCCTCCAACGTGCTCGTCGTGGAGGGGCGCTACAGCGCCATCATCGACTGGGACGACGCCGGCTGGTCCGACCCCGTCGTGGACCTGCGCTATGTGCCCCTGGCGGTGGCGGATATCGTCCTGGAGGGCTACCGCTCGGTCATGCCCATCGGCGGCGACACCACCGCTGAACAGCGTCTCCTGTGGGACAAGCTCATCGGCTCGCTCTTGCGCTTGAAGAGGTTGCCACGGCGTGCAGGCGAGGCGATCACTGACACCCCAGCTGGGCCGCTCCTTGAGGTGCTGGCGGCCGCGGCGGACGGGGATATACCAATAATGCGCCTGCTGCGGCGATGACAGCTCGGGTTGGACAATGCTCCAAGGGCCGGCCGCCGCTTCGGCGCCCGGTCGGACGAACGTTATGCAGCGTCCCCGACCCGAGGACGGTGTTCGCGTAGCCGTCGCTCGGCGTCTCCTAGCCCGGTCAGGGACTCAGAGAGCGACAGTGCCAGACGTGGACGATATGAGTAGGCGCCAGAGCGGCAGCCAGCCACCTGAATCAAGAGGTTGCAGGCAACTGCGAAGAGCCAACCCGGCGGCGCTTGGCGACCGTAGTCCTTTGATGAGGTCCGACGTGGGGGTCGTTTCCTCGCGGCCCTTCGTGATGCGACAAAGAATGCTACAATCGTCTCGTGAGGATGCTCGTTCTCGACCCAAGCTCGACCTTGCCCCCTTACGAGCAGGTCCGCTCCCAGCTGGCCGAGGCGATCCTGCAAGGCGAGCTGTTGCCCGCCGAGCAGCTCCCGACGGTACGCAAACTTGCAGGCGACCTCGGGCTGGCGGTGAACACGGTCGCCAAGGCGTACCGTGAGCTCGAGCAGGCGGGGCTGGTCGAGGCTCGCGGCCGTCACGGCACTGTCGTCGCCGGCCAGCCGTCAAAAGAACGCCGGCTGGCGACCCGGGCCGCGAGGCAGTTCGCCGCCCGCATGAAGAGCTTGGGCATCGGCGAAGCTGAGACGCTGGCGATCCTTGCCAGGGAGCTTACCGAGAAAAAGCGGCCAGCCACAGGGGTGGGGCCAGGCCAATGACCCTCCTCGGAGTCGTCCCTGCCCTGTTCGTCCTCATCCTCTCGGGCATCCTTCAAATCGCCGTGTGGAAGGGGCTCAGCAAGAAGCGCCCCGGGGGGAACTGGCGCTTTGTAAGCGCCGCGCACAACTTCGCCCGGCGAGCCGACGTAGCCCTCCCGAGCGGGCTCGAAGCGCGTTTGGCCAGTTACCTGAGACAGGAGAGCCTGTTGTTCGCAGTGCTGCAACCGTTCCCGATGGCTTTGTCCTACGCGCTGTTGGGGGGCACTCTCGCCCGGGGTGCCTGGTCCGCTTGGTACCCGTGGCTCATGGTCGGCTGCCTGGTGCCACCGACTGCCGCAGGCCTCCTCGTCGCCACCCGGCCCCGTTGGCAAGGCCCAAGCGAGCTCCGCGTGGCGAGGGCCCAGGCCGTCCCCCTGCGGGCAGCCTTCACCTCGACCGAGCGCGCTGGGCTGGTGTCGGTTATGCTGCTCACCTTATCGGCAGGGTTTGTCGGGCTTTGGGGGGTCTCCGCCCCACTGGTGTGGTTCGCGCTCTGGCCGGCGGCCCTGTTCCTCGCCTCAGCTCTCTGGTGGCAGGTAGCGATGGCATGCATGGCCCAGCCGTCGGCCGCAGGAGACATGTTGGACCTCGCGTGGGACGACGTGCTGCGCCTCCATCGGACCCGCACCGCGACGGCCATCATGGGGGCTGGCCCACTTGTCCTGGTGTTCACGCTGGTTGGGAGGACGATGGCCTTCCACTGCACCGATTTTGGCCCTTGGCGCTTCTCACCAACGGTGGCTGATGTGGGGCAGTTGGTCGGCTTCGTGCTGGCCGTTGCCGTCTGCTCCGGGCTCGCGATCGCGTTCAGGAGGGGAGGGGACCTCTGGAGGTCATGGTGGCGGCGCCCAGCGACAGACGTCATGACCTGGCCGTCGGCACCTCCGACGTTCAACGGCTCCCCCTAGCCAACGCCAATTGGAACGTTCTGTACGCGCGCTTCCAGATCCAAGTGCTTCCCCAAGCCGTGAGTTTGCCAACTCGGCTTGCCCGCACCGCGCTCAGCCGGAGAGCTGGCCCCACCTGGGAGAACGGCGAGACCCAAACCCGGCTCCCCCCGTTTTGGTGTTGGTGTGGGGCGCAAGCGCACACCTGGGAGCGGGCAGCCTCTTTCTACGAGCACGACGCGGCGCGAGCTAGCGTTGAGTGGCGGTGCGACGCCGACGTGTGAGCCGCAAGTCATGGCTGCAGCTGGTGTTCGCCTGGAGCACGCTACGTTCGCCATCTCCCTGTCCGAGCTCGTGTACGGCCACTCGGGGAGTGGCTTCTTTGGCCGACCGCTGGGCCTCACAGCGTGCTGCCTGACCGGCTTCTGCGCTGTTGGCTGCTGGCTTACGCTGCTCCGCGACGCTGCCAAGGCCCGTGCCAGCGACAGCATCGAGCAATAGGCGGTGCCCCGATTGGCTCCATCGGCGTTTCGCGGGCCGACTCCGTACCCCTGCGTTGGAAGCTCTCGGTGCCCGTCTCAAGCTGGGCGTTGAATGGGTTCGAAGCAGGTCCGGCCGACTTTTGCGGCCACCAGGCGGGGACCATGCCGCCCACGCCGGCCGAGCGAGCCTGGGACACGGTCCGACAAGATCTTGAGCCCGAAGCCTGAGCGGGTAGCGCGCTCAGTTGCCACGACTTGGGGGCATGCCTCGCTATCCCACTAGCCTTCGACACTTGCCGGGGGCCACCTGCTTGAGGCCGCGGCGAGCGCGGTAACTGATATATCTGCATGCGATTTCTCCACTCAGCGCCACACGAGACAGGCAAATACAGACTCGGCAATAACTGCAGCGCTCGCCCAAGAGACTTGGTGGCACAACGGTTTTCGCGTCGGTTACATGTTGCCGACGTTGAGCTCCAACGTCACTCGGCTGCTAGAAAAGGCGCCATGAAGAGGGAAGATGGGGCTCAGCTAC
>DATJST010000420.1:0-3320 GCA_035503975.1 Acidimicrobiales bacterium | reverse complement strand
TTTCTCGATCGACGCTTCCTCTGGCTCGGTTTGCAGCATCGCATCCGGGACGGTCACCTTCGAGTCTGCAGGGACGTGCGTGATCGACGCCAACCAGGCCGGTAGCGCCGACTACTACGCCGCACCGCAAGCCCAGCAGATGGTGGCGGTCGACCTCCTGCCACAGCAAGTGACCTTTTCGAGCCTCACACCCACCGAGGCGACTGTCGGGGGGACCTACGACCCCGAGGCGATCGGAGGCGGCTCCGGGAACCCCGTCGTGTTCTCGATCGGGCCCTCTTCAACGTCGGTTTGTTCCATCAGTTCCGACGTGGTGAGCTTCGGAGCTGTCGGTACGTGTTTGGTTGAGGCCAACCAGGCGGGCAATAGCACGTACGCGGCCGCACAGGAGGCCACGCAGAGCGTTGTCGTAGGGCCCGCAGCGCCAACGACGACCACCACGACAGCTCCACCCTCAACGAGCACCACCACCACCACCACCACCACGACGGCGGGCACCCCGCTGCCGTTCCCGGCGGCGAGCTTGCCAAGTTTGCCGAGCACGGCCCCTATTTCGCCCCCCACAACGGTGCCTCCGGCCCCGCCCGGACCGGCGCCCCAGTTACGCGTCCAGGTGGCCGGGCAACCGCCTTCGGTTTTACCAGGCACGTCGTTTGACCTGACCGTCGCCCCGTCCCTCGGGACGGCGGGCGGCCAGGCGGGCAGGGGGCTCGGTTTCAAGCTGACTGTTCCGGCCGGCGAAATCGTGACCGCCCCCCCGGAAGGCACCGGGTGGTCCTGTGCCACGTCGGGCGGGGGCCGCGACCTCACCTGTGCCTGGGTCGGTGGCACTATGCCCGCTGGCAGCTCGCTACCCAAGGTCCCCGTGCCAGTGAAGGTGAGCGCGGCGCCCAAAGAAGGGTCGAGCGTCGTCGTGACCTTCTTCGACTCATTGGACGATGCCCTCCCAGCCAGCGCCAGCGCCGCGGCCCCAGTTGCGCTCGGCTACCGTTTGGCCGGCACCGACGGGGGTGTGTTCGACTTCGGTGGTGCACCGTTCCTGCGTTCCTGCCATAGCCGCGCCGAGGCCTGCCAGCACCTGGACAACATCGTCTCGATGGCATCCGCTCCGGGCGGGCAGGGGTACTGGTTGGCGGCGAAAGATGGGGGCGTCTTCGCCTTCGGGCGGGCCGGCTACCACGGCTCCTGTCCCGGCACCGACCACCCGTGCGGCAAACCGCTGTCTTCGGTGGTCTCGATCGCCGCCACTCCCGACGGCCAGGGGTACTGGCTTGCAACCTCTACGGGGCGGATATTTGCCTTTGGCGACGCCCAGAACTTCGGCTCTTGCACCAAGGGGTGCACGGCCATCGTGGGTATGGCCGCCCTGCCCAATGGCGAGGGGTACTGGTTGACGAGCGCGGACGGGAAGGTCTACGGCTTCGGCGAGGCCAAGCTCTACAAGGCCGCCGGCACTACGCCGAGCCGGCTACGTCGTGGCGTCGTCGGCATCGCGTCGACCCGCGACGGGAAGGGCTACTGGCTCGCCGCCTCCGACGGCGGTGTCTTCGCCTACGGCGACGCCCAGTTCCTCGGCAATACTTACACAGCCCACGTCGAAGCCGGGCTCCGCGGACCGGTCGTCGGCATCGCCTCCGACCCCTCGGCGACAGGGTACTGGCTCGTCGCAAGGGACGGAGGGGTCTTCGCCTTCCATCGCTCCCACTTCCTAGGCAACACCTACACCGCCTCGGTCGAGGGCCGCTTGGTCGGCCCGATCGTGGCGATCGCAGCAGAGGGACAGCCCTCCTAGGTCAAGTGAGGCGCCAAGGCCTGGTGGTGCGGGCTTTTTCTCCGCCTGTGCCTCGAGTGGCTGAAGTCATTGACCGGGTACCTGGCCCTGTCCGTCGTCGTGGGTGATCTGTTCCCGCAGGATGTCTGCGTGCCCGCAGTGCTGGGCCAGTTCGCGAAGCACATGGAGGTAGACCCAGCGCAATGGGCGCGGCCCGCTCCGGTAGCCGAGGAGCATGTCGTCTAGCCCGAGCGACGACGTCGCCAAGCGTGATGCCTCGCATGCTTCGCGGTGTGCCCGTTGGACGCCGGCGATGGTGTCGCCGTCGCCGAGGACAAAGGAGTCCGCCGAGTTGGCGGGAATACCGATCTCGGCACGTGAGCGGCAGGTCACAACCTCGTCGAACCAGACCTTCTCGACGAAGGTTGCATGCTTTACCAGTCCCAGCAACGTGGTCCGGGAGGGGACCAGTGACCGGCGTGCTTGTCCTTCGGTGAGGCCGTCCAGGCACCGGTTGAGGTCGGCGCGGTGCTCGTCGATGAACGCCTCGAACTGTGGCTGGGCCGCCTTGGCGATTACCTCTTCGCTAAACGTTGCGTGGAAGGAAGCCATAAGCGAAGCATGTCAGAAACCGCCGCTCAGGGCTCGCATTTATTACCCAAAAGGTTGGGCCCGCGCGCTCCCACCAACAGCGTGTACAAGGACGTCGTCGCGGTAATGAAGAGCCGGTTGCGCCGGTAACCCCCGAAGGCGACATTGGAGACGAGCTCGGGCACGTGGAGCTTGCCGATAAGGGCGCCGTCGCTGTCATAGCAATGCACGCCGTCACCCGCCGATGTCCAGATACGCCCTTCATCGTCGACGCGGAACCCGTCGAAGGCACCGTTGGTGCACGTGGCAAAGATGCCGCCGCCCCCGAGCGCCCCGTCGGTACCGACGCTAAACGAACGCATATCCTTGCGGCCGGTGTCCGAGATGTAAAGAGTCTTTTCATCGGGAGAAAAGCAGAGCCCGTTTGGCTGGTCGAAGTCGTCGGCAACCACGGT
The DNA here is from genome assembly GCA_035503975.1 of Acidimicrobiales bacterium. Taxonomy (GTDB): domain Bacteria; phylum Actinomycetota; class Acidimicrobiia; order Acidimicrobiales; family Palsa-688; genus DATJMJ01. The sequence goes on along the minus strand of DATJST010000420.1, from coordinate 503 downwards.
TAGTTCGCCCGTCTCAGGGCGCAAACGGTAAACGTAGCTGGCGCCGATCTCGCTCGGTGACTTGTCGCCCTCGTAGTGGTTGCGGATGCCATAAATGGGGTCGGTGAACCAAACCGACCCGTCGGAACGGACGACAACGTCGTTTGGGCTATTGAGGCGCCGGCCCTCGAAATGGTCGGAGAGCACCGTGATGGAGCCGTCATGTTCGGTCCGAGTGACGCGGCGGTGGAGCTGCTCGCAAGTCACCAAGCGCCCATGGCGGTCGAGCGTGTTGCCGTTGGAAAATGCCGAGGGTGAGCGGTACACCCCAACCGCCCCGGTTGTCTCGTCCCAACGGAGGAGCCGGTCGCCCGGCACATCGCTCCAGATGATGTACCGCCCGGCTGGGGCCCACACTGGGCCCTCCGCCCATCGGCAGCCTGTGTGCAAGCACTGAAGCCAATGGTCCCCCTTGCATTGCTCGAAGCGCTCATCGAGGGCTTCCCACTCAGTCGCTACCAGTC
>DATJST010000419.1:0-4302 GCA_035503975.1 Acidimicrobiales bacterium | reverse complement strand
CAGAGCGACGAAATGACGCCCAGTTTCACTTTTGGCACCCAGAAACGAGGGTCGCGACACCCGGGCGCGGACATGCAAGCACGATATGTGGCATAAAGGGTACTCAGAGTGCAGTTGCCGGGCCGGGATGGCCTGAAGGCCGCCTCTAGGGCGCCGGTCCCCGGAAGGCGTTGGTCCCCGGAAGGCGCTGGTCCCCGGGACGCCCTGACCCGCGCCACGTCGGGGGTCGTGACGGGATCTTGCTCGCGCGACTCGGCAGTGAAGCGATATGGGTGACCTAGGGCCACCCATATCGTTACGACGCGGCGTTTGTATGTTGTATGCGGTGCTAAAACGACTCGACCTGGCCGTGCCGGTCGTGGACGGCTACGGCACCACACCGCTGTCGTGGTGCTCGACGAAGCGCTCCTGCCCTGATGGCGTGTAGCGCACGCTCTCCCGGCTGAAAGCTCGGCTATGGGAGCCGGCCAGAAATACACCGGCACCTATAACGACGGAGACGATCCCCACCACTAGCAGGATCACGCCCACGGCAGTGATATCGAACCCGGTAGTGGTAACAGTCACGGCGTACTTGAGCACCGCGCCTACGACCACGAGCACGATCCCAAGGCCCATCAAGCCGGTACCAGCTCCCCTGTACATCGCTACCTCTTTTCTCGGTGGGCGCCCGGCGGACCGGCACCCTCGACGAAGGATCTCAAGGCTTTCGAGGAGGACTCATACCCACACGGAGCGAGCCTCATTGCTGAGCGAGCTGCTCGGGGGTGGGGAGGGCTCCCCGGGGCCAGCGTCTGCGCTGCTGAAGGGCGGCGGCGCCGCGCGGACGAGCTTGTGGCTGCCTGGGCCAGCCGGTCCCCTTAGGCCAACCGGTCCCTTTGGGCCAACCGGTCCCTTTAGGCCGGTCCCTCTAGGTCAGCCGGTCCCCGTGGGCGCGCTGGCGCGGGCGTCGAGGTCGTCGAGCAGGCGGTGAGCGGCTTCGCTGAGGGTGGCGCGGACGGCCACCGCGTTTTGAAGAGCACCGTTGGCCGAGGCCGAGGGGGCGGGCATGAGCCGCAGGGCCTCTGCGGCGGCGTCCGCCCACTGGCGTCCCTCGTCGATCGAGCCCTTGATCGCGCCGGTTGTCATGATCAGGTCGCGTGCTTTGTCCAGCTCAGGTGGGCCAAGTCCTCCACCGAGGAGGGCAGCCAGCTCCGTGCCGACGTCGGGGTCGGCCAAGGCTCGTATGACGGGCAAGGTGTAAGTGCCTTCGAGCATGTCGTGCCCGGCTGGTTTACCCAGCTCGGCCTCCGTGCAGACGAGGTCGCGCACGTCGTCCCAGATCTGAAAAGCCATGCCGAACGCGTGCCCGAACTGCGTCAGGGCACCCACTTCGGCCGGGCTGGCTCCGGCGACGATGCCGCCGATCCGTGCCGAGGCCGACAGCAAGGAAGCCGTTTTGAACGAGATGCTCTCGAAGTATGCAGCCTCGGGCCGAGCCGTCGAGAAGGCATAGTGGAGCTGCGTCATCTCCCCCTGACAGAGCCGGCTGATGGTGGTCGCCAGCACCCGCACCACCTCCGTGCCGAGGGAGGCGGCGATCTCAGAGGCACGGGCAAGCAGGAAGTCCCCCGCCAGGATGGCCACCAGGTTGCCCCAGCGGGCGTTCACGCTTTCGACGCCCCGGCGCGAGCTGGCTTCGTCGATCACATCGTCGTGGTACAGCGAGCCCATGTGGACCAGCTCGACGGAGACAGCGCCGAGGACGACCTCAGGGACCGCCGCCACCCCGCAAGCCGCCGCCGAACCGAGGGTAAGCGCCGGTCGCAGGCGCTTCCCGCCAGCCTCCACCAGATGCGATGCCACCTCGGCGAGCAGGGGCTCAGGGCAAGCGACCGCCTGGCGCAGCTCCGCTTCCAACCTGGCCAGCCCTTCGTCCAGGCCGGGAAGGTAGAGGAGTTCCCAGACGTTCATTACCAGACGATATGCGAATGCTGAGGACAAGTTCGAACTCAGCCCCCCTCGGGCGTGGCGTTCCCGCCACGGGAGGGCCGGTCCGGGCTGGCGCGGCGTTGTTGTCAGAGGCTGCGGGTACACTGGGAACTGCAAGAGCCCGAAAAGGTACGGTAGGTATGAGTTGCATTGGGAGCTGGCCAGCAGTCTCGGAGCCCAGTGGCACCGGCACGGTCCAGTTGCACAGCACCCGATCTGTTGAGGAGGCTGCGAGCGTTGTTTGAGCGCTTTACTGACCGAGCCCGACGAGTGCTGGTACTGGCCCAAGAAGAGGCGCGGCTGCTGAACCACAACTTCATCGGCACTGAGCACATCCTGCTCGGCCTGATCCACGAGGGCGAAGGCGTGGCCGCCAAGGCCCTCGAGTCCCTGGGCATCAGCTTGGAAGCCGTGCGCGAAAAGGTCGAGGAGACCATCGGCCCTGCTGGTACCTCCACAACAGGTTCCCCCCCGTTCACGCCGCGGGCGAAGAAGGTCCTCGAACTGTCTTTGCGCGAGGCACTCCAGCTGGGCCACAACTACATCGGTACCGAGCACATGCTCTTGGGCCTGGTGCGGGAAGGTGAGGGTGTGGCCGCGCAGGTCCTCGTCAGCCTCGGCGCCGACCTGTCGCGGGTCCGCCAGCAAGTCATCCAGCTCCTCTCGGGGTACCAGGCCGCCGGCCCGGAAAAGGCACCCGCGGGTGCCGCTCCCAGCTCTCAGGACGTACCCGCCGGGAGCCCAGTGCTTGACCAGTTCGGGCGCAACCTGACCCAGTTGGCGCGGGAGCGCAAACTTGACCCGGTCATCGGGCGCGAGCGCGAGATCGAGCGCGTTATGCAAGTCCTCTCTCGGCGCACCAAAAACAACCCGGTCCTCATCGGCGAGCCGGGTGTTGGCAAGACGGCCATCGTCGAGGGCTTATCCCAGCGCATCGTGGCCGGCGACGTGCCCGAAACCCTGCGCGGCAAGCAGCTCTACACACTGGACCTGGGCGCGTTGGTGGCCGGTTCACGTTACCGGGGAGATTTCGAGGAGCGCCTGAAGAAGGTCCTCAAGGAGATCCGGACGCGGGGCGACATCATCTTGTTCATCGATGAGCTGCACACCTTGGTCGGCGCGGGTGCCGCCGAGGGGGCCATCGACGCCGCTTCGATCCTCAAGCCCATGCTCGCCCGGGGTGAGCTCCAGACCATTGGGGCGACCACGCTGGACGAGTACCGCAAGCACCTGGAGAAGGACGCGGCCTTGGAGCGGCGCTTCCAGCCGATCAAGGTCGAGGAACCCTCACTCGCCCACACGATTGAGATCTTGAAGGGCTTGCGCGACCGCTACGAGGCGCACCACGGTGTCACGATCACCGACCAGGCCGTGGTGACCGCGGCCAACCTGGCTGACCGCTACATCGCCGACCGCTACCTGCCGGACAAGGCGATCGACCTGATCGACGAGGCTGGCAGCCGCCTGCGCATACGGCGCATGTCGACGCCGCCCGACTACAAGGCCATCGAGGAGGAGATCGCCAAGGCCCGCAAGGACAAGGAGCTGGCGATCGAGAAGCAGAACTTCGAACAGGCCAAGAAGTTGCGCGAGAAGGAGGAGGAGCTCCTCCAGCGCAAGGCGGCCAAAGAGCAGGAGTGGCGCGCCGAGGGCGTGGACCTGTTCGACGTGGTCGACGAGGAGGTCATAGCCGAGGTCCTCGCCAACTGGACGGGGATCCCCGTCTACAAGCTGACCGAGGAGGAGACCTCCAAGCTGTTGCGCATGGAGGAGGAGCTCCACAAGCGGATCATCGGCCAAAACGACGCCCTGAAGGCTGTGTCCCAGGCCATCCGGCGGACGCGGGCGGGCCTGAAGGACCCCAAGCGACCGAGCGGGTCGTTCATTTTCCTCGGCCCTTCCGGTGTCGGCAAGACGGAGACGGCCAAGGCGTTGGCCGAGTTCCTGTTCGGCGACGAGTCGGCGCTCGTCCAGCTCGACATGTCCGAGTACATGGAGAAGCACACGGTCAGCCGGCTAGTCGGCTCGCCTCCGGGATATGTCGGCTACGAGGAGGGTGGCCAGCTCACCGAGGCCGTGCGGCGTAAGCCGTTCTCGGTGGTCCTGTTCGACGAGATCGAAAAGGCTCATCCCGACGTGTTCAACGCCTTGCTCCAGATCCTCGAGGACGGGCGCCTTACCGACGCGCAGGGGCGCACGGTCGACTTCAAGAACACGGTCATCATCATGACGTCCAACCTCGGCACCGCTGATCTCCGCAAGGCTTCGGTCGGCTTCGCCAAGGCGGACGAGGCAGTGACCCACGAGCGGATGACCAGCAAGGTCAACGAT
>DATJST010000418.1:0-19197 GCA_035503975.1 Acidimicrobiales bacterium | reverse complement strand
GCCCAGTTCCTCTGTGACGGAGCGTCGACCAGGTCGGTGGCCCGCTGCGCTGCCGGCGGGAGCACTACCGTGCCGGCGGGTGCCAACTTCGACGTGATAGTCGGGGGGAGCGTGCTGACGTCGGGTGTCGGGACTCCTCGGTGGGCGACGGTGGACGCAGCAGCAACCATCAGTTCCTCTTGGACGCCGTGCTCGGCCGATGTGCCCTGCTGGGTCGCGGTCTTCATCAACGGGGCGGTCCGGGCGCCCGACCAGTCCAGGGTGGACACGCGTTGGGGGATCGGGATAGTGACCATGGAGCCCGCGCCGGTCCATGGTGAGGGATGGGTCGGCCCATTCAAACGCGAGTCATGGGCGGCTCGGTTCAATGACAGTGCGGTCTGCTGGGACGGTGACCAGGATGTCGGCTCTTGCCAAGGAGCAGGCGTGTTCGCGCAACCCGCCACCGTAACCCTTACGGCTCACGCCGTCCCGGCCGGCGGGTTCTCAGTCAATGCGGCACCCAACGACCAGGACCCCAACTGGTCATCACGGTTCGTGCGCTGGGGCGGTGACTGTGCCCGGGCCGGCTCCGACGACAGTTGCACATTGCGGGTGGGCACGCAGCACAGCACCGTCCAGGGCGCCGAAGGCAGCTTCAGCCTCTCGGTCACCGCCGTGTTCGAGATCTCCGACCCAGGCAGCGGGGACAGCGGCTTTTAGCGTCGCCGACCGACAACCAGCTCTCCGGCGCACGGCGGGGGCGCAGGCGGCGCGCAGCCAGCGTGCGGGCGGCGCAGGCGGCGGGGGCGCAGGCGGCGTGCGGCGAGCGTGCGGCGGGTGGGGCGCAGGCGACGTGCGGGCGTGCCGTCCGCGCGCAGGCGGCGGGCGCGCAGGCGGCGGGGGCGTGAGCGTGCGGGGGGCGCGCAGCTAGCGTGCCGACGTACAGCGAAGAAGCCACCGCCGGCCGAAGCCGTACTTGGCGGGCCCTGCCGGTCTGAGCGCTCGCTGCCTGCTGCTAGCCGTGCTGGCTGGCCCAGGTTGACTCTGAGGCTGACACGTCGTCTACCAGGTTGCCGAGGGCGAGGTTGACGTCGTCGATGTGGTAGCCCCAGTCCGGCCCCAGGGTCTCGGTGATCAGCGGACGGTGGTCGGTGCCGACCGTCGCCTTGCTCACCTGCAGCCACGTCGCCCCGCCGCCTGAACGGCAGCTCGCCTGGTAAAGGTCCGGGTACTCGACCCACGGCTCGGCGTACAGGCCAGCGGAGAAAAAGTAGGGGTCGAGCAGGGCCGAGCGGCCGCTGCCACCTAGGTCGGCGGGGTTGACACAGACAACCTGCATGCCGGCCTTACGCGTCTGGCCCGACAGAAGGGAAACGCCTTCGCCCGGACGGCCGAACGAAGAACCAGTAGGAGGCTCGCCCGGGAAGCTGGAATAGGCGATGACGCAACCCGCCTCGGCGGTCTTGGTGCATACGGGGATATTTGCGAAGCTGCCCCCGCTGGTCTTGCCCACCGGCACTTGTACGTTGCCGCCGAGGATGATTGCCAGCACCAGCCGGCTGCGCAGCGCGGCGTTGTCGTCGACGAGGCGGGACAGGAGCAGGATGAGCATGGATGCGCCTTGCGAGTGGCCTATAAAGATGATCGGCCGCCCGGCGTTGTAGTGGGCCAGGTAGTCCTGGAGGCCGGACTCGATGCTCGCGTAGGCGACCTGGTCGGCCCGCGACCCGAGGGTCAAGTTGGCGGCGGACTCTTCCAGCCCCCTCCAGGTGATCTGGTGGTACATGGGCGCCCACACCTGGCAGACGGACGAGAACCGCGATGCTTGCAGGGCGGCTACCGCCTTCTCGGTTTGCTGGATGGTGAGGTCGGCGTTGACCGTCGGTTCGAGGCTCACCGTCGGATAGACATAGAAGCAGTCGAACCTCGAGCTGTTAGGCGTAGGGGCCGTCGTTTGCACGATGTGCCCTGTGCCCGGGGCAGGCACCACGGCCGTCGTCTCACTGAAGGCACAAGGGTCGGGGCGCACTCCGGGACGGCACAGCCAGACCGTGCCGGTACTGCTGCTCACGGCCCTGGTCGGGTGGGCCGGGCTGGCGGCAGCCGCGACCGCCGGGTTGAGCAGCACGGCCACGATGGCAATCGCCGCCGCGAGGGCACCGGCGCCGCGGGCCCCCGTGCCGCGCGCCCCTGCACTGCGCGCGCCCCCGGCGCCGCGGGCCCTCGCGCCGCGGGCGCGGCACAGGACCGCTCTGTCGCTGAGCCGACGGGCCCGCCCGACGACCCAAACGGGCGTGCCCAGCAAGGTGGGTGAACCCGGCAAGTTCATCGTCATTTGCCTCCCATCGCGCAAGTGCCCGTCCACAACACAGCCCCGTGTCCAACAGCTCAACTGGAGCCTAGCTGGCGCCTGTGACGGCTACGGTCACCGTGCGCAGAGGCGCTACTACGCCAGCGTGCCCGCAATGCTGTGGGAAAATTGGGCGCCGGGGTAACGTCTCTTGTAGCTTTCAGCAATGCAGCGATTCCCCCCTCTGTGCGCTGCTGGATATCATGATCAGCTGTCGGCTTAGCCATTGCGAATAGTGACGTGCCCGCGGCGAGCGCTGGCTTCGTGGGGTCGAGGGCCCTGCTGAGACCTCGTGCTTGGCAACGGGCGAGCACGGCATCGGCAATACCCATGAACTTTGCTCTGAGCGATGCCCGGACGGTGGCATGAACACTCGACTTGGCCCAGGCAGAGCCACCCACGATGCAGACTAGGCGTTAGAGGTTGGCCAGCACCTCCGGTTCGCCGGCGAGGACGTTGACGACGAAGTCGTGCCTGCCCTTCCCGCGCTGAGTACGTCGAGCGCGACTCACCTCGCTCGGTCGCTGCCAGCCGCTCGACTGGATCTGCGAGGACAGTCCGAGCGACGTCGGCCAGCAAGTGGGTGCTATGCGCGACCAAGGGACCCGTGCCCGGCTGCTACCGGTTTGGCCACTCTCAGGTGGCACGTCGCCCGGCTCTACCCGACCTCGACGGCTCCAGGCTGCCCGGGCCGCTACGGTCGGGACGCCGTGCCGATGGCGCCGGGCGAGGTGGTAACATGAGGCGTTAGCGGGGTGGAGCAGTCAGGTAGCTCGTTGGGCTCATAACCCAGAGGTCGCTGGTTCAAATCCAGCCCCCGCCACTGGCTGACTGACTGAGTACCCTGGTTCGAGCTCGACGCCAGTCGCTCGGATTGGGGACTGGCTACCGCGGGATCGTCGGTCGGTCACCAGCAGGCCGTCGAGGTCCACGCCTTACGCATTTTCATGCGTCGGACGAAACGTGGCAGGAGCGCCCTTGGCCGCCCACGTCGCTGCCCTGCCCGGGTGCTCAACCGGGTGGCGTCGCAGAGGAGATGCGCCCGGCTTCAGCCACTAGGGCGTCGAGGACGACCCGCACCGCTGGTTTGCGGTCGCCTCCTAGCCGGCTGACGGCGAAGACCTGGCGCGTGATGGGCGCTGCCGGCTCGACCAGGCAGACCTGTGCGGGCAGGTGCCGCGCAGCCAGGCGAGGCACGAGCGCCACGCCCGCACCGGCGCCGACCAGGCCAAGCAGCACCTGGAAATCGGTGGCGCGGGCGACGACCCGTGCGACGAAGCCGGCTCGGGCGCAGGCGCGCTGGGCCATCTCAGCGCACGCTGTGCCGGTCCGGGGGACCAGGAAAGGCTCCTTGGCCAGGGCCTCCAAGCGGACGGGCCCGGTGCCGGCATGGGCCGAGCGTGCATGCGCGGCGATGAGCACCGGGTCGGCGAAGAGTTCTCGTCGCTCCAACAGCAGGTCAAGAGGCCGGGGGACGACGTCGTACTCATGGGCCACGGCCACGTCGGTCTCATTGCGCAGGACCATCGGGAGGCTTTCGTCGGGCTCCATCTCGTCGACCTCAAGCTGTACGTGGGGCGAAGAACGGGCCAGGGCGGCCCAGGCCGCGGGGACGATGGTGGCGGCGGCGGAGGGGAACGCAGCCAGGTGCACGCGCCCGGCAACCTCGTCACGGAGCCCCGCCACCTCGGCTTCCGCCGCGTCCAGCTGGGCGAGCAGGGCGTCGGTATGGGCCACGAGGATGTACGCCGCGGGCGTGAGCGTGATGCCGCGCCCGGCGCGCTCCGTCAGGCGCATGCCGACCTCGCGTTCCAGGCTGGCGAGTTGCTGAGACACAGCTGGGCCCGAGTAGCCCAGGGCGGCTGCCGCGGCGGTTACCGAGCCGTAGGCGTGGACGGCATGGAGCACCCGCAGCCGACGCAAGTCCAACATAGAAGGTGAGCTTACCAATAAGCCGAATTATCAGAACTTGACCTTATGCAAAGGAGGGCCGACACTGGGTACATGGAGCCGCAACGTGCGCGACTGGCCGCGGGCGCGACCCTCCTCATGTGGGCGAGCGCCTTCCCCGCTATTACCGTGGCAGTGCACGGGCTGGGGCCGGCGGGGCTCTCGGTGGCAAGGCTCGTCGTAGCGTCGGCCGTCCTCGGCATCCTTGCGCCTTTCAAGGGCCTGCGCCGGCCACGGCGAAGCGACCTACCCCTGATCGCGTTGTGCGGCCTGTCAGGGATGACCGCCTACCAGTTACTGCTCAATACCGGCGAACGAGTCGTGGCTCCTGGCACGGCCAGTTTGTTGATCGCCACAGCGCCGGTTTACAGCACCCTCTTCGCATCTGGCTTCCTGGGAGAGCAGGCGGGCAGGCGCCAGTGGGCCGGCAGTGCTGTCGCCGTGCTCGGCTGCGCGGTGCTCGCGGTCAGCCAGGGCCTCAGTTTCGGCACGTCGGCTCTTGTTGTTCTCGCGGCCGCGGTCGCGCAGGGGATGTTCCATGCCGCCCAGAAACCACTCCTCGGCCGGTACACGGGCTTCGAGGTCACCGTGTACGCCATGTGGGCCGGGACCTTGTTCGTACTGCCGTGGACCGGGGCCCTCGTCCATACCCTCCCGCGTGCAGGCAGCAGCGCCATCCTGGCTGCGGGCTTCCTCGGGCTGGTGCCGTCGGTGACCGGCTTTGTCCTGTGGGCCTACGCCATGGCCCGGACAGCTGTGGGCCAGCTGACCACGAGCCTGTACCTGGTGCCTGCGGCGGCAATCGCCATGTCGTTCGTGTGGCTGGGACAGCTTCCCTCGGGCGTCGAGATGGCGGGCGGCGCGACCGCCATCGCCGGAGTCATCATGGCCAACAACCAACGCATCGGGCCCACCGAGGGGGCTCAAGTCGGGCGCCCCGGCCCGAGCAGATGCCGTCGCCGTCACAGGCGCGCTCGCAGTGCCCCAGCCGACTGCTCTGTAGAGGGCCTAGGCTGTCCGGCATCGACCTCAGCACTGCGGACCTATGTGCGCAGCGTCTCGTGGTTGACCGACGGCTTGGCTGAGATGGGCTCGACCGCTTTCCACGGGCTCGGGTGCTCGCCCTGGTGGTCCAAGACCATGCGCACGGCCCGCTCCCGGAACTCGGCCGGGTAGGGCCCAGGCCGCCTCTTGTCTGACATAGCCCCATCCTCTCAAGGAGAGGAGCAGCCACCAGACCCGGGGCGTATCGCAATAAAACCGGTCGTCAAACTCGGCCGACGTGCTTGGTCCTACGCCCATCCGACAGTCCACCTTGCCACGGATTGTGCTGCGGCAGCCCGAGTGACATCCGTCAGGTGAGCTTTCGGAGCAAGCGCACGAAGGTCTGCCGCTCGTTAGCGGTGAGCGGAGCGAGCACTGCGCCCTGGACTCTCGAGAGCCCGATAGCGAGCCGATCTAGCAACCGAGAGCCCGCCTTCGTAACCGTTAGGATATTGCGCCGCCGATCCATAGGTTCCCGCCGACTGCGGACAAATCCCCGCTGGAGCAGGTCTTTTACAGTTGTCACCACTTCGCTTTCGTCGATGCCAGTGTGCCGGCCAAGATCGGCCTGGCTGCTGGGCCGTACGGATCGAGAGCTGCCAGCAGGCGGAAGTGATAGCCACGGACTCCTTCAACTGCGAACCGCTCGAAAAGTAGCGCCCGCTAGCGGACATTCGCTCGGCTCGGCAACCAGGTCGGCGTTCCGGCGAGCCTCCTGAGAGGCGGCATCCGCCAATCTTAGAACGTTAAAATATTCGACCGGCCAGCTTCGTTGGAGTACCCAACGGGTTAGATCAAGGAGATAGAGATGTCAACGCCATTTGGCCCTCAGCTTATCGGCGAAACTGAGAAAACCCTAAACGCACTGCTCCGCCGGTTCCTGGAAGCCACCGGCCTCACGGAACCCCAGTGGGTGACCCTCCGGTTGGCCGGTCAACTCGATGGAAGCGTCGACTCAGAGGGCCTCGTGGTTGGGCTCGCCGAGAGGGCACACTTCACCAACGCCGCTGACCTCGTTCACGAACTGAACGCCCGCGGCCTGCTTGATGGTGGGCGGCTCAGTAGTTCAGGCCGCGAAGTGACCTCCGCCCTCCAGGCAAGGATCGCCACGGAGACGGCCTCGATATGGCATGACCTCCCTGACGCCGATGTTGACTCCGCCACGCGACTCCTCAACGAGATCGTCACTCGCGCCCGGCGCGTTCTCGCATCCTCCATGTAGACCAGACGAGGGTTGTCGTCTGGCCTACATGACTATGGCAGCCAGGATCCCGGTTCGCGATGTCGGATCGCTTCCGCTCGCGTCCGTATCACCGGGCCGTTCAACGGTGCACTTTGCGAGGGCTCTGAGATCGTTTGATAGTGGACTGAGACACAGTCGGGGGACTAAACCCTCAGGATGGATGGCGGCTGATCGACAGCTGGGCACCGCGTGGAATTACCTGCAAGGCCAGCGGGAAGGATGTCCGGAACTCGCCGCAGTCGCCGGCATGCCGGCCATCTGGGCGCCGCCTCGGCCTCCTCGTTCGCGGACCCGACTTAGCGCGCGGTGGTCTCTGAAAAAGTCGAGGCACCGATCGTCGTCACGCCGAATGTGAAGGAACGCAGAATGTGAGATTTCTCCGGTGGTTATCCGAGACCGTTGTCCCGCCGACGGCGGGGCGCTCGAAGCGATCGCCATACAAACGCACGTCCGTGACGGCTACCCCAAGTACCGTCCCACTGACATGAGATCCTTTGTCGTGCACGCCAATGCCCTACGGGCATGGGTAGCTGACGACAAAGGAGAGGTTCCGGGCCATGTCGCCCTCCATGATCGCAGCGCTCCGGCAGTCATGGACATTGCCGGTACGGCCACGGGGCTCGATGACGGTCAGCTCGTCGTAGTAGCGCGCCAACTAGTAGCCCCTGCGGCCCGACGGCGAGGGCTCGGACGAGCGCTGATCGAACACGCCACCACGGAAGCGGCGAGAATTGGCAAGCGTGCGGTGCTCGATGTGGTCACCGAGAACAAGGATGCGATCGGTCTGTACGAGAAATGCGGATGGAAGCGGGTCGGAGAGGTCGAGTGGGGGCTGCCCGACGGCCGGCCGCTACGGGAGTTCGTATACATCTCGCCGCCGTCCTAGCCGCCGCCGCACGCTGTCATGCGAGCCGAGCGGCAGCCGGACCCGGTTCTCAACGCAAGATCGGACAGAAGCCGGATTGGGAAGGTATGCCGCAACTGACAGCCGGCGGCTGACCTATTGCTTCACTCCGGCTGGTATTACACTGTGTGTTGCAGGCCGAAGTTGACGCGGCCGGCCAGTTGGACTTGACGGTCAGCATCGACTCCCGGGTTCGAGAGCACCGGCATTCAAGGGACGACCGTGCCGATTGACCGCGACATGGATCTCCGTGCTCAACCAGCCGCAGTTTTTCGGGTGCGAGGTCGGCCCTGGTTGCGTCAAGACCACCGGCCAAGGCTAGCCGCAATAGGGCCGGAAGCAGGCGTTCCCAGGCCCAGCGGACATGTCCCGATTATGATCTCGGCCCGAAGCAAGCGCCGGGCGTCGTGGTGCGACGAGAAGGATCAGCCCTGCTGCGGAGTGGGCGACCACAACCGGGGATGTCATCTCGGCCTTAGACTGCTCGGCGACTGCTCAGGCGTAATCGGTCGCCGATCGCTCGTCGCGACCGGTGAGGTCGACCGTGGTGCCGCGGTGACCGAGAGAGTCGAAACAGCGGGTGAGGCGTTCCCAGCCTCCAGGCCCTGAGTCGTTCCGTGGGTCAACACGAAATCCGTCATAGTCGTCTCCTACCGCCTCCTCGCTGGTGACCTAAAGTGTGTCCCTGCTCTGGGTGTTGACGAGCAATTCGGGGCGGTCGGGCCCTCGGCGCTGTGGATGGCGGACGCGACGTTGCCCGAAGAAGTGGTTGATCTGGCAGACGTCGACGACGATAGCATCTGGAGTTGCTCAACTTGGCGGCTGTCAGCCTCGAGGGCGAGAAGCGACCATGGCCTGAAGCAGTTGTTACTGTGGTGAGTTGTCGGCCAGCCCGAAGAGGAGGTACCGACAGATGTACTCGTCCGAACCGAGCCTGGACGAGATCGTACGAGCAGTCGAGGCAAGGTTACAGAGACTTGCCGTGGGCGTGGTGGCTGTGTCGGGCTTCGGCGGCAGTGGGAAGTCCACCCTCGCGCGAGAACTGAAAGAGAGGCTTGGCGCGCCAGTCGTAGGTATTGACGAGTTCGGCACGGCGGGGGCGTGCGAACGCTCGTCCGATTGGTCGGGCCTAGATCGGGCAAGGCTGGTGCGCCAGGTTCTCGCCCCGTTGAAGGCCGGGGAGCGGTCTCTGTCCTACGACAGCCTTTACGACTGGGAGAATTGGCGCAGCAGACCGGTGACCGTCGAGGTCACTCGAGTGTTGGTGGTCGAAGGGATCGGGATCTTTCACGCGGAGCTGCAGCCATTCCTAGACTTCCGCATATGGCTGGATGTCGACCTCCAAACCGCTAGTCGGCGCGGCATCGAACGCGACATCGCCGCCGGGCAGACGTCCACCCAAACGTGGACAGACATTTGGGTACCAAACGACGCCGACTATTCCGCTCGCTACCACCCGAAGGATGAGGCAGACCTCGTCGTGCGCTGGCTAGCACCGCCAGGAGCCGCCTCGGCCGATGAATCGGCTCACCACGTCAGCCGGTAACGATGACGGGGACATGTCGCATAGGTCGACCCGGCAACAGGAGAAACGGAACTCTTAGGAGCGATGAGTTACCCGAAGTATGACATCGCGCCTCGATGACTGGAGCAATGGACGGCTCAGCCCCTGGGACATCGAAGCCGGTGCAGTACCTGCCTGGAGCGACAACGGCGGCGACGTCGAGCCCGTCTTCACCAAGGACGATCTGCTCACCCCACACCACGATCTACTGGGTGAACAACTCCATCGCCACGTCGATGCGTTGCTACCCCAACGCCAACCGCTACCCCTGGGTCCCCATCCACGGCCGCATCCCGGTTGTACAGGCCCCCGACGGCCTCACCTTTGTCACCTAGGAGAACCCCGGCGTCCACACCGCCGGCGAACGCGTCCGCGCGTTTAAGGCCGACCCGCAGGCGGCTTGGTTCAACTACGTCAACGTCAACGTCAACCCATGACCACGGTGGCCACTTCATCACCTGGGAGAACCCCGATGCCCCGGTTAGCGACCTGCGCCGCACTTTCCACGGCCGCAGGCCCTGGGCGAGTGAACGCGGCGTGCCTGTTGGTACCACCCGGCTTGTCCGCCAGGTTCGTCTGGACCTGTTCGCCGATGACCACTTGGAGGTCTCGCATTTGGGAGGGCCTGTCACGTCACTTGGACGGACGGAGATCCGGCCGTCCAGCCCGACGAGCTGGTTGAAGACAGCCCGCCGTCAGTTCGCTCGTCGGCGCGTGGCGATCCCGGCCAGAGGCGTGAAAATCCTCAAGCGCGCCGAAGTCCGCAGGCTCTATGTGGTCGGCGCTGTTGGCGGTGGCGATAAGGGTTGTCCAATATTGGTCCGAAACGGTCCGGTTGAGCATTATTTCTGGAGCCGGACAATTCTTCGCCAGTCGTCCTTTCGGTAGGACCAAGTGGGGTTCTGTCCCGGGCCAGGAAACTCTCCGAGACCCGGCTCTCGCAGTTCGGGTATCTCGAGTACGCTTCGTTCTGTTTTGAGCCGCCGGCTCATCAAGAGACCGCTCCGTACCGTTTGCCAGGCGCGTGGACAGTCCCATTGGGTGGCGCCCGAGAGCCGTGCCCGACCACCGGCGAGGTAGCCACGGCGAACTCTCCGGCGGCGCTCGGCCCGGGGACACGGCAAACCGCCCCTTTATCTACTGTCCAGCGCCCGGCGTCGAGGCGGTGTGCCAGTTTCCCGTCGATTTCGTGTACCAGTTGAACGAGGATCTGGCCCATTGGGCTTCAGATCCTGGACGGACAAGGGCAAATTGGGCGATCGAGAACAGCGGCGCTCCCGAACTCATTTTTCGCCTCGCCCGAACAATCCACGCCCGCCAGGCGGGCCACGGTATCGTCGAAAAATGGAACTGCGCGAGCTCGAAGCTTTCGTGGCGGTCGGAACGGAGCTGCATTTCGGGCGGGCGGCTCAACGGTTGTACATCAGTGCGCCGAGCCTCAGCGAGCTGGTCCGGCGACTGGAGCGTGAGCTCGGCACGACGCTGTTGACCCGGACGACGCGCCGGGTTGGCCTCACCAGCGCCGGGGCCGAACTAATGAGCCGGGCCAAGGCCATCCTCGACGATGTCAGCGCCGCACAGGCGGCGGTACGGAGGGTTGCCGGAGGGGAAGCCGGTACCGTGCGGTTGGGCATCACACCGCCGGCCGCCCCCACCCTGGCCCCTCACCTAGTGCGATTGTTCAATACACAGGCACCTCTGGTCACGATGGACGTGCAGCGGATGTGGCTGTACCGGCTGATGGACGCCTTGGCAGCGGGCGAGATAGACGTCGCCATCACTTGCGGCCTGTTCCCCGAAACCGACGACGTGGATAGCGAGGTGTTCAGCGGCGAGCCGCTCCTCGTCGGCGTGCGCCGGGGCCACCGCTTGGCTGGCCGGAGGTGCGTGGCATTGGCCGAACTGTCGAACGACGTGCTCGGAGTACCGGCCGACCTGTTCCCCGCTTGGGCGCTCAGCCACCGCCAGGCGCTCGACGAGGCCGGCATAGCTCCGCCCACGGTCGCGCTGGAAGGCACTGACCTCGCCGCCGCCCACTGGGCCGACCAAGGTTCGGTCGAGTGGATCCTGCTCGTCGGGTCGCTAACGGCTGCACATACGCAGACGGTGTTCCTACCCGTCGAACCGCGCCAGCTGGTCCCCTTCACCTTGCAATGGAGGCCGACTCGGGCCTCGACCGCCGCCGTTGCCCGTTTCGTCCAGACCGCTCTCACCGCCGATCCTCCGCCGGGCTGGGAACGCCTGGCTCGGCGGCGCTAATTTTGAACCACAACGGGTCGTATACGACGAGCGGTTTGCGCAAGAAACTAAGTGGTTGGCGTTTTGCTATCGCCTCGTGTCTGACGACCCGAGCGGGGTTACCAGCTATAGACGGCCGTGGGAGGGCGACGACGCCTACATGGTGGATGCCACGACGAAAACCCGCACTTTTCGTACCGAACCCGCGTGTCGGACGCCGAGCGGGGGAGATAGCGGCGCACCGCGCGGGAGCCTGTCGCCAATCTGCTCTTCCGCTCGTCACACTATCTTGTGTCGTGGAGCCGGGACAGTAAAGGACCCGACAGTTCCAGCGCCCACCCACCGCGAGGGCGGGAGAGAAGCCAGCCAGGAAGCCCGGCCCGCTCATGCCTGAGTGGCCTTCGCTGGCAGCCACAAGGGTGCCAAGTACTGCCACGCCCAGGGTGGCGCCGAAGAGCCGCGCCAACTTGACGACGCCCGAGGCAAGGCCGGCCTGCTCGGGGGGCCACGCTGTGGACGGCGACCCCGGCCACAGTGCCCGTATTTAGGGCTAAGCCCAAGCCGAAGACGGCGAAGTCCACTTGCAGTTCGAGGATCGGGACGTCCGCCCCTAGGATGGCCAGAACCAACAGGCCGCACCCATCAGTGCCATCCCCAGCTTCATGGGCAGCCTCGGCTCGGCGCGAGTCACCAGCCGGCCCACCAAGGGCAGATGATGGCAAGGCCCCCGGGCAGGGGCAGCAGCTCCAGGCCTGCGGTGAACGGGCTCGCGCCTCCTTGCTGCTGGAGGTCCAAACTGGCCAATAAGAGCATCCCGTATATGCCAAAGGTCAAGCAAGCTGCGTTCCCGACGTCTACCGACAACTGCCCCTCGTCCCAACATCTCTAATGGGAGCATCGGGCGAGCCACTTCGTGTTCGACGACGACGAACGCGCCCAGCAGTAAGGCGGCCGAGGCGAGCGCGGCTTCAGAAGCCCAGCTGTGGCCGCCAATGTTGACGATGGCAAAGGTGAGCAGGGCCAAGAAGCCGGCGGCCAGAGCCTGCCCGGGCAGGGCGAGGCCAGCGGTGCTGGTATGAGCGGGTTCCTTCACACCACGGACCGCGATGGTGAGGACGGCGAACCCGATCGGGAGATTTAGGCAAAAGATCGCCTGCCAACCAGCGAGGCCTACCAAGGAGGAGCCCTATGGAAAAGCCGCCTCCAACGCCTGCCTGAGGGCGCCGAGGGCGCCGGGCCACGCGTGCTCGGGTGGCCGACTGTAACCTACGACGATCCCTTGAGTCCGGGCCTGGCTATGCCAATGGTCCCGGAGGCCTTCTAAGCCGACTGAGAGGCGTTCCGCCGCGCTGATGACGGAGCCTTCGGTGGGGCCCGTCTCGGGCAGTTCGATGACGGCGTGCAAACCGGCAGCAATGCCCAGTGCTCGGAAGCCGCCTGCGACAGAACCCAGCATTGCACCCAACTGGTCACGGCGCGCTCGGTATGCACGGCGGCGTCGGTGCAGGTGCCGGTCGAAGCGCCCGGATTCGATCAGTACCGCGAGCGCGAGCTGGTCCAACGTCGGCACCGTTATCCGCCAACGCCGGACTGCTAAGAACCGCTCAGCTAACCGCGGAGGCACCACTGCCCACGCCATTCTCAAGGCGGGAGCGAGGCACTTACTTGCGGTCCCGATATAGAGGACCCTGTCGGGGCTAAGTGCTTGCATCACGTTGAGAGGGTCATGGGCGAAGCGGAACTCGCCGTCGTAGTCGTCCTCGACGATGAAACCGTCGGCCTGTGCGGCCCATTGCACTAATGCAGTGCGTCGCGAGGGGGACAAGGCCATGCCCAGCGGAAATTGGTGCGCCGGTGTAACCACGGCGGCCCTAACTTCGCCCGGGTTGCCAGAGGCCCCTTCCTCGTCGACTGGCAGGGGAACGACCTGCGCCCCTAAGGAGTGCACCACGTTGCGCAGGTAATCGGTGCCCGGGTCCTCCATGGCGATAGGCCCCGGCCTGAGCGTCTCGGCGACGGTCCCCAGGACATCTGCCGTGCCGCTGCAGACGAAGATAAGCTCGGGGTCAGCAACGACACCACGGGCGCGCCCTAAGTAAGTGGCGAGCGCGTTGCGCAGTTCGGGGCTACCACGGGGGTCACCATAGGACAGGACTGTCCATGAGCACTTAGTTGCCTCGCGCATCGATGCCAGCCACAAAGAGATGGGAAACTCCGACAGATCAGGAGCCCCCGGCTTCAGGTTGTAACGCCACTTGTTGGCATCCGAAGGGTGTCGAGCGGCATCCCGTCTGGTAAAGTGAGCGTTCGGGGCTACGACCACTGCTCCTCTCGGGCGCGTCAACAACAAACCCTCGGCCGTCAATTGAGCGTACACCCTCGACACCGTCCCCCGGGCCACACCGAGTTCGGCGGCGAGCGACCGTGTCGACGGAACGCGACCGCCGGGCTCGAAGCGGCCATGCCGGATGGCGTCCCGCATTATTCGCTCGATCTCTAAGCGCCGGCTCACAAAGAGTTACCGCTGCGCAAAGTCGCACGGGCGAAAGAACAGCCCCGCAAGTGCGCCTGGGTGCGGCGCCCGAGCCCTGGTCCGCCGGCCATCAGGCTTCTCGGGTCCGGTCGGCGCGGGCTCGCGACGCCTTTCAAGTCGCCCCCCGAAGCACCTCCTCACATGAACCTGATTTCTTGGGCTAGCTTGGGGACTGGCCCGTGGGCTGACATCCCGAACAAGCGCGGCGAACAACTGCGCCCGATGACAGCCACGATGTTCGGGCGTCTGTGGGCACTAGTTCCACCTCGTTCGCTGACCGTTGCCCGCCGGTATCCCTGACGTACGTGCACCTCGGGCTGCCGGGGCACGCAATCCCACGGGGCAGCGCAAGCCCGAGGCGGACCAGCGACCCTCGATGGGTTTGGCCTATCTGAGGCCGGGTCGAAACTGAAAATCAAGTGCATGTTCTTGACTATTAGCAGGGTGGGTTTATCATGTCAAGTTACCGTGCCAAGGACCGCGTCCGCGGGCTTGTGTCACATGACGGACTTCATCTCGTGGCCCCAGGCGCCAGGTGCGAGCGGAGTTCTATCATCGCAGCTTGGGACCTCGCCGCGACCTCATGTCGGCTCCTCCGTCACCGACATCTGAGGGCTTCGTCCTCGTTCGTGCGAAGCGTTTAGACGTCAGGCACGGCTTGGGGTGACCGCTCAACCTGGGTCACGCCCGCTGGGCACCGGGACCTCCGGCTGTGCCAAGGTCGGCTGGTCCCACAGAGACTGTAGTTGGATCCTTAAGGGCGGCGCTGACGATCGGCTCTGGCGCTTTCGTACTGGCCCAGGGCGGTTTGCTCGTTGGCCCACCCCCGCCGCCCCCACCGGGTCACGCTCCTCCGGTCGCGGCTTAGCACCGAGAACTAGTTCTAGACGTCCCGACTAGCTCTGGAGGTCTTGCCGCCCGGCGGCAGCGAGGGCGACATGATCACCTGAGCCGATAGGACGACCGGGACCGATGCATATCTCCAGCTCGTGTGCCCTTGCATGGTGCCGGTGCCGCCTCGCTATTGCCCGACAGACGTGGCACCGCCGCCAGCCGGGTCGCACTGTTCGGACCAGGCGAACAATGAGTTCGGAAGTTCCCCCTTTTTCGACAACCATCTCGGGTCCAGAGTTGGTTGAGGGACATTTGGCTCGGCGCCGATGTCCCCTGACTATCAAATGTTGTGGCTCGACAAAGAAAGTAACCGCTGTCCGTCGTCCTTGGAGTGACCGAATGAAACCGAACCAGACCACCCTAGATCTCGCTAGTGAGAACAGCCGGGGCCGGGGGAGCTCCCGCCGGCCACAGTCCCACCTGGCGGAGGTTCAGTCAAAAACCCTTGTCCTCATAGCTTTGCTGTCGGCCGCGTTCCTGGTCAACTTGGACACGACCATGGTGAACGTGGCCTTGCCCGCCCTGGTGCGCCAGCTCCACGCCACCACCACCCAGTTGCAGTGGGTGGTGGACGCCTACAACCTCGTATTTGCCGCCCTGCTGCTCAGCTTCGGCAGCCTTTCCGACCGGTTCGGCCGTAAGGGCATGCTGCTAGCGGGCCTAGCCGTGGTGGGCACCGCCAGCTTGGTGGGGGGCTTTACCACCGACGCCGGCCAGCTCATCGCCGCCCGGGCCATCATGGGCCTGGGCGCCGCCATGACCTTCCCGGCCACGCTGTCGGTCATCACCAACGTTTTCACCGAGAGGAAGGAACGGGCTGGCGCCATCGGCCTGTGGGGCGCCGTCGCCGGCGTGGCCATCGCCATGGGCCCCATCGTGGGGGGCTGGCTGCTCGAGCACTTCAGCTGGGCCAGCATCTTCATCGCCATGGCGCCGGTGGCGGCGCTCGCCGCCGTGCTCGTAGCCCGCTTCGTGCCCACCTCGAAGGACCCGGAGGCGGCCGCCCTCGACATCGCCGGCCTGGTGCTGTCGGGGGTCACCATGGCCCTTTTGGTCTTCACCATCATCGAGGCGCCGACCTACGGATGGGGCGCCCCCCGCAGCCTGGCCGGCTTTGGCGCTGCGGCCGCCCTGCTGGGCGCATTCATCGTGGCCGAGCGCCGTGCCGCGCACCCGATGCTCGACGTGCGGTTGTTCCGCAACATGCGTTTCAGCGCCGCCAGCAGCGCGGTGACGGTGGGCTCGTTCACCTTGTTCGGCTTCATCTTCTTGATCACTCAGTACTTCCAGTTCGTCAGGGGTTACGGGCCGCTTTCCACCGGCGTGCGCCTGCTCCCGGTGGCGCTGTCGGTCGGCATCGGCTCGGTGGTTGGCACCCAGCTCGCCATGCGGGCAGGGACCAAGCTCGTCGTCACCACTGGCCTGGTGGCCATGGCCGGCTTCTACGCCTGGGTGGCGGCCACGACCAGCTCGACGCTCAGCTACGGCGTCATTGCCGCCCAGATGGTGCTCTATGGGTTGGGCATGGGCCTGACCACGGCGCCCGCCACGGAGTCCATCATGGGCGCCGTTTCAGCTCGAAAGGCTGGCGTCGGCTCGGCCGTCAACGATTCGACCAGGCTCATCGGCGGCACCCTCGGCGTGGCCGTGATCGGCAGCGTGTACACATCGGTCTACGGGTCACGGCTGAGCACCACCATGCCGGCCCGGGTGCCGGCCGGGGCCGCGGCCATCGCCCACCAGTCGGTCGGCGCCGCCTACGTGGCCGCTACCAAGATCGCCGCCCTCGGCCACCCGGCCCTCGGCCAGGCGCTGCAGCACGCCTCCACCAACGCCTTCCTACGCGGCCTTACCGTGGGGGCGCTCGTCGCCGGCGGCGTGGCAGCGGCCGGGGCCGTCGTGGCCGCCCTGTTCCTACCGGCCCAGCCGCCCCAGCCGGCCGAGGCCGCGAGGCCCGTTCAGCCGCAGGCCCGGCCGACCCGTTCCGAGACGCCGGCCCTGGCCGCCCACTGAGCAACTAAGGCCTTTCGGAACCCGCAAATGCTTTATAAAGGCACACAAAAGACATATACGAAACAGGCAAGACCGGCATAAATAACAGCCACCAAAGGAGGACAGAAATGGACGTCATGAAGGACCGGCGAACCCCGGTCGCAGAACTGACCGAGGACGGGGACCACGACAGCGACTGCGCATCAACCTCTACAGACGACACTGCATCACGGCAGGCGGCCCGCCAAACCAGAGCAGGCGGGGTTCCTGGTTCCACCGAGCGCACTCCTCTACCTGGGGGCCAGAAACCAGGAGGGCTGGCGCACCTCATGGGCGAGCCGGACCGCGCAGGGCTCGCGCACCTCATGGGCGAGCCGGACCGCGCAGGGCTGGCGCACCTCATGGGCGAGCCGAGCCCAGTCGGTGCCGTCCCACTGATGGTTGTGAGCAAACCCACAGACATCCCGCACCGCGGCCGACGTCATTCGACCCTAGAGAAGCGAGGCGTTGCCTAGGTGACCGGGGACCGGCGACCGGGTCGTACCCGCGCTGGGGCCAATCCGACAGCGCCTACCTCGGAGCACAGACAAAGGGAGCAAAAACAAAATGAAGAGTTCTCAGGTCGATAGCCAGTATTCAAACGGCCTGTCCCGGCACAACATCGAACAAGCCCTCATTACGGCCGGCAAGGACCTCAGCGACATACAGCCCGCCGATCTCAGTTCAGTCGAGGACTTTCACACCTTGGGCCGGCTCGCTACCAGCCAATTGGCCGAACTGACTCAAATCAGCAGCTACGACGAAGTGCTCGATGCCGGCAGCGGTATCGGTGGCACCGCCCGCTTCCTTGCCGACCGTTACGGCTGTCGAGTCACCGCTATCGACCTTACCGAGGAGTACTGCGAAACGGCGCGTTGGCTGAATGAACTAGTCGGACTGGAGGACCGTATTTCGGTCCATCAAGGGAACGTTATAGACCTGCCGTTCGACACGGCCAGGTTCCACGTGGTCATCAGCCAGCATGTACAGATGAACGTAGCCGACAAGGCCCGTCTGTACCAACAAGCCCGCCAGGTGCTGGTCACTGGAGGTCGGCTCGCCATCTGGGACATCACCGCAGGCACGCCGGGCAACCTCGGCTACCCGCTCCCCTGGGCCGACCGGCCCGAGCTCAGCCACCTGGTCTCGGCTCACCGGTTGCGCGACGCCATCGAGGCGACCGGCTTTTCTGTAGTCCACTGGGAAGACCTCACTGAACAGGCAGCAACGCTCATGGAGGCTTTCCTGTCGGCTCCCTCCGGTCCCCTCGGGCTGCACACGTTCATTGACGACTTTGCCGTGAAAGCCCGCAACCTCACCCGCGGCCTCTCGAGCGGACGGCTCCGCGCCGTCCAAGGAGTCGCCCAGGCCATCGCCTGAGAGCCGCTCGTCTGATGCCTCAGGTTTTCGACCGCCTTATCACCCGACTCCCGCTGCCGTCTGGGGCGCGCCCGACCTGGGCTGGCAGCCCGTCAAGGAGGGTTTGCAGGCCAAACTCGAAGGTCTCGTGAGGTGCCATGCCGTACTCGGCGGCCTCTGTCCCGAGGCGGTCACGCAACCGTGGGTAATGCGCCGTGGTTCCCCGGGCTTCTTCCATTGCTCCCCGCATCAGTTCTTCGGCGTGACCCTGCCGGCTGAGCTTCTTGGTGAGCGAGGCGGCCGCGACGGGACCGAGGGCGTTGCCGAGCACGAAGGTGAACACGCTCGCCTGAGCTCGGTCGGCTTGTTCGCCGCGGAATCCGGCAGCTTCATAGATGGAGAGGTTATAGTCATAATGGCGAGCCTTCCCAGGACCGAACAGCAAGAACGAACCGCGGAGGACGAGTGCGGCTGCGCGCCTTCAAGACCTCCCGCACACCACCGGCCTTGCGGCCATAGACTGGCGAACGGAACCAAGGATAGATGAGCGCGAAGCCTCGCACTCTTGCTCTTACCCGAGGAGGCAGCGGAACCCCTCTAATCAACCAACCGCCCTGGTTGCGTCCGCCCGCCGGACGGCGGAACCGGACGCGTCATGAAAGAGGTGGGGACATGGCCCCGGCGGGTTCCGAGCGGGGACCGTCCGGGCGGGCCGCTCATCCAATCCCGCTGGCGGAGCCTTGCCACTCGCCGGAAATCTCCGAGGACGCTCACGCCGTGCTGCGCCGCGGTGCTCTTGTCAAGACGGCCCGCTAGCAGCCCAATAATCACGTCGGGCGGCCCTGACACGACAACATCAGGCGCCGTTGCCGGTCCAGGACGGAAGTGCACCTCACCGCGACTGGACTCCAGGATCCCCGCTCCACCTTCCGAGCGGATTTCGACAACCAACTTCGCTCGGTCTGGGTCGTGACCACCGAACATCATCGCCACCGGCACCGCCATCCACTGGTTGCGAAAGCTCTCCGCTTCGCTCTTTTGCCCCATGAGCCGCGCTGCCCACCGTCCGAGCTCAACAATTGGCCCCGACAATTGTCGGCCCCAA
>DATJST010000417.1:0-12061 GCA_035503975.1 Acidimicrobiales bacterium | reverse complement strand
CGGTGGCGCTTACAGAGCTGTGGTGGACCAACCCAAACAGGGCCAGGGCGCCGAGCCCGGCCCCGATGGCCACGCTGTGGCCGACTAGCGCATTACGGAACCGGGAGGCTTCATCATTTGGGTGGGCGGCGAACATGTAGGCGGTCGGCCCGAGGGTGGCGGTGAGCAGCGGCCACGCCAGGTAGTGGCCGGCCGTCCCGGCCGCCCCAACAGCCACGCCGGTGATTAGCAGGAGCCGCAAACCGGCCGCGGTTCGCCGTGCCGGGGTGGGCCGGCCGGCATTTCGGGCGGGCGCCGGGGTCACGGGAGCGACTGGGGTCACGGGAGGGAGTTGTACCGGTCCGCTAAGGGCGCATTGGAGTACGGGACGCTGACCGCCCTCGGGTAACCGCGCAGCTGGTCGTAGAGAGCGTGGATGCGGACCAGGACGGGGACGTCGTCGTACCATCGCTCTGTCGTCCCCGGGTGGCTAGGCGCGTGAGCGGCGACGTGCTTGGCACTATGAAGCTCTTTGCGATGCTCGCCCAGAGCGGCGGCAATGCGAGGCACCAGCGTGGCGGGTTCGGTGCCCAGGTCCGAGCGTATGGTCCAAGCCAGTTCGCCGACGGCGTGGGCAAAATCGGCCGAACCGCCGACACCGACCGCCTCCACGCCCCGGGCCAGCTCGTCGAGGCGGTCGAGCAGCTCGCGGGCGTGGCGAAGGTGGGACGTAAGTTGGTCGGCCAGGTCATCGTGGCCGACCTTTCGCAATACCCGCTCGATGTCGCGCTTGGCTGCGACCCGTACCGCGGCGTGACCGATGAGGAGCTTGCCCAAGGTCCCATGGTCGTAGGCCAGTTTGACTGCGCCGCCTTTGGTGCTTGCGCTAGCAGGGTCGGAACGGTCCCAGCCGGCAAAGATGGCGGCTAAGACCTTGTCCTGTTCGCTTAGAAGATCGAGCGAGTCGCCCGGCATTGCGTTGGTTTTGGTGCCCTTGCCCATCACGCAGCCTTGCGCTCGGCGGCGATCGCCCGGTAGGTGGCAGCCTTCTCCCGGGCGGTGCGCCCGCACGCAGTGGCGAAGGTGCGGGCGGTGGTGGGAAGGGCCCGCAGAAAGCTGGGGTCGAAGAACCCCCCCGCCTTGTCGTCGAAGATGCCGTGCGCTCCCCTGTCGAAAACGTCGTCGGCCGGTTTGTCGAGGTTGTTCGGCCTGTCCGCCGAGACGGGGTTCGCGGTCAGCTGGGTGTCCCAGGCCCCGATGGCGGCGTACTGGTTGCCGAGCCCGGGGAAGAGGCGGCCTGCGACGACGAGCACCTTGTTCCAGGAGCCCACCACCTTGGCTCGCCGGCCGTCGAGCGCCACGGCCACGATGAAGCGGGCTGGGACCTCCGGCTGGTAGATGGGCGGGACGGGCTGGGGGTGGCGGTCCAGGGTTGTCTCGCACCAGTCGAACTGCGGGGTGTTCACGGCGGGCAGGTGGACCATCGACAGGCGGACCTTGCTGCCCTCGTGAAGAAGTTCGGCCCTGGTCGACTCAAAAAAGCCCCGGCAGGCGAACTTCGACGAGCAGTAAGCGGATTGCAACGGGATACCGACGAAGGCCAACGCCGAGCCGACGTTCACGATGCTGCCGCGGTTGCGCGGGCGCATCTTCGCCAGCGCCACCTGGGTCCCCCACACCTGGCCCAGGAACGTCACCTCTACGGCCCGGGCGAAATCGGCCGGCTTCACGTCCCACGTCGGCGCAAAGACGGTGGTCATGGCGTTGTTGACCCAGACCTCGATCGGGCCCAACTGCTCCTCGACCTGAGCTGCGGCGCGCTCGACATCGTCGTAGCGGGCGACGTCGGTAGGGATAGCCAACGCCCGGCCACCGGTCGCTTCGACGTCGGCCGCAGCGGCACTCAGGCCCGTTTCACCCCGGGCCAACAGGGCGACGTCGAAGCCGCGTTGGGCGAAGAGCCGAGCCGTAGCCCGACCGACCCCGGCCGACGCCCCGGTAACCAGGGCGATCTTTCGTTCAGGCATGGTGTTCCTCCTTCGGTTGCCAACTGGCGCGCCGTTGCCCTAGCTCGCGGGCATACTCCGTGCGGGGTGAAGACTTCTATTGCCACACCCAAAACTGTTACCCTGCGGTCCGTCTACCACGGGCGGCGTCGTGTCCTTACGTTGATTATTGCATGCTGCACCTAACCTGAAACCTGGGTCTTGGGGCGCAGGCGGGAAGGGGTTACGCTCAGGTACCGGGTCAGGCCGCCAAGCTGTTGCACTGTGCAATATTGGTTGTATGAAGGTGTCTTCCCCGGCCGTACCAGCCGTCCCCATGGCGCCAGCAGCCAGCGAGGACGACGAGGCCCTGGTCGCTGCCTTCGTCGCCGCTAGCCGCGCCCTGGTGGCGGTGGCGGCGCGCCGCCTCGCCGATCCGGGAGAAGACATCACCCTGCTGGGCAACTGCAGCGCTCGCCCAAGAAGCTCGGTGCCACAACGGTTTTTGTGTCGGTTACACATCACCGACGTGGAGCTCCAACGTCACTCGGCGCAGGTACGGCTCACCTCGGACCGCGATATGCCCGTGCCGATGCCAACGTTGTCGAGGCCATGACAGCTCATCGCCCCTACCGGCCATGGCAACCCGGTCGATGTCGCCCTAGCCAGATCGCCAGTGACGACGACTACGAAGCGGTCGAGGCGTGCCTTCGCGCCTGCTGGACCGGAGGGTTGCAGCCGCCCGGCGGCTTTGCGAGCGAGTGACTATCCCGCCCGGCGCAGGGTCAGCTTGAAAACGAAGCTCGACACACTGGCGGTGCATGACTGGATGGTCGCGCCGTCGGCCGCACCGTCGCAGGACGCCACGTTGTAGCCCGGCGGCAGGTTGTCGTGCTTGGGCACGAGCGTGAGCCTCGCCCCCTTGCGTAGCTTGGCCAAGGCGGCGAGTGTGGTGATGGCCGCGTCGTTCCGGTAGGGGTCAAGCAATGGGCCGACTCCGTAGTCCCCGGTCGGCCCACCACCGTCGAATGGCGCCGAGTCGGTGCAAGTACCTCCCGGCGCCGGCTGTTCCTGGAAGGCGGCCGTGCCGAGGCTTGCCATGAACTCGACCCTGCCTCCTTGCACGAAGGCGACCACCGAGGGCTGGGCGGGTGCTTCAGGCCCCACCGCGCCTTCGCAGTGAATGGCCACCGGCGCGTGGGTGCAGTCATTCTCCGGCCAACCGTTCCCAGTCACCATGAAGCTGTTGCCCGAAGCCGCGGCATAAAGCGCGCGGTGCGAGGACTCCGAGCCGCTCTGGAGTTTCAACGGCACGGCACCAGCAGCGATGGAGGCATCGAATGTCGCTCTCTCAACGAGCGTGGCGCTACAAGACGCCTTCGTGTCGACCACTTTGTTGGCGTAGGTCCCGCTCAATTCCAGTGCCACGTCGAAACTGGCCACAACCGCGGGGCGGGTGCTGGCCGCCACCGGGGGGACGGCCACGAATAGGGTAATTGAGAGGACAAAGATCACCTTCAGCACGCGCACCGGCGCAGCATACCGAAATAGTCCCCTAAGCGATGACCCACGATTCTGGCTGGCGACGTCACCCGCCAGACCCGAGCCTTGATCGACAAGCACTCGCGCTCCACCCGGACGACGAGGGTCAACGTGGTGACCGTGACCAGCAGGAAGGCCTGGATCACGGCCAAGCCGAAGGGCGACCCCCTCCTGCCGGGGTAGCCACTCCGGCGGGCGCCCGACCCGTCTGGACGGATTTCCCTTGAAAAAGCCAGTCTTCTCCGTGACGGATAGTTCTAGGTCTGGAGACCCAGGTTGTGCCGCGGGACGTGGCCCCGTCTCAATGGCTTAGAGGGCTGGGCACAGGCTAGCTCGGCGGGACAGGTGAAGCCGGCGCCGCAACATCCCGAACCGACAAGCGGCATCGCTAAGTTCTTGGACATGTCAGCGCTGCCCAGCGGGGGTCCTGTGGTTGGGCGCGAGCGCGAGCTGGCGGCCGTGCGGCAGCTGCTTACCCCCGGGGACCTGCGCTTTCGTGCGCTCGTGGCTGAGGGGGAACCAGGCATCGGCAAGACCAAGGTCTGGCGAGCCGGCATCGATCAAGCGGCGGCACAGGGCATGGTCGTGTTGTCGTGCCGACCTGTTGAAGCGGAGGCGAAGCTGGCCTTTGCTGGACTGGGGGATCTCTTGGCGCCGGTGGTCGAAAGAGCGCTCGACGGGTTGCCGACGCCCCAGAGGGAGGCGCTCGAAGTAGCGATGCTGCGAGCCACGCCCGGCGAGGGGGCCTCAGCTGACGGGCGGGCCTTGGGGATGGCCGTTCAGTCGCTCCTCCGCCAGGTCGCCTCCGTCTCGCCCGTACTGGTCGCTATAGACGATGTGCAATGGCTGGACCGGGCGTCGTCAGCAGCGCTGGCGTTTGCCTGTCGTAGGTTGCACGACTGCCAAGTCCGTGTGCTGGCCGCGCTACGGGTCGAGGCCGGGGAAGACGTCGACGTCCTGGGCCTGAGCAGCGCTCCGCCCGGGTCGGTTGAGCGCCTGAGGTTGGGCCCGCTTTCCCTCAGCGGGCTGTACCACGTCATCCGAGCAGAGCTGGGAAGCGTGTTCCCCCGCCCAACCCTGGTGCGCATTGAGAAAACATCACGTGGCAACCCGCTGTTCGCCCTGGAACTGGCCCGGGAGTTGTCCAAAGTACGCGCCTCGCCAGGCCCGGGGGCGCCTTTGCCGGTGCCCGGCACACTGGCGGAACTACTGGGCCAACGCGTCCGCCGCCTCTCCCTGGCCACGCAAGAGGCCCTGCTGGTCGCCGCCAGCTTGGCCACTCCCGAGGTGTCGCTTGTCGAGGCCGCACTTGGGCGCGAAGCCCAAGGGGACCTCGACCGCGCCGAGCGGGCCGGGGTGGCACGGGTGCGTGACGGACGGGTGCACTTCGACCACCCGCTGCTGGCCGCAGCGGTCCAGCGAGAAGCGTCGCCACAGAGGCGCCGGGCAGCCCACCGGGCGCTGGCGGCGGTCGTAGCCGAACCCGAGCAGCACGCACGGCATCTGGCCCTGGCGGCGAGCGAGCCCGAGGAGGAGGTGGCGACGGCGCTCGACACGGCCGCCACGGCGGCAGCCGCTCGAGGAGCTCCCGAGGTTGCCGTAGAACTGGCCGAGCTGGCCTGCGCGTCGACGCCGTCCAGCCTCCCCGCGGCGCTCGCCGAGCGGCGTTTGCGGCTGGCGGAATACCGGTTCCGAGCCGGCGACGGAGACGAGGCCTGCCGTCTCGCCAAGGAGCTAGTCGAGACTTTGCCACGAGGCACGTTGCGAGCGGCGGCGGCGGAGCTGTTGGCCCGTGTCCTGCACGTCGCCGGGACGGCGGCCGAAGCGGCCGGGTACTGCCTCGATGCCTTGACCGACGCTACCAGCGACCGCGAGCTCGAAGCTCGGATGCACGCCACCTTGGCACTGGTTTCCTGGCACGACTTCCGCCTTGGCCGCCACCACGCACAACTGGCCCTTCGGCTTCTCGACGGTGGCGGTGTACATAGCCCTGAGGTGCAGCTGCGGACGTTGATGGCCTACGTGCAGGCGGAGTTCTACGCCGGCCACGAACTCCCCAGCGACCTGGTCGAAAGAGGCCTGGAACTCGAGCGGCTCGCCCCGGCGCCCAGTGTCGCCGACCGCTTGAGCGCAGCCCTCGGAGCTTGGCTCAAGTACCAGGGCGACTACAACGGGGCTCGCTACTGGCTGGAGTCGACGCGTGCTGCCGCCGAGGCCGAGGGCGACGACTCGTCCCTCCCGTACGCCCTCAGCCACTTGCCCCAGCTGGAGCTGTGGGCCGGGAACTGGGAGCGAGCCAAGGTCCTGGCCTACGAGCACATGGAGCTCGCCACTCAGATCGCACAACCTTCCCAGCGCCGCCAGGCTCTCTACAACCTTTCGCTGGTCCAAGCCCACATGGGCCTCACCGACGAGGCCCGGGCAGCGGTGGGCGAGCTCCTGCGCGAGGCAGAGGAAGCGGGTGACCACTGGGATATCTCGAACGCGCTAGCCGTGTCCGGGTTCCTGGAGCTATCTCTCGGCGAGGCAGGGACGGCCGCTGCCCAGCTGTCGCGGAGCCTCGAGCTTCGCGAGTCAATGGGTACAGTCGAGCCCTTGCGGTCGCACGCAGACTACGTCGAGGCACTGCTCCACCTTGGCCGGCTGGACCAGGCGACCGACATCGACGCCCTTCTAAGCGAACGGGCAGCCATCAGCAAACGGGAGCCGTTGCTCGCGGTGGCAGCGCGGAGCAGGGCGCTGCTGGCCTCGGCCCGAGGCGACTTAGACGGAGCCGGGATAGCGCTAAGCGAAGCGAAAGCACACCACGAACGGGTGACCGTCTCTTTTGACCTGGCGCGGACGTTGATGGTGGGTGGGCAGATCAGCCGGCGACAAGGCCAACGGAAGGCGGCCAGAGCAGCCTTGGAGCGAGCACGCGCCATGTTCCAGGACCTGGGCGCACCATTGTGGGAGGCCCGGGCCCAGGCGGAGCTGCGGCGCATCCCCGTCCGTCGAGGCGCGCCGACTGAGCTGACGCCCACCGAGCGAAGCGTCGCCGAACTGGCCGCATCGGGGCGGACCAACCGTGAGGTGGCGAAGGAGCTGTTCATCAGCCCCAAGACCGTCGAGGTCAACCTGGCTCGCGCCTACCGCAAGCTGGGGGTGACCTCTCGCGCCCAGCTGGGCGCAGTTATGGCTGCCCGAGCGAAGTGAGCGCCATACCATAGGGAAACACCTGATGTAAGGCTGGCTTGGCGCTCGTAACGTCGGCCGCCATGGATGGTAGTGGGAACCATGGACACGGTGATGGCCGGCCCCACGCGTTCTTGGTGGAGCACTACTGGCCAGACGTTACTCCAGACACCTTTCGTGCCATTGCCAAGCGCGTGCGTGCCGCGGTCGACGACATGGCGCGCTCGGGCGCGTCGCTCCGGTTACTGAATTCGACCTTCATCCCTGAAGACGAGAGCGCTTTCTGCGTGTTCGCGTCCTCAGGACAGGACCTGGTGGAAGAGGCATACCAGCGAGCCGGTGTCAGTTTCGAGCGGATCCTAAGTGTGCTTGAAATTGAGACCCGAGAACCCGCTGAACCACCCGCCATGGAGAACTAAAAGCCGTAGAGGGCTTTTTACCCGCTGTCCCGCCCAGCAAAGGAGAACGATGTCAAGTTCATTCCCTCTCACCCCATCGGCCCCGAGGCGAGCCTTGGTACGTATGTATCGAGGAAGGACCGTCCGGCTGGGACTGGCTTGCCTGACCTGCGCGACGCTCCTGTCGCTCCCTTCAGTCGCCCAGGCCGAGACTTCGGGTGCCGAGGAGATAACGTTCCAGGAAGGTCTGGTGCCTGACAACGGCGCCATAACCGACCAGTACCAGGCTGCTTACGGTGTGGAGTTCGGCACCAGCGGCTCGCTCGGGTTCCCCGGCACGGTCCCCGACCGGGAATGCGCGCCCGCCCTGGTCACCGACGGCTACACCGCGCCGGGAGCTTCGGCGACGGGTGTCCTTCTGGCTCGCTCGGCCGGGGAGAGCGGTTGCCGACAGGGCGAGTTCTACGACACCGCTCAGGGGTTCATGTTCCACATGGATGACGCCCGGGCTTCCGTTTCGTTCTTGTTGCTGGCGTCGGTGCCGCCCGGTGACCATACGCCAAGGTCGGACGTCTCGGCCGAGGTGGTCGCCTATGGCGGGGGCGGCAGCGTGCTCGACGACGTCACGCTCAGCTCGGCAGAAGCGACGACCTGGTCGACGGTCGCCCTGTCGACCAACGACCCCAACGGCATCCAGTTCGTGGAGGTGATGGGCGACGTCAGCATCGACAGCCCAGTGGGCGTTCAGGTCGACAACCTCACGCTCCCTGCGGCCATCGACTACCTGCCTCCCGCGTTCAGCCTGGCGCGCTCCGGCCAGCCCGAGACCGGGGACCTGGTCGAGGGGGACACTCTGGGCGTGCCTGTCCAGATCGTCCGGGAGAACGGTTCGACCGGCACAGTCACGGTGTCGGCGACCGAGGGCAATAGCCCCGCTCTGAGCGATGTCACCGTCGACCAGGCGCCGATGGGGGAACCAGCGGGCACGGTGATGGTGGAGCTCACGGCCAGGCCCGGCCAGGCTGGCCAGCAAGTCACGGTCACAGTCAGCGGGACGGGCGATACGACTAGCGGGACCGAGGAAGGGCCCCCGCTCAGCCTGACCTTCACCGTGCAAGCCGACCTCGCGCTCTCAGAGCCGGAGGTAACCCCATCGGTTGGCGACCACTGCCAGCTCCCGCTCCCGCTGCAGCTGCATGTCGCCGGGGGGACCCCGATGACGGTCAAGGTCAGCGGCACGGGCGGCTTCTCCCAGACGCTGAAGGTCACCGGCCCGGGTGCCTACCCGATCGGTTACTCGACCGTGGCCACCTACTCGGCCAGCGGTTCTGAGCACCTTTCCTTCCAGGCTGGGCAGGTCCGCACCAACAATTTCCTGGCTCCGTTCAGCCTCGCCACTTACAAGCTCACGGTGAACGAGCCCGCCCCTGAGGTTGACCTCACGAGCGGCTCGGTCTATACCGTCCCGGTCGAGGCCGGTGTTTACCCGAGCGCCCGGACCGCCTTCACCTTCAATGCGACGGGGCTCCCGTGCGTCCCGCTGGAGCTCAGCGTGGGCGCGGACGGGGCGCTCACTAGCCCCTTTGTCCCAGGAGCGGCAGGCTCCGGCAGCTTCACGCTGCCTGTCCCGGCCGCAGCGACCCAGGCGGTGGCCGCTAAAGCGACCGGAAGCTCGCTGGCGGGCACGTCACCAATGTCAGTGGTCACCGTCGCCGGCTCCGACCAGGTCATCGCGCTGCCGGGGGTGTTCCTCTACGACTTTCGGGCCATGGACGCGCCGAACTTCCTCAACTACATCGAGAACACTGCCACCTGGGACGACTTCCAAACGGCTTTCGGCCCTGGCATCAACGACTGCAGCCCGCTGTTTTGCTGGCACGACCCAATTTCTCAGGCCTGGTTCCAATATGTCCAGAATTCCCTCCCCTTCGGGCTGTGCTTCGGCTACACGATGCTGGCGACTGAGCTCTACCGGGGCGAGGCCACGCCACAGGATTTTGGCGCCGCGACCGTCGGCCAGCTGAAAGCCCCAACAAACGGCAGGGTAACGACCCCGCTCGTATCGAACTATCCGCTTGTCGACAACAGCACTGCGCTGGGGCAGACGTTACTTACCGAATGGTTGTCGCAACTTGATGAAACCTACCAGGTCAGCGAACATGACGGCATCGGTGGCTACGCCAGCGTCGCCCAGTTCATCCAAGCCCTGTCGTCAGCTCTGGCAAAGGACCACATCGCCATTGTGAACATCCAAGGACCGAACGGCGTGGGCGCGCACAGCCTGGTGGCTTACGCACTTACCACAACGCCCAACGGCTACGCCATCGACGTCTACAACCCGGACCTTCCGTACTCCGACTCCGACCAGTTCGGCCAACCGTTGGCGCCAGCCGCGTTCCCCAACGAAGCGGTCAACCTGGCCAGCCACATCGCGGCTCTGCAGGCCAGCCAGATCCTTGTAAGCCCGGGGGGCTTTGTGTACCCCGGGCCACCAAATTCGGTATGGCAGCTCACTGGCCCGCCAACACTGCCCAACGGACCAGTGGCGCGGTGGTCCGGCCCGATCAGCACCATCGGCTTGACCACCATGGCCGAGCGCCCGCTCGATCCTGTACTTGCTTCGCTCAATCAGAACAGCGCAGCCTTGGCCGTCGGGGTGGGGTTGGTTATTCTTTTGGGAGCGACCGGCTCCCCCAGCAA
The DNA here is from genome assembly GCA_035503975.1 of Acidimicrobiales bacterium. GTDB lineage: Bacteria > Actinomycetota > Acidimicrobiia > Acidimicrobiales > Palsa-688 > DATJMJ01. The sequence continues at coordinate 2,283 of DATJST010000417.1, read as the reverse complement.
AGGTGGCCCGCCGGCTGCCATCGCCCAGATCGACGCCGGCGGCAAGGCCCAGCTCGATGCTTATGGCGTGCCCGTCAACGGAAGCCACGTCAAAGTGCACGTGCCCACTGACAGCGGACAGGTCGACACCAACGGCATATACGAGCTGCCGGCCGGGCGGAGCTACACCATAAAGACCCGCACCCTGCACCCCGGCCATTTCGGTTTGGTTGAGATCAGCGCCGGGAGCGGCGGTGGGGTCCTTGACGCTACCGCGATAAGCCATCAAAGCGACACCCTGACCCTTAGCCCCGGTTCGCCGACGATCAGTTTCGCGGGTGGCTCAAGCGCGCCAGTGACGCTGGAGCTGGTCTCTGGCGCCAAGGGCGAGACGCGCCGAACAGCGCTTTTAAGCCTGGCCTCAGGCACTGGGGAGACCGCCGCCTCGCTCAGCCCAACGGGCCAGCTCACCGTCCATCGCGTCGGCCCGGCTGTGGGCATCGCAATTCAGTTGTTTTCCCAGGGAGCCAGCGCCGGCACGTCCACGGTCCAGTTCAGCTCCGGGGACACTTTGGTGTTGACGCCGAACTGGGACAAGGTGGCATCTTCGGTGCCGGCCACGCTCACCGGCACTCACCTGCAGCGCCTGTCCTTTAGCGCCGGCCGTGCCACCGCTTTCTCCAAGCTCCTTGGGGTAAGGGACAGGCACAAGAAGCAGCCGTAAGGACTCCGTCTTAGGGAACTACCAGGAGGTTGGTAAATGAAACGATTGATCGCGCTTGGCGCCATGTGCACAGGGGTTGTCATGGCGGGCTTGCCGGCGGCCGCGGCCGCTCCGCCTGTGCCGGCAGGCCAGGTCGCCAGTGGGCTCACCTACACAGCGAACACCGTCGTGGTGCCTCGCAATGTGGTGAGCGCCAACCTGATCGGGATCGGTCCGGGAGGGACCTTTAAGTTCAGACACGCCGCTGGGCCGCTGGCAAAGTTGAGGGTCGGCAGCGTGATGTTGCTAGAAGGCTCGGCGGCCGGGACCGTAACGGCCCTCAATACCCGCAGCGGCCAGCTGATCGTGGTGACGCGCGACGCTCCGCTGGCCGCGATCGTATCGTCCGGTTCGATTTCGTTCTCGGGCACGCCGGACGTCGGTCAAGCCTTTGTGGCACCGATCGACCAGGCCGGCTCAACCACGGCGGCTGCGCCCGTGCGCCGGGCGAGCCTGGTCTCGCCGGCCTTTCCCTACGTCGCGGGCCCGCTCGTGCTTGCGGCCTCAGGGCCGGCACTTTCGCTCCAGGGCGGGACCGGCGGCCCCTTCGGCTACTCGGTCACAGCCGAACCCACCGGCCCCAGCTCGCTCCACTTGAGCGGGACGATCTGTTACGGCCACGGCGACATCTGCGCCAACGGTCCGGCCAGCGGGATCTCGCTCGAGGCCTCCTTCGACGGCACCGTCGACCTGAGCAAGATCAGCGGCGAGGTCGATCTTGCGCACAGCACGATCGACAAACTTCGGGCCGCGTTCGAGGGCATCAGGTCGAACTTCAAGGTGGCCTACACGTTCAGCCGCGGCGAGGGCGGCACAGGAGCCCTAACCTTTCCTGCCTTCCATATCCCATTGGGGATCGACATCCCGATCCCGGGCACCATTCCGCTGTTCGCACGCATCCAGCTCGGGCTGCTGCTGCAAGTGTTGTCCAAGCCAGCCAAGAACACCGTCTCGCACGGTGCCATCGACGCCCAGCTCGCTGGCTCGGCCAATATCGCCGATGGTGGAGGGACTCCGTCCGCCTCCGGCGCGGGCGCCTCGGGGAGCGGTTCCGTCTCGGCCGGGACAGCCGGGCTGGGGATCTCGCCGGGGATCCTCGGGCTGGTTGTCGCCACCCAGGTCAAGGTCGGGATCGCGGTCGGCGTGACTGTTGCCAACCTCCTTGCCTACACCGACCTGGTCGGCTCGATCGGCCAGGAACAGGCATCGGCCTTCACCGGCGGTTTCTGCTCGAGCTACATTGGCATCCTCACGTGGGGTGCTGGGATAGAGGCACAACTGGGCGGCGGTGCACTGGGGATAGCCGCCGGGAAAAAGTGGGAGCTCAAGAGCTGGGATTTCCACTTCACTGAACCAGGGTGCAAGGAGATCTCGGCGTAACATCGCTTCAGCACACCTAGCTCGCACGCTATTACCCAGGCGTCGGCCTGCTGAGCCGAGCGCGGAACACGCCGGCAGCGGCAGGCAGCCAGTCCGGCAAAGCGTGATTGGGCTGTCCCGTTATCAGTAACCGGTGCTCACCTGCTGGGCAGCTTCGTCCA
>DATJST010000416.1:0-21057 GCA_035503975.1 Acidimicrobiales bacterium | reverse complement strand
TTGCTCACCCGCCTTGACTTGCGCGGCGCGACGGGGGATCTGCGAGCCCGGTTGCCGGCGCCCAAGGCTGTGGCGGAGGGCCCGGTGCAGACCGTGCGCGACATCCTGGCGCAGGTCAAGGCCGGTGGGGATCAGGCGGTGGTCGACCTGACGAGGCGCTTCGACGCTGCTGTGCCGTCCCAGCTGCGTGTCCCGGATAAGGACCTGCGCGCTGCCCGCGCCGAAGTGCCGGAGGACCTACTCAGCGCGCTGGAGGCGGCGGCACGCTCGATCCGGGCGTTCCACGAGGCGGAAATGGCGGCCCACCACGGCTTCGAGCACGGCTCTCCCAGTGGCATCGTCACCCGGGAGGTGCTCGTACCCGTACACCGAGCCGGTTGCTACGTGCCCGGGGGCAGGGCCCCGCTGGCGTCGACCGTCCTCATGACGGCCATCCCGGCCCTAGTGGCGGGCGTGGAAGAGGTCGCCGTGTGCTGTCCGCCCGGGCCTGGCGGCCGGGTACCGGCCCAAGTCTTGGCGGCTGCGGCCGTGGCGGGGGTGGACGAGGTGTACGCCATGGGCGGGGCGCAGGCGATCGGCGCCCTGGCCTACGGCACCGACAGCGTCCCCGCCGTGGAGGTCATCGTCGGCCCCGGCAACGTCTACGTCGCAACCGCCCAGCGGCTCGTCGCCGAGGAGGGCGTTGTCGGCGTGCCCTCCGCCTTTGCCGGCCCCTCAGAGGTCGTCGTGGTCGCCGACGGCAGCGCGCCCGCCGAGTACGCCGCCTTGGACCTGGTGGTGCAGGCCGAGCATGGCCCCGATGGCCTTGCCTGGCTGGTGTGCTGGTCAGAGGACGTGGCCAGTGCGGTCGAGGACGCAGTCGAGCGGATTGTCTCGAGCTCGCCGCGCCAGCGGGAAGTGACAGCCACACTCGAGCAGGGCGGTTGGAGCGTGCTTGTGGACGGCCCTGAGCGGGCCATGGACGTCTGCAACGTGGTGGCCCCTGAGCATCTCGAGCTCATTACCGCGGACCCCGCGGCTCTTGTGCCCTTGGTCCGCAGCGCCGGCGCGGTATTTTGCGGCCCGTGGGCGCCGGCCAGCGTCGGCGACTACATCGCCGGCCCGAGCCATGTCTTGCCGACAGCACGCAGCGCCCGCTTCTCGAGCGCCCTCGGCACCCAGGATTTCCTGAAGCGGCTCCACATCGTCACTGTTGACCAGGCCGCGCTCGCCCGGGTAGCCCCCCACGTGGCAACCATTGCCCAAGCCGAGGGCCTCGCAGCCCACGCCGGATCGGTCCTCTGCCGAGCCGGTCCCGCCACCCCGGCCGAGGCCGTCGGTGCCGGGCCCGTCCGGTGAGCCAGCCGGCCGCAGCCGAACCAACCATGACCCAGCGAACCGTCGTCCAACCGCCTGCGCCCCTGACCAAGCCGGCTCTGGCCCAGCCAACCGCGCCCCCCGTGCCCCTGGTCGAGCCAACCGCGCCCGTAACCGCCGCCCCCGTGCCCCTGGCCGCGCCCCCCGCGCCCCAGCCGGCCAGCGCGCTGCCCGCACCCGACCCCGCCCCGCCCGCCTCCCGGCGACTACCCAAGCCGCGCGCCGACCTGGGATTGCGTGAGGGGTACCACTCGGCCCAGCTCCCGGTAGAAGTCAGGCTCAATACCAATGAGTCCCCCTACCCGCCGCCGGCCGAGTGGCTGGAGGCGGTCATCGCCCAGGTGCGCGACACGGCCTTCAACCGCTACCCGGACCGAGCGGCTTGGGCGCTTCGCGAGGCGCTCGCCGAGCTTCACGGGGCTCGCCCTGAGCAGGTGTTCGCCGCCAACGGGTCCAACGAGGTGCTGCAGTCGATCTGCCTGGCGTACGGCGGAGCCGCCCGGGTCGCGGCGATGTGGGAACCGACGTATGCGCTGCATTCCCACATCGCCCACCTGACCGGCACCGAAGTAGTGCAAGGCCAGCGCGGCGCCGATTTTTTGCTCGACCCGGTTACGGCGGTGGAGCTGGTGGAAAAGGTACGCCCGTCCATAGTTTTCCTGTGCTCGCCCAATAATCCGACGGGTTTGGCCGAGGACAGGGCCACAGTCACTGCGGTCCTGGCCGCCGCCCCCGGCCTGGTGGTGCTGGATGAGGCCTACGGGCAGTTCTCCTCATGGTCAGCACTAGAGCTGGTCGGCGACGAGGTCCCATTGGCCGTGGTGCGCACCTACTCGAAGACCTGGTCGCTCGCCGGCCTGCGCCTCGGTTACATGGTCGGGCCGGCCGAGGTCGTAAAGGTGATGGAGCGAGTGGCCCTGCCTTACCACTTGGACTCCATGAAACAGGCGGCTGGCCGCCTCGCTCTGCAATTTTCTGCTCAGATGGAACAAAGGGTTGCGGCCATCGTCGACGAGCGCCAACGGCTGATCGCCGAACTTTCCCGCTTCCCGGTGAAGGTGTGGCCTTCGCAGGCGAACTTCGTGCTGTGGCGGCCGCTTTTTACGCGCCGGGGCCAGCCTGTGAGCGGAGCTCAGGTGTGGCAGGGCCTGGTCGAGCGTTCAGTTCTCGTGCGCGACACCTCGAGTTGGCCCGGGCTCGAAGGGTGCCTGCGCACCACCGTAGGTACTCCGGCCGAAAATGACCGCTTCCTCGGTGCTTTGAGCGAGGTGTTGGCATGAGCGGGCGGGGGGCTACCAAGGAACGCAGCACCAGAGAAACCTCGGTCGCCATATCCATCGCAATTGACGGGCAGGGCGCCGTAGAGGTGACCACGGGGCTGCCATTTTTCGACCACATGCTCGCCCAGCTGGGCCGCCACGGGGGCTTCGACCTGCAGGTGAAAGCCGACGGCGACATCGCCGTCGATGCTCACCACACCGTTGAGGACGTAGGTATCGTGCTCGGCGAAGCCCTCCGCGAGGCTCTCGGTGACAAAGCCGGCGTGCGGCGTTTCGGTTCTATATCCGTGCCGCTCGACGAGGCGCTGATCGATGTGGCTCTGGACCTCTCGGGCCGGCCTTTCCTCGTCTACGAGGTGGACCCGGGAGGGGGCTCCGAGGCCTACCCGCTCGGGGATCCCCCATTCGACCCGCAACTGGCGGAGGAGTTCTGGCGGGCATTCGTCACCTCGGCTGCCATCACCTTGCATATCCGCATGCGCAGTGGCCGCAACACCCATCACATCCTCGAGGCTTCGTTCAAAGGAGTGGCCCGGGCGTTGCGCGATGCCGCGCGCGTGGAGGGGACGGCCGTGCCGTCAACCAAGGGAATGCTCGCCTGACGGCGGGCCGTGCTGACCCGTGAGACCCTTTATCGCTGTCATGGACTACGGCATCGGCAACCTCCGTTCGGCCGAAAAAGCCCTATGTCGCATGGGAGCCGACGCCCGCCTGGTCACTTCGGCCGCCGACGTCGCTACCGCCGACGGCGTTGTGCTCCCCGGCGTCGGCAATTTCGGCTGTTGCAGCACGGCTCTTTCAGCGAGCGACCTGTGGGGCGCGGCCGAGGCAGCAGCGACCGGGGGGCGCCCGTTCCTCGGGATCTGCGTTGGTATGCAACTGCTCTACGAATGCTCAGAAGAATCGCCGGGGGTAGCGGGCCTCGGCGTGCTCCCCGGCGAGGTGGCGCTCCTCCCATCCGGCGTGCGCCGCCCGCAGATGCAGTGGAACCTGCTCGAGGTCCGCCGCGACAGCGCCTTGTTGGCTGGCCTGGGCCACGCCTCGTGGGCCTATTTCGTCCATTCGTACGCCGCCCCGATTGGTCCCGAGACGGTAGCAACCTGCGACTACGGAGGCCCGGTTGCCGCCGCCGTCCAACGCGGGCCGTTGTGGGCCACCCAGTTCCATCCTGAGAAATCCTCGTCGGTCGGCCTGACGGCCTTGGCCAACTTTGTCAAGGCCTGCGAGAGGCCGAATTAGGTGAAAAATCGGATGGGAAATTAGATGGACCTGTACCCCGCCATTGACATCCGCGGTGGGCGCTGCGTGCGCTTGGCCCAGGGCGACTTCGGTCGCGAGACGGTTTACGGCGCCGACCCCGTCGAGCGCGCTCTGGCCTTCGAAGCGGCGGGAGCGGCCTGGCTGCATGTCGTGGACCTGGACGCGGCTCGCACCGGTGCCGCCTCCAACCGTCGGGTCGTCGCCGCAATCGCGGCCGCCGTCAAGATCCCCGTCCAGGCCGGCGGCGGGGTGCGCGGGCCAGACGACGCCGCCGAACTGATCGACGCCGGTGTCAGCCGCGTCGTGGTTGGTACTGCCGCCGTGTCCGAGCCCGCTCACCTGGCCGCCCTGACGGCGCGCTGGCCCGGCCAGGTCGCCGCCGGCGTGGACCATTTCGAGGGCGAGGTGCGGGTCAAAGGCTGGGAGGAACGGGTGGGCCACAGCCTGGAGTCCATCGTCAGGCAACTCGTGGCTGCAGGCGCCGCCGCCGTCGTGGTGACCGAAATCTCCCGCGACGGGTTGATGGTCGGGCCCGATCTGGCTGGCTACCGGGCGCTGCTCGAAAAGGTGGACGTGCCGCTCATCGCCTCGGGCGGTGTTGGTTCGCTCGACGACCTGCGCCGCCTTGCGTGGCTCCACGTCGCCGGCAAGCGTCTGGCCGGGGTGATCGTCGGCCGCGCTATCTACGAGGGTCGCTTCACGGTGCACGAAGCGGTCGCGGCGAGCCGAGGGGTGCCGAAGTGAGGGCAGTACGGGTCATACCTTGCCTGGACGTCGATGCCGGGCGCGTCGTCAAGGGGGTGAAGTTTGCCGGCCTACGCGACGCGGGCGACCCGGTCGAGCTGGCCGCTCGCTACGACGGCGAGGGCGCTGACGAGATCGTGTTCTATGACATCACCGCCTCGGCCGAGGACCGCCAGACCATGTGGGAGGTGGTGGCCCGGACGGCAGAGGAGGTCTTTATACCCTTGACCGTGGGCGGCGGGGTGCGGGCTTTGGAGGACGCGCGCCGCCTATTGCGCCTGGGTGCGGACAAGGTGAGCGTCAATTCGGCCGCGGTGGCTCGCCCCGCGCTGGTCCAAGAGGTCTCTGCGACTTTCGGCGCCCAGTGCACCGTCGTGGGGGTGGACATACGCCGCCGGCCCGACCGCCGCGGCTGGGAGGTCTTCACCCACGGCGGTCGCGTGCCCACGGGCATCGACGTGCTCCAATGGGTTGCCCGCTGCCAGCAGCTGGGGGCCGGAGAGCTTGTGCTCAACTCGATGGACCGCGACGGCACCCGCCAGGGCTACGACCTCGAGCTCACCCGGCGGGTGGTCGAAGAGACCGGTATCCCGGTCGTGGCCAGCGGGGGAGTGGGCTCCCTGCGAGACCTCGTCGACGGTGCCGTGCTGGGCAGGGCTGACGCTGTGCTGGCGGCGTCGATCTTCCACTTCGGCGAGGTTACGGTGGCCGCAGCGAAGGCGCAGCTGGCTGCGGCCGGCGTTACCGTCCGCCCTGTGCAGCGCGGGCCGCAACCGGGAACGTGGCCCCCGTCGCCCGCCGGAGGCGACTAGCTTGCCGGAGATGGCCCCCAACGACCCCGGCTCGCCCAAGCAGGCAATCCAGATGCTGGCGGACCGGCTGTTGGTGCAGATCCCGCGGTCCGAAGGGGAGCGCAAGTCCAAGTCCGGCATCCTTATCCCTGCCACCGCAGAGATACCGCGGCGGTTGTCGTGGGCGGAGGTTGTCGCCACAGGGCCTCATGTCAGGGCCATCAAGGCCGGCGACCAGGTGCTGTTCAACCCCGAGGACCGCTTCGAAGTCGAAGTGCAGGGCGACAACTACCTGATCCTGCGCGAGCGAGACATCCATGCCGTCGCGGCTGAACGGGTGGACGACAGCACCGGCCTGTACCTTTAAGCGATGAGCACCGTGAGGCTTCTCGTAGGCACGCGCAAGGGCGGTTTCGTCCTCACGGCGGACGCCAAGCGCCAGGATTGGGACGTACAGGGCCCGTTCTTTGCCGGCTGGGAGATCTACCACATGATCGGCTCGCCGGTGGACCCTGACCGCATCTACGCCTCGCAGACGAGCGGGTGGTTCGGCCAGGTCCTGCAGCGCTCGGACGACGGCGGCCAAACATGGACGGCGGTGGGGAACGACTTTACCTACCACGGCGACGTCGGCGAGCACTTGTGGTACGACGGCAGCAAGCGGCCGTGGGAGTTCACCCGCATCTGGCACCTCGAGCCGTCGTTGCACGATGCCGGCACCGTCTATGCCGGCGCCCAGGACGCCGCGCTCTTCCGCTCCACTGACGGCGCCGAAAGCTGGGAGGAGCTGACCGGCCTGCGCCAGCACTCGACCGCGGCCTCCTGGCAGCCAGGGGCCGGCGGCCTCTGCCTCCACACGATCGTGCTCAGCTCCGGGCAACCGGCCAGGATCGTGGTCGCCATTTCGGCGGCAGGCGTGCTCCGCAGCGATGACGGCGGCCAAACTTGGCGCCCCGCCAACCGGGGGTTGCTGTCGGGAGGCGTCCTGCCCGACCCCGATGCCGAGGTCGGCCACTGCGTGCACAAGATCGCCATGCACCCGACCACCCCCGACGTGCTTTTCATGCAAAAGCATTGGGACGTGATGCGCAGCGACGACGGCGGGGACACATGGCGAGAAGTGAGCGGCAACCTGCCGAGCGATTTCGGCTTCGCCATCGCCGTCAACTCGCAGGAGCCTGAGACGGTTTACGTTGTGCCGATCACGAGCGACTCCCAGCACTTCCCGCCGGAGGGCAAATTGCGGGTTTACCGGTCGCGCACGGGCGGTGACGAGTGGGAGCCGCTTACCCGGGGGCTACCACAGGCTCACTGCTACGTGGACGTGCTGCGCGACGCGATGTCCGTCGACGGCATGAGCCCTTGTGGCGTCTACTTCGGGACCACCGGCGGGCAGGTTTACGCCTCCGCAGATGGCGGGGACAACTGGGTGGCGGCGGTGCGGGACCTGCCGGCTGTACTGTCGGTGGAGGCCCAGACCCTGCCGTGACGCCCGACGCTGCCGTGACGCCGGCAACCTCCCCGGTGCGGGTGCGTTTGCCGGCCCCATTGCGCGAACTGGCCCAGGTGGCACGCGAGATAACCGTTGAGGTCCCAGGCGATGTCACCCAGCGCTCGGTCCTGGACGCGCTCGAGCGGTCCCACCCGGCTTTGGCCGGCACCACACGGGACCGCGCGTCTGCCCGGCGCCGCGCCTTCATCCGCTTTTACGTGGGCGAGGAGGACCTGTCCAACGCCAGTCCCGACGAGCCGCTGCCGCCAGGGGTTGCCGCCGGCCGCGAGCCGTTCGTCGTCATAGGGGCGATGGCAGGCGGTTGAGCCGTCTATAGCATGGGCGAATGCCTGTGACCACGCCCATCTCCGCCACGCCCGAACAGCTGTCCGCCGTCAAGTACAACGCCGATGGGCTGGTACCCGCCATCGTGCAGGAAGAGCACACCGGTCTGGTCCTGATGATGGCGTGGATGAACGAGGACGCGCTGCGAGAGACCCTCGAGTCCGGCCGCACCGTGTTTTGGTCCCGCAGCCGCCAGGAACGTTGGCGCAAGGGCGATTCTTCAGGCGACCGGCAGTGGGTCCGTGCGGCCTATTACGACTGCGACGGTGACACGTTGTTGTTCGTCGTCGAGCAAGAAGGCGCGGGGGCCTGCCACACGGGCAGCCGCAGCTGCTTCTACCGTTCCTTTGGCATGGCGGCCGGCCGTGCCTAAAGCGGTCCGCCCGGGCCGGGACGAGTTCATCGACCTGGCCCGGCAGTGGAGCATCGTCCCGGTCTGGCGGGAGCTCCTCGCCGACCTGACCACTCCCGTGGCGGCGTTCGCCCGCCTGGTCGGTGACGAGCCTGGCTTCCTGCTCGAGTCCGTCGAACACGCGGGCACCTGGGGCCGCTGGTCTTTCATCGGCCGCCGGCCATCGGCGACGCTCAGCTTGCGCCAGGGCATCGTGTCGGTGGAAGGCTCGGTGCCGGTGGAGGTAGCTGGGGGCGGGGGGATGTTGGCAGCCGTCGAGGCCCTGCTCGCCCATTACAAGTCGCCGCCGCTCGAGGGCCTGCCCCCCCTGCACGGCGGCCTCGTCGGGTACCTCGGCTACGACGTGGTGCGCGAGGTCGAGCACTTGCCAGCCGCCCCGCCCGACGAGCTTGGCTACCCCGACGCGATTATCTCCGTCGCCGGCCAGATCGCTGCTTACGACGCCTGGCGCCAGCGTGTCACCCTGGTCGAGGCTGTGCCCGTGCCGGCCGGCTCGTCCGCTCACGACCTGGCCGCTTTGTACGACTGGGCCGTGAGCCGGCTCGAGGACTTCGCCGCCGAAGGGGCCAAGCCGATAGACGAGCCCGTCATAGAGCCGCCCGACCGGGAGGACCAGGCGCCCGAGGCGCGGCGCCGAACGTCACGCGAGCTGTACCACGCCGCCGTGGAAACGGCCCGGGAGTACATCTACGCGGGCCACATCTTCCAGGTGGTGCTGGCTCAGCGCTTCGACGTTGAGCTCGGCGCGACGCCACTCGACCTGTACCGCTCGCTGCGCCAGGTCAACCCGAGCCCCTACATGTACCTGCTGCAGTACCCCGAACTGGCCCTGGTCGGGTCCTCCCCCGAGCCGATGGTCCGGGTCAGGGACGGCCGAGTCATCTCGCGGCCTATTGCCGGCACCCGGCGGCGCGGGCGTACCGAGGCCGAGGACCGCCGGCTCGCTGCCGAACTGGTCGAGCACCCCAAGGAGCGCGCCGAGCACGTCATGCTCGTCGACCTGGCCCGCAACGACGTCGGCCGCGTCGTCGAGTTCGGGAGCGAGACCGTGGACGAGCTCATGACCCTGGAGCGCTACAGCCATGTGATGCACCTGACCTCGCAGGTATCGGGCCAGGTCCGGCCGGGATTGGGCCCGGTCGACGTACTGCGGGCCACGTTGCCGGCCGGGACCGTGTCAGGGGCCCCCAAGGTGCGCGCCATGGAGATCATCGACGAGCTCGAGCCGGCCCGGCGTGGCCCCTATGCCGGGGTGGTCGGCTACATCGACTTCTCGGGCAACCTCGACACCGCCATCGCTATCCGCACCATGCTCGTGGGGCCCGGCGGGCAGGCGAGCGTCCAGGCCGGGGCCGGCATCGTTGCGGATAGCCTGCCCGACACCGAGGACCTCGAGTGCCGTAACAAGGCCGCCGCCCTGCTCGCCGCCATACCCGGGGCGCGGCGCATCGCCGCCGCCCGCTCGCTCGGGACAGAACCTCCCCGTGCCTGAACCGCCCGCGCTCGCGCCCCCCATGCCTGAGCCCGCCGCCGGGGGCGGCTACGGCGCCATTATCGCCGGCGCCGCCCTGGTCAGTGCGGGATGGGCGCGTGACTTTGTCCGCGTGGCCGGCCCCGACGCCGAGCGCTACCTGCAGGGCCAACTCAGCCAGGACGTTGCCCAGCTCGCCCCGGGGGGCACGGCCTGGTCGCTCGTCCTGCAACCGCAAGGAAAGCTGGACGTCTTCGTGCGCTGCACGCGCCTTGGCGACAACGAGTTCGTCCTGGACAGCGACAGGGGTATGGGCGCAACGCTGGTCCATAGGCTCCTGCGCTTCCGGCTGCGCACCAAAGCCGACGTGGACCAGCTCGACTGGCAGGTGCTCGCCGTGCGCGGGCCATTGGCGCCCGCGCCCGCGCCCGCGGGTCTCGCCATCCCGTTCCGCTGGTCCGGCCTCGTCGGCTACGACCTGGCTGGTGAGGCGCCGCAGCTCCCGGAGCCGCTGGCGACGGCGACGGCCGAGGACCACGAGGCGGCCCGCATCGAAGCCGGCTTTCCTCGCCACGGTGCCGAGCTCGACGAGCGCACCATCCCCGCCGAAGCCGGGCTCGTCGAAGCGACCGTCAGCTTCACCAAGGGCTGCTACACCGGCCAAGAACTGGTCGCGCGGATCGACTCCCGAGGTAGCAACGTGCCCCGCCGCCTGCGCGGCCTCTTGCTCTCTGGGCCGGCCGCGCCCGGCACGCCGTTGTTCAACGGCGACGACGGCAAGGAGGTAGGCCGCCTGACCAGCATGGCCCGCTCGCCCGCCCGGGGCTGGGTGGGGCTGGGTTACGCCAGCCGGGCTGTGGAGCCGGGTGCCGGTTTGGTCGTGGGCGACGGTCTGGCATCAGCCGTTGTCCACCGCTTGCCCCTGTTTGCCGCTGCTTCGTGACTTCGGCCGGCCGCCTGGCGCCAGGAGCGCCGCGGCGTGCTTTCGACGTGCTTTGCATGTGCACCTTTGTCACATTGGGCCTGCCCGATGGCATGATTGGCACGGCCTGGCCGGTCTTGCGCCACAGCTTCGGCGTCCCACTGGCCGACCTCGGCCTGTTCCTGCTGGTCGGCACCCTCGGTGCCCTGGCCAGCGCCCTCGTGGCAGGAGTGCTCTTGTCGCGGGCGGGCTACCGGCTGACGCTCATGCTCGGCGCCACGTTTGGGGCGCTCGGCGCCGCGGGCATCGCCCTGTCGCCGGCTTTTTGGGCATTCGTGGCCTCCGGAGCGGCCATTGGCCTGGCTGCCGGGCTCTTCGACAGCTCGGTGAACACTGTTATCGCCCTGTCCGGCCGCAACCGGGTGCTCAATGTCTTGCACGGCGGCTACGGTGTCGGCACCAGCATCGGGCCGCTCATGGTCACTGCCGCGCTGCTCGCCAGCTCGTGGCGCGCCTCGTACACGGCCCTGGTCGTCATCGAGCTCGCGGTGCTGGCGGGGTGGTCGCTGCTCGAGCGGCGCCGGAAGGAGCCTGTCCCGAGCCCAGCTGAGGAGCACCCACCCCCCCGGCCGCCGCCAGCGGCAACCCCCCCTGCCAGCCGCGGCCGCCTGGTCTACCTGGTAGGGCTCGGGCTCGTGGTGTTCATGGTCTACGTCGGCTTGGAGGCCGGCGCGGGCCAATGGGGACCAAGTTTTGACCGCGGCCCCCTCCACCTTGACGCTGGTGCCACCGGCCTGGCCACCTTCGGTTATTGGGGCGCGTTGACTCTGTTCCGGTTCGCGCTCGCCGTCCCGAAGCGCCCTCCGCCGCCTGCCGCCATCGTGCGCTGGGGGTGCGTGACGGCGCTCGGGGCTGCCGGCGTCGTCTGGTGGCGCCCGGCCGACATCGTTGCCCTGCTCGCCCTGGCGGTGTTGGGCGCTGCCCTGGCCGGGGTGTTCCCGGCGCTCGTCGCCCTGACCCCGGCGCGCGTGGGGGACGAGATCAGCCACCACGTGATCGGCTGGCAGATCGGGGCCGCCGGCCTCGGAGGCTCCATCATCTCGGCCATCTTCGGGCTCGTGTTCCAGCGCTACGGCTTGGGGGAGTACGGGCCGGCCCTGTTCTGTGTAGCCGTTGTGCTCTTGGCGGGCGTCATCGCCTTGGAGCGTGCTGCGCCTTCCCGCCTGGCGGGATTGGCCCGCTCAAATGCTCAGTGACCAGTGCACCTGCAGCGAGGCCCCGGGGCTCAAATGCATGAGCCCGATATGGTTGTTAAATGCTCCCGGTGCGCTGGTATAGGGCTCGACTGCAATTCCCTTGCGGCGCGCGCTCGGCAGCGTGTCGCCGGTGAACAATTGTACGAAAGCAATTGGTTCAGAGTATGTGCAGGTCACTGTCAGGCTGTCGTTCTTCCGCCGGAACAAAACTTTCGCACGTCCTTCCTCGTCCCGGTCGAGGTCGCATAAAGTCACATCGAGCGCATCCGCCCCGATGGGGCGGCCGCTCCGAAAGTCGTACGGGGAGCCCGCGACCGTCAGGGCGCGCCCCGTAGGGTGGATGCCGTCGTACTCGAGGTAGCTGCGCGCCGGCACCTGCAGTTCGTCGCCGTCTACGTTATCTCCGCCAGCGTGCAGGTAGGGGTGGCAGCCGTAGCCGAACGGGGCCGTCTGCGAGCCGATGTTCTCGGCGCTAAAAGAAATATCGAGGCTGTCCGCCCCCCAGCGGTAGCACTGCTCGAAGCGGAGCGGGAACGGGTAGCCAAGGTCGGCGAGCAACCGGCATTGCAACGTCACCTGGTCGGCCGAGCGTTCTACCGGCTGCCAAGCCAGCCATCTCGCGAGGCCGTGTATGGCACTGTGCCACTGCGCGTCGTTTATTGGTAGTTGGTACTGGGCGCCGTCATATTCGTAGGCGCCATTGGCGACTCGTCCGGGCCAAGGGACAAGGACTTGGCCGTAGGCTCCGTGTGCCGCGAAGTAGTCTTCGTCTCCCTGGCCGTCACCCGGGCGGGCGAGGAGGTCCGTGCCGTCCCAGGTCACCTGGGCCAAGGTCGCGCCCTGTTCGGTGACGACGGCGCGGCGGCTCCCACTGCGGATCTCGAAAAGCTCGCCGGCACGCATCAGGCCAGGCTAGCTGCTCGTCCTTGCCGTCACCAAGAAAGGTCGCGGTCGCATTGTGAGTGGCTAGGGTCGTCGTATGAGGATGCAGTGGTTCGATACCCTGGCCGAGCGCGCGGTCGACCGGGAGAGCCTTTCGGCGGCCGAGGCCTTGGCTGTTTTGCGGGTGGCCGACGAGGACTTGTTGGACTTGGTGGCGGCGGCCGGTTGGGTCCGCCGCACCTTTTTTTCGAACCGCGTCAAGCTCAACTACCTGGTCAATATGAAGAGCGGCTTGTGTGGTGAGGACTGTTCGTACTGCTCGCAACGGCGCGGCTCGGCGTCGGGTGTGCTCGCGTACAACTGGCTCGACCCCGCGGTCGCCCTGGCCGAGGCCGAGCGGGCGGCATCCTCGGGAGCACGGCGAGTATGCCTCGTGGCGAGCGGGAGAGGCCCGTCCGAGCGTGACATCGAACGCGTCGCCCTGACTGCTTCGGCTATCCGGGAGCGACGCCCGGAGCTCGAAATCTGTGCCTGTCTTGGGTTGTTGAGCGGCGGTCAGGCGGAGCGCCTGAAGAGTGCCGGTGTAGACGCCTACAACCACAACCTCAACACGGCCTCTTCGCACTATGGGAACATCTGCAGCACGCACACTTTCGCCGACCGGGTGGGCACTTTGCGCCGAGCTGCGGCAGCGGGCCTCTCGCCCTGTTCGGGCGTGATCGTCGGGATGGGCGAGACACCGGGGCAGCTCGTCGAGGTCGCCCTCGGCCTGCGTGAGCTGGAGCCGAGCTCAGTACCGGTGAATTTCCTCATGCCGTTCCCCGGTACGCCACTTGCCGGCCGTTCGGAGCTCACCCCAGGCTATTGCTTGCGCGTGCTGGCAATGTTCCGCTTTATGTTCCCGGCGGCCGAGTTGCGCATGGCTGGAGGCCGCGAGATGCACTTGCGCGGCTTGCAGCCCCTCGCGCTGCACATCGCGAACTCGATCTTCTTGGGCGATTATTTGACATCGGAGGGCGCCGCCGGTGGGACGGACAGGCAGATGATCACCGACGCCGGTTTTGTCATAGAGGGCGCCGCTTCGTCGCCCGCTAGCGGCAACGTGGGCGCCCCCATGTTGCGCCGGCGCGGGCCTGGGACGGCTTTACCGTCGAATATTTAGCTGTGGGTGGCCGGTGCGGACCGGTCGGCCGCCACATTTGCCTTGCCATTGGGGGTGGCCACGGAAAGTGGGCCCGCCGCTGGTAGCGCGATGACCATACGTGTGCCTCCGTGCTGGCCGAGGGGGGACTCCGCCCAGGCGCGGCCCCCCATAGCCGAAACCAGCTCCTCGACGATAGCCAAGCCGAGCCCCGAGCCCAGCTTGCGCGACGCCGCCGACGCCGACTGGAAGAGCCGCTGGAAGACCTTGTCCAGGTCCTCGGGCGCGATGCCCGGCCCGTCGTCTTCCACGTAGAGCACTGCCTGGCCCGTCGCTCCCTGCCTGTCGAGCGCGGGGCAGGCGGTCGAGACACGCACGGTGGACCTCGCGTACTTCAAAGCATTTTCCACCACGTTCGAGACCACCTGAGCCAGCCGGTCCGGGTCGGCCTGGCACATGGCGGTGCCCGCCGGCGCGGTGTCCAGCTCGACGCGCAGGCCGAGCCCGTCGGCGGCCGGCTCGAACGCCTGCGCCCCTTCCGCCACCACCTCCGACAGGTCGACGGCCATGCAGTTGAGGTTGAACGTCCCGGCCTCGAGCTTGGCGAGCTCGAGCAGGTCTGCCACCAGGCGCTCGAGGCGGCGGGCTTCGGACAGGATGATGTCACTGGCGTGCTCGACATTGGTGGCCGTGCCGTCGGCCAGCGCCTCGGCGAAGCCGCGGATCGAGGTGAGCGGCGTGCGCAGGTCGTGCGACACCGACATGAGGAACTGGCGCTGGGTACGTTGCGCGCGCGCCAGGCTGGCGGCCATCTGGTTGACGCTGTTGGCAAGCGACACCAGCTCGTGGCCCTCGCGCTGGGAGATCTGCACGCGAGCTGCCAGGTCGCCGGCAGCAATCCGGCTCGTAACCTCCTCAGTGCGCTTCAAGGGGCGGGCCAGGCGCCTTCCCAGGCGGTCGGCGGCCAAGAGGGCTACAACGACCGTGGCGGCCGAGGCTAGGGCGAACCACGTCCCTGCGGTGCCCAACCCCGAAGGAGCCCTCCTGGTCAGCACCACGACCGCGTTGATGTACTTTCCCGGCCCGACCGGGATGGGCGTGTTTATGAGGATGGCGGCCCACACCAGGCGGCCGATGTTGCCGCTGACGGGCAAGCCCTGGACGAAGTTCTCCGAGGACTCGAGATCGGACGACGTCAAGCCACTCGGCAGGGCGGCACGCTGTGCGGGGTCGAGCGGGTTGAGGAAGGTCAGCGTCGTGCCCGTACTGCTCGCCGCCAGCACCTCGCCCTGCTGCTCGAACGGCCCTTTGAGCACGCTCACCAACTTCTGCAGTACGTCCAGCTCGTCGTGGCGCCGGCCGTTGCCGAGCTCGTCCTGGACGCCGCTGGCCAGGTTCTGGGTCTCGGTCACGAGCTGGGCCTGGGTCTGGTGGATGCTGTCCAGCTGGGTCAGGCCCAATGTCGCCAGGCCGACCAGCACGAGCGCACCGACGACCATGGCGGCCATGGTGAGGCTGATGCGCCGGCGCAATTGGGGCCTTCCCTCCTATGCCGTGGCGGCCTGGCCGCGCTGCGGTGCGGGCAGCCTACTGTGCGCCGGCAGCCACGCGGGCATGCCGCTCAGCCGAGCCGGTAGCCCATGCCCCACACGGTGCTCAGGGGCAGGGCATCGCCCAGCTTCTTGCGCAGCTGGCGCACGTGGGCGTCCACGGTCCGGTCGTCGCCGTACCAACCGGTCCCCCAGACCCCGTCCAGCAGCTGCTGGCGTGACAGCGCCCGGCCCGGCCTTTCGGCGAGGAAGACCAGGAGCTGGAACTCTTTGGAGGCGAGCGGCACCACCTCGCCGGCGATGCGCGCTTCGCGCCGCACCACGTCCACCTCGACGTTGCCCGCCATGAGGACTTCGCTCCGTTCGGCGCCTGCGCCGTCCGAGCGCCGCAAGATCGCCCGCACGCGGGCGACCAGCTCGCGAGGTGAGAACGGTTTGGTGACGTAGTCGTCAGCGCCCATCTCCAGCCCGAGCACGCGGTCCACCTCGCTGTCGCGGGCGGTCAGCATGAGCACCGGTAGCGAACGGCTCGCCCGTACCCGCCGGCATACCTCCAGGCCGTCCATCCCGCCGGGCAGGCTGACATCCAGGATCGCCATCCGCGGGCGCTCGCGCTCGATGGCCGCCAGCCCGGCCTCGCCCGTGCCTGCCTGGATGACCCGGTAACCCTCCCCGCGCAGGTACATGTCGACCAGGTCGGCGATGTTGGTATCGTCCTCCACTACCACGATGGTGCCGAGATCAGCGGCCATACCGCTAAGCATGCCAGCTACCAGTGAAGGATTGGTGAACAGCAGGGGCGGATCGCGTGCTCGGGCTACGCTGAGGCCAAGTGCCGACGTACCTCGACAAGATACTGGCCGCCCATCGCGCCAAGGCCGCGGCTGATGAGCGCGACTTGAGCGCCCTCGTGCGCCAGGCGGAGGCATGCCCGCCGGTGCGACCGTTCGCGGCCGGGCTGAGAGCTGCGCGCCCGCCCGGGGGGTTGGCGGTCATCGCCGAAGTGAAGCGGCGCAGCCCGTCCAAGGGAGGCCTGGCGCCCGATCTCGACCCCGCCAAGCTGGCCAAGACCTATGAGAGTGCCGGAGCCGCTTGCCTATCGGTGCTCACCGACGCCGAGTTCTTCGCCGGGTCGCCAGCCGACCTGGCCGCGGCGCGTTCCGCTGTTGGGCTGCCGGTGCTGCGCAAGGACTTCACGGTCAGCCCGGCCGATGTCTGCGACGCCCGCATCATGGGCGCCGACGCCGTGCTGCTCATCGTTGGCGCGCTCTCGAGCCCGGAGCTGCGTGAGCTCCTCGACCTGGCCCGCCACTTGGGCATCGAAGCCCTCGTCGAAGTGCACGACGAGGACGAGGCCGAGCAGGCCCTGAGCGCCGGCACAACGCTGTTGGGCGTGAACCAGCGCGACCTTGGGACCTTCGAGGTGGACAGGGACCGCGCAGTGCGCGTCGCCGCCACCTTGCCAAGCCAGGTGATGAGGGTGGCCGAATCGGGTATCCGTACCCGCGATGATGCCCTGTGCCTGGCCGAGGCCGGATTTGACGCCGTCTTGGTGGGGGAGGCGCTCGTGACTGCCGCCGACCCGGGGGCTGCCCTGGGCGCGTTGCTGGGGGCCGGCGTGTGCTGATCAAGATCTGTGGCACCACCTCCGAAGACGACGCTCTTTTGGCTGTTGCCATGGGCGCCAATGCCGTTGGCTTCGTATTTGCGCCGTCTCCCCGCCAGATTTCGGCCCAACGCGTCTCGGACATCGTCAAGCGCCTGCCCCGCGAGGACGTGCTGGCAGTCGGTGTATTTCGCGATGACGCCCCTCGCCGGGTGGTCGAGCTCGTTTACTCGGCTGGGCTCGGGGCGGCCCAGCTCCATGGGCGCGAAACCCCCGACGAGGTGCAATGGATCCGCCAACGTGTCCCAATGGTGATCAAGGCCTTGCCCGCGGGGGACGCCCGCGTCGCCCGCGCCGCCGAGTACGGGGCCGACGCCATCTTGCTCGACGCCCCGAACCCGGGCTCTGGGCATGTCTTTGACTGGGCGCTGACGGGGGACCTGCCCGAGGGCCAGAAGCTGATCGTGGCCGGCGGTCTCCACTCCGGCAACGTCGCCACTGCCATTGCCCGTGCCAAGCCCTGGGGCGTAGACGCCACCTCGGGTGTTGAGGCCTCGCCGGGCGTCAAGGACCCCATGAAAGTGAAGGCTTTTGTGGAGGCCGCCCGCCGGGCAGAGGCCGAGTTGGCCGCGGCCGAACAGGCGCCCGTGCCCGAGAGCTCTTTTGTGGCGCCTTACGACTGGGCCGACGACGAGTGACTCGCGGGTGAGCGCGCCCGGCCTCCGGCCCATGGGCGAGCCCGACGCGGACGGTTGGTTCGGCAGGTTCGGCGGGCGGTTCGTGCCCGAGGCGCTCGTGCCGGCGTGCCAGCAATTGGAGCGCGATTTCCGCACGGCGTGGTCCGATCCCGAGTTCAAGCAGCGCTACTACGACGTGCTCCACGAGTATGGGGGCCGCCCGAGCGCCCTTACCGAATGTCGCAACCTGTCGAGCCAATTGGGTGTCCGGGTCCTGCTCAAGCGCGAAGACCTCAACCACACCGGCAGCCACAAGATAAACAACGTCGTGGGGCAGGGACTTCTCACCCTGGAAATGGGTAAGGGCCGCCTCGTCGCCGAGACCGGCGCCGGGCAGCACGGCGTGGCCACTGCCACCGCGGCTGCTCTTTTTGGCCTGCAATGCACGGTCTACATGGGCGAGGTCGACATGGAGCGCCAGGAGCTCAACGTGTTCCGTATGCGCCTTTTGGGGGCGGAAGTGCGCTGCGTGACCTCGGGGAGCCGGACGCTCAAGGACGCCGTCAACGAGGCGCTCCGTGACTGGGTGGCCACCGTCGGCTCGACCCATTACTGCATCGGCTCGGTCATGGGGCCCCACCCGTTCCCCTGGATGGTCCGAGAGTTCCAAGCAATAATCGGTGCGGAAGCCCGGGAGCAATGCCAGGCCGTCCTCGGTGGGGCACCGGACTTTGTCGTCGCCTGCGTCGGCGGCGGCAGTAATGCTGCGGGCACCTTTGCCGGCTTTGTGGGTGGCGCGGCGCAGCTCGTCGGCGTGGAGGCAGCCGGGGGCGCGGCGATGGGCCCGAGGGGTGTCCCGGGCGTGCTCCACGGCATGCGCTCGTACCTGCTGCAGGACGAGTTCGGCCAGATCCTGGAAGCGGAATCGATCTCGGCCGGGCTCGATTACCCCGGGATCGGGCCGGAGCACGCGTTCTTGTCGGAGCAGGGCTGGGCGAGCTATCGCTCGGCGACCGATGCCGAGGTCCTCGAGGCGCTCCAGCTGCTCGCCCGCACGGAGGGCATCATCCCCGCCCTGGAGCCCGCCCATGCTCTGGCTTGGCTGGTGCGCGCCGTCAAGAGCGGCGAGGTGCCTGCGGGCTCGTCGGTGCTGCTTACCATGTCGGGCCGGGGCGACAAGGACGCCGACCATGTCATGAGGCTGCTGGCGGCCGGGCCGGAGGGTACGCCCTGACTAGTGTGCCGCGGCCGGTAGGCGCGCCCGAGGAGCGGTTGGGCACCGCCCTTGGCCCGGCGCTCGTCGATGCGCGGGCCCGTGGGCGCAAGTTGCTCGTGCCCTACGTGACCGGTGGTGTTCGCGAGGACTGGCTGGCCCTGCTCGAAGCGATGGCCGGGGCCGGAGCGGATGCAGTCGAAGTCGGGCTGCCGTTTTCCGACCCGATGATGGACGGGCCGACCATCCAGGAGGCGTCGTCGCGCGCCCTGGCGCGGGGCACGACGCCGCCTTCTCTCATGGCCCAGCTGCGCGGCCTCGACATCTCCGTGCCCTTGGTGGCCATGACCTATGCCAACTTGGTGCTGCGCGCCGGCACCAAGCGCTTCGCCAGCGAACTGGCGTCCTCCGGGGCCCGAGGTGCCATTGTCCCCGATCTTCCTTTGGAGGAGTCAGGGGAGTGGGAGGCCGCCGCCGCCGCCGAGGGCGTGGAGACGGTGCTGCTCGCCGCCCCGGTCACCCCCGATGGGCGCCTGGCCGAGATCTGCGCCCGGGCTCGCGGGTTCGTCTACGGCGTCAACCTGATGGGTGTCACCGGTGAGAGAAAGACGTTGGCAGGGTCCTCGTCGGTTTTGGCCCGGCGCCTCAAAGCCGTAACTGACAAGCCGGTGATAATGGGGTTCGGGATCTCGGGCCCGCCCCAGGCCGTGGCCGCCTGCGAGCACGCCGACGGTGTCGTCGTGGGTGCCGCGCTCATGCGGGCCGTCCTCGATGGCGCATCGCCTGACGAGGTAGGCGACCAGGTCGGCGCCATCCGGGCAGCGCTCGACCGCGGCTAGACCTTTCCCCGGCGCGCTCGCGTTTCCCCCAAGTATTTTGCGACCGGGGAAACCGCGCGGGAAACCGAGTGGGAAGCCACTTGAGAGCGTGAGCTTATGGCCAGATCAGCTTGGCGCTCGGGTGGTAACCGGCTGGCGGGTGGCACTTGGACGGCCCAAGCGTACCGGCGGCTACCCGCCGGTACGGTCTTTGACCGCTTGGAGCGCGAGTGGGAGCAGCTGGCTCGCTCGCCGCTCATGCAGGCCGAGGCTGCCCGGTGGGCCGACCGGGAGCCTGCGCTGGCGCCCGGCCGCCTGGGCGCCGGCGCGGTGGTGGGTGCCGTCGCGTGGTGCGGGTACGAGCCCGGTCCCGGCGGCCAAGCGGTGTTATCTGCGCTGTTGCGGGTGTCGCTGTCCCCGCTGGCCGCTCGTGCTCTGTTGCAGGCGCTGCTCCCTCGTCTGCGTGCCGAGCGGGTCAACTCGCCGACCTACGGCCATGGGCTGGGCGAGCACTCCTGCTTCCCTTCCGATACCGCTGCCCAACTCGTGGCCGAGTGCTATGTGGGCATCCGCCGCCACGCCGGCGAGGACCGTACGGACGTACACCGGCTACTGGTAACCCGGGCGGTGCGTCGCCTGCGGACGGCGCGCCAAGTGCAGCGTCGTTACCAATCGCGCACGGTCGTGCTCGCCAGACCGGACCTTGTGGAAGGCTCGGTCGCCGCCCGCGAGGCTCTCTCCGAGGCTGAGCATTTGGCCGGTGTCGTAGTCAGCGCTCTCCAGACTGGCCGGCTCAGCCTGGCCCAGGCCCGTCTCGTCTACGCCGCCAGGGTCCAAGGTTGGCCGGCGGCCGTGGTGGGCCGCGCCACCGGCATGCCGCCCCGGGCTGTCTACCATGCCCTTTCCCGGGCTGAGCAGGCGGTTGCGGCGAGCGTGGCGGGAGCCGGCTGGTGTGCCCTTGCGGCGGACGTGGCGTGAGCTCGCTCATGTCGCCGCCTGGAGGCGGCCCGGGAGCTCCCCGAGCGGGCCGCCTGCGGTACACCCACGTTGCCCGGCCCGCTGCCCTGGCAGCGGTGACGCTGGTCGTGGCCGTGTTGGCCGACCCGGTGCTGGCCGGCGTGTTGCTACCCGGGCTGCTCGGACGGCATTGGATCTGGCCGCGCCTAGCCGGCGGCTGGCTGGCCGCGGCGACCAGCGCCCTGGCCCATCCTGGCCATCCCGCCCTCGGCTGGGCCGCGCCCGAGAGGCCGGCTGTGCCCGGCACCGGGGCGTTCTGGGCCACATTCTGCCTGCTGCTCTGTGCCCAGGCAGTGGTTGCCGCCTCGGTCGTAGCTCGCTGGCCTGGTCAAGGCGCAAGCCGGGCCGTTCGCCGCTCCCGGCTCCGGCCCGCCCTCCACCTCTGTGAGGCGCTCAGCGCCGTGCTCGGCCATCCTCTGCCCGATGGGCGGGACCGCCACGGCTTGGCCTCAGCCTCGCAACTGCGCCGTGAGGCATCTGTGGCCGCCGCCCGGCGCAGAGCACCACAGACCCGACCCGCCCTCGCCGCCCGGCGGCGGCCGCTTGCCCGCGAGGAAGTCGGGTACCCGCTGGGCATGGCCCGTCGCGGGCGTGTGCCGCTCTGGCCGAGCTGGGAAGCGTCGCTCCGCCTGGTGGCCCCGCCTGGGGAAGGCAAGACGTTCCGGGCGTTGGCGCCGGTCCTGCGACAGCACCCGGGGCCGGCCATCGCGACGTCGACCAAGTCAGACCTCTACGAGCTGACGGTAGCGGCCCGCGAGCGGCACGGGCCGGTGGTGGCCCTGGACCCGGACGGGCTCGTGCCCGCCGCGCCCCGCGCCCGGTGG
>DATJST010000415.1:0-8023 GCA_035503975.1 Acidimicrobiales bacterium | reverse complement strand
GGTAAGCATGTTCACCAGTACGAAGCCGGCCGCGAACAGCAACGTGACGCTCTGCACAACGGGGAAATCCCGATTGTTGATCGACATTATCAGCAGCCGTCCCAACCCTGGGAGGACGAAGATCTGCTCGACGATGACCGTGCCTCCGAGCAGGTACCCGAGCTGGATGCCCGACATGGTGACCACGGGTACGAGCGCCCCGAGGAACAGGTGCTTCCAGGTGACCAAGCGCTTGGGTAGCCCCTTGCCCCGGGCGGTACGGGCATAGTTGAGCCCGATGACCTCGAGCATGGCGCCGCGCGCGGTGCGCATTATGGCGGCACCGATCCCGATCCCTAGAGTCAACGCTGGGAAAAATACCTGCTGGATATTGAGCCAGGGGTTGGACCATGGGCTGGCAAAGCTCTCTGATGAGGGAAAGTACTGGAACACCGAGGCCATAAACGTGACCAGGGCGGTGCCGATGATGAAGCTGGGCACCCCGAGGCCCACCACCGCCACTCCCTGGCCCACGTTGTCGACGAAATGGCGCGGCCGGAGTGCCCCGTAGACGCCGAAAAGGACACCGATCAGCTCGCCGATGATGAGCGATGCCACCGCCAGCTCTAAGGTAACGGGCAGCGCCGAGCCGATCAGGGAGGCGACCGAGGTGCGTGACGACAACGACACGCCGAGGTTGCCCGTCGCCAAGGACGACAACCACGACCAAAACTGCTCGTAGACCGGTTGGCCGATCCCGTAGTAGTGGTTGAGGGCGGCGATCTGGGCGTGATCGAGCAAACCTGCGCTCACGCCCATGGACGCCGTAATCGCGTTGCCGGGCAACAGCCGCAGCACCAGGAAAATGCATATGGACACGCCGAACAACGTGGCCAGCGTGTTGCCGGCGCGGCGGGCCAAACCGAGCAGCATCATTGCTCCCGGCGGTGCCCGGGGGACCTACGCCCTGCCCGGTCACCCTGGCAAAGGCCTACGCACGTAGACAACCTCGCGCCTTTGTTGCAGGAGACCGGGCGCTCCCGGGCACGCTCAGGAAAACGTGGCCGACCGCAACGAGTCCAGGGTCGTCGAGTTGGTCGGGGCAAGCGTGAAACCATGCACGGAGGACGAGACGGCGGCGTAGTCATAAGCTGTGAACAACCAGATCCATACCGCGTTGGACGTCAGCGCGTCGGAAAACTTGGACCAGATGCTCCTTTGCGCGGCCATGGTGGTGGCTGCGTCGCCTTGGGCGAGGAGGGACTGGAGCTGCGGCGAGCTGTAACCGGCCGGGACGCCGAGGTTGGCGCCCGTCCCGAAATAGCGCCCGTACATCGTGTACGGGTTGGGGTCGGCGCCGTTCCAGGCGAATGCCCCTTGGAAGTCGCCCTTCAGCCAATCCTGGATGTAGGCGTCGCTGGCCAGGTTCGAGATATGCATGGTGATGCCCACCTTGGCGAGGTCTCCCTGCACCACGATGGCCTGAGCAGCGCTCGTTGGGTCGAGATCGGTCGAGGTCACAGCGGTGAAGCTGAAGCCGCCCGGGTCTTGTGCCTTCTGCAGGTAGCTCTTGGCAGTGGCCAGGTTAGGCGTCGGGCAGACGGCCGAGACCGGCTTGGACGCGAACTCGCCGAGCGGCACGGGCCCGACCACTTGCCCCGCACCGAACACGCTGTCCTCGACAACCTGTTGACGGTTGACCGCACAGGCAATGGCCAGCCGGTTGTCGACATTGGCGAGCGGCCCGCTCTTGTCTTGCAGCATGAGCGCGCGATAGGTCAAGTCGAGCACCTTTTGTACGGCTATTGCCTTGGGCAGGTGCAGCGCCACCTGGGGCTCGGTGAGGAGCCCGATCTGGACGGTGTGAGCTTCGACCGCCGAAGCGATCGACTGCTCGGTCGGTATCGTCTCGATCTTTATCGAGCCGATCGATACCTTGCCGCCCCAGTAGCTCGGGTTGGCGGTCATGACGAAACTGTTGTTCGGCGCCCAGCTCGAGTACATGAAAGGCCCGGTACCGTCGGGCGTTTTGGCGACAGTACCGGCGGCCATCGCCTTGGTTGACAGCATCGACAGGTTGACTGAGGTCAGGCCGTCCAGGATCGACGTGTCCGGCTTGCTCAGCTCGAACTTCACACTGTAGGTACCGGTAGCGACGATCTTGCTCACATTGGCCAGGAAAGACGCCGACGCATCGGCCGTCTTGGGGTTGAGGGCGCGCTCGAGCGACTGCACGACGTTGGCAGATGTAAAGGTGGTCCCGTCGTCGAACTTCACGCCTTGGCGGAGCTGGAACGTAAGGACCTTGTTGCCGTCGCTATAGGCCCACTTGGTAGCCAGGTCGGCGACGAGCTGGAGCCTGTTGTTGTACTGGACCAGCTGGTCGTAGATCAGGCCAAGAGCCTGGAAGTCCAAGAAATTGGTCACCACGTCGGGGTCCAATTTCTGCACGCTCGACGTGTCGGCTATGACCAGGGTGGCGCCCGACGCATCCGCCCCCCGGGCTCGTTGCCCCTGCGCGTTGGCGACCGCCCCGGGCGTTAGGCTGCCGCCGGCGACGAGGACGCATGTCGCGACAGCCACCGCGGCGCGCCGGGAACCGAAAACTGTGTTGTGCCTCGCCAGGCCGGCTGCTCGCTTTGAGCCCATATGGGGACCTCCCATTCGAGAATGCGCCTTCTAAGGCGCGCTGGCGCCGTTTATACCACTCTGGATTGGTCTGGTCAAATAGGAGCGTTGTTATGCTGGGTGGTTCTGGTAGCGCTGGGCGATCTGGCACCATTGGGCGGCACGAGTTCCCATTGCTTAAGACCTATCCAGATTGGTACGATCCAATCGTGCGACAGGCTGAGGTGGCCTCCGGCCAGGCCAAGCACCGCGCCGTCCGCGACGCCCTGGTCGAGCTCATCCAAGCACTACCCCCGGGGGCGGGCATGCCTACCGAACGCGAACTGTCGGAGCGCTTCGAGGTTTCCCGCGGCACCGTGCGCCAGGCGCTCGACCAGCTGGAGGCACAGCAGCGTATCCACCGTTACCAGGGTCGCGGCACCTTCGTGGCCAAACCCAAGATGGACAGCCTGCTCGAGCTCACGAGCCACAGCGACCACGTGAGGGCGAGGGGCATGGAGCCCGGCTCGCGGCTGATAAGCGTGGCGCGACTGCGGTGCGACGCCGAAGTGGCGGCGATGCTCGCGCTCTCCGAAGGCGACGAGATCCTCCAGATCGAGAGGGTGCGTACGGCAGACGCCGAACCGCTCTCCGTGGAGGTCCTCTTCCTGGACGCGCGGCGTTTCGACGGTTTAGCAGCCATGCTGGGAGAGTCGCAGTCCCTTTACGAGCTGCTCCGCGCCCGTTACGGGGTCGAGCTGTCGTGGGCCGAAGAGACGATCGAGGCAATGGCCGCGCCCGAGCGCGAGGCCCAGCTCCTTGGTATCGCCGCTGCGGTGCCCGTTCTGCAGCTGAGCCGTTTGAGCTTCGACCCGATCGGGCGCCCCGTAGAGTACGTGAAGTCCCTTTACCGGGCCGACCGTTTCCGTTTCCGGACCCGCTTGCAGCCCCCTGCCGCGGCTGCCACGGTACCCCTGCCGCCCCATACTCGGCTGCGGCTCGCGACCGCCGCCGATGCCACCGGGCTGGCCGCCGTGTTCGTGGCCGCTTGGCGGTCCGGCTATCCCGGCATCGTGGACCAGTCTGTTCTCGACGCTCTCGACGAGGCTGATATCGGTGACTGGCTACTCGCCAAGACGACCTCCAATGGGCCGACAACCTGGTTGCTCGAGTCAGCAGATGGGGAGATCATCGCCTTCTCGCGCCATGGCGACGACCCCGATGATGGCCGGCGGGGCCACATTTATTCGCTATATGTCGCGCCGGCTATGAGCGGCCTCGGGATCGGCAAGGCGCTCCTTGACCACGACCTGCGGCTGCTCGGGGAACGAGGCATGGACACCGTAACGCTCTGGGTGTTCGAGGCAAACCAGGTGGCCCGCAACCTGTACACGTCGTTCGGGTTCGCGCCCGATGGCGCGCGGCGGATCGAACCTGAGTACGGAGCCCAAGAGATCCGTATGCGCCGAGTGCCTGCCGTGGGACCGCGCCTCGGGCCGCCGTGAGCGCGTGTTCCCCCGCCGGACGGCTCACTTTCGAAGTTGGCGACAGCCTCGCACTGGCCCGGTCACCGGTCATCGACCGCCTCCAGTCGTACCTTGGCTCACTGCTGGCGGCTGGTTTCCCACCTGCGCTGAGCCTGGCCGTCGTCGGGCCGGAGGGGATCGCCCTCGAAGCCTACGGCGGCTACGCCTGCACCTACGGAGAGGTGATCCCGGCCACCGCGGGGACTCTTTATGACCTCGCCTCGCTCACGAAGGTTGTGTGCACGACCACCTTGGTCATGCTCGGACGGGAGCGTGGCTGGTTCGGCCTGGATGACGAAGTCGGGCGTTGGTTGCCGCGGTACCCGGTGGCGGGCACGACGTTGCGCCACTTGCTCACCCATACCGCCGGGCTGGCGGACCACCGCTCCTTCTACCGTTCTGCGCGGGGCCGGGCGGAGGTTGAGGCGGCCCTCATGGGCGAGGCAGCGAACACCCAGCCGGGGGGCGAAGTGAGTTATTCCGACCTCGGCTTCATGGTCCTCGGTTGGGCCTTGGAAGCGGCCTGCGGGCGGCCCCTGGACGAGCTGTTCTCGCTCGATGTCGCGGCCGGGCTCGGGATGGAGCACAGTTGCTTCTGCCCGCCTGCGGCGCAAAGGCACATGGTCGCGGCCACCGAACTCGACGGGGACCAGCGTCTTGAGCGGGGCCTGGTTTGGGGAGAGGTCCACGACGGCAATGCGCACGCGCTCGGTGGAGTGGCCGGCCACGCGGGGCTATTTGCGCCGGCTGGCGACCTGGCCCGCTTCGTGCGCGCCCTCCTGCCGGGCGGCCCGGGCGGACTTTTGGAGCCCGCGTCGATAGATCTCATGCGCACCCGCCAAGCCGCGACAGGTGACGATGTGCGCGGCCTCGGCTGGCGCCTGGCTCCCGACGAGTGGGGTGCCTGGCCGCCGGGGACCATCTGGCATACGGGCTTCACCGGAACCTCGTTGTTGGTCTCGCCCGAAGCCGGGACCGCCGTGGTCCTACTGACCAACAGCGTGCACCCGCAGCGACGGCTCGACCAACAGGCCTCGGTGCGGACCGAAGTGCACCGCCTGGTGTCCGAGGCAGTCGCCGGCCAGCCTGGGGCCACAAGCGCGGGCGCGCCTCCACTTTGGGCCAAAGAGCGCCACGCCGTCGGCGGTCTTAGCGCAGGCCCCTCGACGGCTCGGGTTTCAGGTGCTGACGCCCTCGTCCCCGGAGGTCCCTTGATTGCCGTCGGGCCGGCCGGGACATCGGGGAACGAGCCCGGCCTGGGTGGTTTAGCAACCGAATCCGTCCGTTCGGAGCTGGAGCGCCTGGACCTGATGGCGGCGCCCGAACTGGTAGAACTGCTCACGGTCGACTCAGGGCGGGCGACTGCTGCGGTTATCAGGGCGCGCGAGAGCATCGTCGCCGCGGTTGAGTTGGCCTACGAGAGGCTCTCGGCCGGGGGCCGGCTGATCTATGTCGGAGCGGGGACGGCCGGCCGCCTGGCCGTGCTCGATGCCGCCGAACTCGGACCTACCTTCAGCGTCCCCGACGGCGCGGCGGTAGCGCTCATCGCGGGGGGCGATCACGCCCTGCGCCACCCCGTCGAAGGCGCCGAGGACGACCCCGAGGCCGGCGAGGTCGCGCTGCGGGAACTCGGCCTCACGGCGACGGATGTCGTCATCGGCGTTTCCGCCAGCGGCCGCACGCCTTTCGTCGTGGGCGCGCTTAGCTATGCGCGTGTCTGCGGAGCGGGCACTGTGGCCCTGACGTGTAACAGTTCCGCTCCGCTTGCCTCGGTCGCAGACGTCGCAATCGTCACCGTGGTGGGGGGCGAGGTGGTTGCGGGTAGCAGCCGGCTCAACGCGGGAACGGCGCAAAAAATAACCCTCAACACCATTTCGACCGCAGTCATGGTCCTTCTCGGCAAGACCTACGGCAATCTAATGGTCGATCTGCGGGCCACCAATTCCAAGCTGCGCGACCGCGCCGCCCGCATCGTTGAGGCCGTGGCGGGCGTTCCCCGGCAAGAGGCGGCGGCGTCACTGGAAGCGGCCGGGTGGAGCGCCAAACTGGCCGCCCTGGTGGCGGCGAGCGGCCAGGATGTCGCCTCGGCGCAAGCCGCACTCGATGCTGCCCGCGGCCGGCTGCGGGTGGCGTTGGCTGCGCTTGGTGTGGGCCGGCCGGCGCCGGTCGGTGGGGCGCCGGTCGGTGGGGCGCCGGTTGCGGCCACCCCCGCCGCGCCGGCCAGACCGGTCTTCCAGGCCTATCGGCCGGGCTCGGCGCGCCGGCTCGGGGTGGGGCGCGCTTTCGTCGGCGGCCGGCTCGTGCCCGGTGACGTGGAAGTGGCCGATGGGCGGGTGTCGGCGCTCGGGCTGTCGGGAGGCGGGACGGCCATCGCCGCTCCCGGCTTCGTGGACCTGCAGGTCAACGGTTACGCGGGCGTGGATTGCGCGAGCGCGTCGCTCGACGACATGCTCGCCATGAGCTTGGCTCTTGCCGGGCACGGCGTCACCGCCTACCAGCCAACGCTTATAAGCGGTGACCCCGGGGTTACCGCCGCTTCAACAGCGGTCATCTCCGAGTTCGCCGACCAGCAGCGCGAGCGGCCGGCCGCCGCGCGGGGTGCTCGGGTGGTGGGTGTGCACCTCGAGGGCCCGTTCCTGTCGCCCGAACGGCCTGGCGCGCACCCGGTCGAGCACCTTCGCAGGCCAGATCTCGCCCTGGTTGAGCGCCTGGTGCGCGCTGGCCGGGTAACGATGATGACCATCGCGCCGGAGCTGCCCGGGGCGACGGAAGTCGTGTCCTGGCTCGTGGCCAGGGGGGTAGTGGTCTCACTCGGGCATAGTGCCGCCTCTGTCGCCCAAGTGGCCGACGCAGTCAGGGTGGGTGCGTCCGTGGCCACCCACCTTTTCAACGGCATGACGCCGATAAGTGCGCGCGCCCCCGGGCTTGCCGGGGCCGCACTTAGCGACCGCCGGCTCAAGGTTCAGCTGATCGCTGATGGAGTCCATGTCGCCGACGAGCTTGTCGCGCTGGCGTTCGCGGCTGCCGGTGAGCGGTGCTCGATCGTCACCGACGCCACCAGCCTGAGCGGCGCACCCGAACGCGAACTGGTCCTCGGTGATGTGCCTATTTCGCTGGGCGACGGCGTAGCGCGCCGGGCCGACGGCACTATCGCCGGAGGAGCATCCTCCCTACTCCAGGCGGTCCACCGGCTGGCCTCGCTGGCGCTGCCCCTAGACGTTGTCCTGGGCGCCGCCACCGAGCGCCCGGCGCGCGTCCTGGGCCTCGACGAAATCGGCCGACTCCGGGTGGGCGGTCCGGCCAACCTGGTCGTGCTCGACGACAACCTTTTGTTGCGAGAGGTACTCCTCGATGGAACCCCTTTCGCGGGTGTGCCTACGCTGCCCGGCACCACGGCGTAACCCCGGTGCCGCCGCTTTGCCGAGTTCCTTGCACCTTGCCGAGTTTCTGACGTCAATCGCCGTGGCCAACGCGAAGTGTCCTGCAGCAATGCCGAGTTTCTGACACCGGCCATTTTGCTTTGCCGAGTTTCTGCCGTTTTTCGACATAAAGTCGGCAAAGCGGAAGGGGTCTCAGTGCGGTTGCTGCGACAATGCCGACTTTCTGACAGCAACCATGGAGCGTTCGGCTTGACGGAGCCACCGATGGAGCGATGGGACGCTGAGGCAGTGAAGCACCGCGGCACCGCGAAGTTTCAAGAGGATGTCGTCGCGATGCGGCTCCATGTGGCGCCGCCGTCTGTCCCATCCGTATGCCGAGTGGGACATGGAGCGATCCCGGCGGTCCTGTTGCCCTCGGCGTGCGGAGCCAGCGCCCTGGTCGGTCATTACGCAGGCCCCTTTCGGCAGCGCGCCGCAGTGCCGGACGCAGCACGTCGAAAGTACCGAGCCTTAGTCGCCGCTCTGGCTCAC
>DATJST010000414.1:0-3165 GCA_035503975.1 Acidimicrobiales bacterium | reverse complement strand
CAGGAGAAGCTCACATTGCCAGTTGCCCAGGTCCGGTGCGTGGCGTCCTATCGGCGCCTGGCCAGAGTCAGGATCTTGTCCCAGCGGACCCTGACTTCACCGCTGCGTACGCGCGTTTGCTGTTCTTCCCACCAACGCCGCGCCAGGTCTTTATCGACGCGCCGCTCTTGCACCGCACGTTCAAGGACGGACCGGCAGTTGATGGGGAGGTGCTCGAAGTCGTTGCCTCGGGAGGACTCGGTGACAATGTCGTAGACCTCAAAGCCGAAGCCCTCCACTTGGTCCGGCACTTGCGACCCGATCCGGGGGTTGCGGCAGGGGAGAAGGCGAGCGGGGACCGAACCGTCGGGGACGACAACGCTCTCGACGCGGAAGGTGTACCAGTCCGGTTCGAACACCGCCAGCCACCCGCCAGGTCGCAGGACTCTGGCCACCTCGTCGAGGGCCCCCCAGGGGTCGGGGAGGTGCTGGAGCACCCGTTCGATCCGGCACCCGGCGACCGTGGCGTCCCGCAGCGGGAGCGCCGCCGCGTCGGCGCGGGCCAAGGCCACCTATGCCCAAGACGGGATCTGGTCTCTTTCAGCATCCGCTCACTGGGATCGATGCCCAGCGGGCTCAGCCCGCCGGCGGCTAGACGGGCCAGGTCGCCTCCAACCCCGCACCCGAGGTCCAACGCCACCCCGCTCACCTCCGTCTTGGCCAGTGCGGCGGCCATGTAGTGCTTCATCGGCGCCAGGAGGCGGTCGTTCGCAGCCAGAGAAGAAACGAGCCGTTCAAATTCGGGGCTGCGGTCAGCGCGTTCGAAGCCGGACATTCGAGGTCTTCTCCCGGGGGCCAGGCGGGGCGAACCGTCTTTTATGGCTCGCTGGACGCCGTATCATCGCCGCCCCGGCCAGTTTGCCAGGCGACTGCCCCGAGGAAAGGTGCAAACAGGTCCGTTTGAGGTGGGATGAACATCTCGTCCAATTCGGCCTCGGAAGGGTCTCGGTCCTGGAACGTTACGAAGCCCACGTCTTCGATAACGCACAGTGGGGTGCTCTCGGCTCCTTCGCCCATGGCTACTACGGCTGCGGCGGCCAGCCCGCCGGCGCGCCGAAGAAGCTGGGCCCGTCACCGACCAAACCGTGACAGCTGACAAATGGGGGACGCGCCCGAGCGCTCATGTCCACGCCTTACGTTGAGCCGACAGAACGCGCTGAAAAATGGGCCGAGTACCGACATCTCGAGTGACTTCTTATTGGCCCGGGACGGTTCCCACAAGTGCGCCGGCGGGTCGAGAGTGCGACTTGTCACGATACCCCATGCCATTCATGGCACCCGACCAACCTTCGTGGGCCCGTCCCCCGGCTGGTTCGGGGTGAGCGCTCGGCGACGCACCCAGTCCGCATACCGAAGGACGCCCGCGACTTAGATCTATGGGTGTGGCGCAGGTGAGGAGTCGGCGACGGAATTTTCATGCGCGCTGCCTGTCACTACCCCGCCGTTGGCTGCCGATAGAAGCCGTGACGCTGGGCAGGATCTCATGAGCCAGGCCGCAATCTCGTCCATCCAGGCCATGCTTGCCCCCGCTGTGCTGATAACGACTGGTCGGGCTCGTGGTCGTGGCCATGATCCTCATCGCCGTGGCCCTCACTGTCCCGGCCCCGTTGCCGGCACGGCGGCTCTAGTGTTCGTCTTGGTCGCCACCGTCGTATTGCTCTTTGGGCTTGCGCTCGTCGCGCTGTCGGTGCGCAAGTCGGTGAACGCGGTTGACTACGAAGTCGACCGGACCCTCGCACTGGGCTCGGCCAAGCCATACCCGCCGCCCGCACCGGAATGATTTGGGCCCCAAACCCACACACAGCTGCGACAAGCCCGGACCGCGAATCATCGCCCAAAGGGGGCTATCACCCCTACGGACTTCGACCCTTGGTTGACATCGCTCAGATCACCTCCACTTCACTTGCATCCCTCAGGTCGACCCCAGCCTGGCCTCATCCCGTTCGACCCGGCAGGACTAGCGAGTGCACCGTCAGCGACGGCATCACGGGAGCGCGTGCATCCAGCCAAGTCCGGTGCTGCGTCGCCGCGCTATTACTGAGGTCACGGCAGCCGGGTGCACAACCATTGGGCGCCGTAGACTACAGTAGGCTACATGAGTAGCGAAGCCATCAGGATCGAATCGGGGACGCTCCGGGCTTTGCGGCGGCGGAGCGCCG
The DNA here is from genome assembly GCA_035503975.1 of Acidimicrobiales bacterium. GTDB lineage: Bacteria > Actinomycetota > Acidimicrobiia > Acidimicrobiales > Palsa-688 > DATJMJ01. The sequence continues at coordinate 967 of DATJST010000414.1, read as the reverse complement.
ACACGGGGGAACCGATCGTTCGCCTGGCCCAGCGCTACATCGACGAGGGCTTGAGGCTCGAGCGGCACCCGGGGATTATCTTTCGCGACGGCCCAGCGGGGCGACGGGCGGTGGTGATCGGCGGCCCGGACGTCTGGGAGGTGATCGTCGCTGTCCGCAACGCCCCCGAGCGCGGTCACGAGCTGGTCGACGCTGTGGCCGAACGGCTTGGCGTGAGCTCGCACAAGGTCAAGGCTGCCGTCCGTTACTACGCCGAGTACCCAGAAGAGGTTGACCGTTTCATCTCGATGGCCGATGAGGAGGCAAGCCAGCTCGAGCAAGCCCTCGAGCGAGAGCACCGTCTGCTCGGGTGAAGCTGCTCATCGACGAAATGTTCCCCGCCACCCTGGCCGAACAGCTGCGAGCCCGCGGCCACGACGTTGTATCTGTGCACGACCCTGAACACCGCACCCTCGAGGGCGCGCCTGACGAAGAGGTCTTCCTTGCTGCGGCGAGCGCCGGGCGAGCGCTCGTGACTGAGAACGTGCCCGATTTCCGGCGTGTGGAAGCCGCCACCCTCGCAAAAGGAGAACCGTCGCCACTGCTCGTCTTCACGACCGACCGGCAGTTCCCACGCGGCGACCCCCGGACAATTGGGCGTCTTGTAAGTGCGCTTGATTCGCTGCTTCGGGGACCCATGGGTCCTCGGAGTTCGGTGTTCCTTCGACCGTCCGACCGGGAGAATTAGGGGCCGACCCCGCGAAGCTCCTGCTCATGGAACTAAATCGAACACGGTCTCGCGTGTCGCAGGCGGCAAAGTCTCCCCCTCCGACACCCGCTGCGGCACTTGCGCGTGACCCGCCGACCCTTTGACCCCGTTCACGAGGTTTTGGTAGCAGTTGTGGTAGCAGTTCGTATGGGTTTGCTGGGGTCTACTCGGAGCGAAAGCCCGGTAGCAAAGTTTGAAATGACACGGACGGACTCGTTC
>DATJST010000413.1:0-3311 GCA_035503975.1 Acidimicrobiales bacterium | reverse complement strand
AGCCGACGCGTTCGCCCGCTGGGCCGGTTGCCGGCTACCAACCGAAGACGAATGGGAACTGGCCGCCGGCGATATCGGCCTGGCTCACCATTACGACCTGGACCGTGCCCACCCGCGGCCCATGGGCGTGGACGCCACCGGTGCCGCCGGACAGGTATGGGAATGGACGGCGTCGGCGTACCTGCCGTACCCCGGGTTCCGCCCCTCTGCTGGCGCCGTGGGCGAGTACAACGGCAAGTTCATGGTGAACCAGCATGTACTGCGCGGTGGTTGTGTTGCTTCGCCGCCAGGCCATCCGCGGGTTACATACCGGAACTTCTTTGCACCGCACTGCCGGTGGCCCTTCACGGGCCTTCGCCTGGCGCGCGACCTGTAGGCGCCGGCCATGTCCATCTCATGCCAGCGTTATCTCGTCGCGTCCGCACGGCGAGGGGCGCTCGAGCGCGATGCCCGTATTGGCCTCGCGTCGACCCCAAAATCCCTTCCACCGGTGTGGTTTTACGACGAGCGCGGCAGTGCGCTGTTCGAGGCCATCACGGAATTGCCGGAGTATTACCTCACCCGCGCCGAGCGCAGCATACTTTCCAAGTACGGGCACCAGATCGTGGAGCGCGCCGGTTGCAGCACCCTCGTCGAACTCGGCTCGGGCAGCTCTCAAAAGACACGGCTGCTTCTCGACGCCATGGCGGCAAATGGCCTCGACCACTTCGTCGCCCTGGACGTGAGCGAGGAAATCCTGGTCGGTTCGGCTAATAGTGTCCACACCGACTATGGAGTCGACGTGACCGCCATAGTCGGCGATTTCCATCACCATCTCGGCACGTTGCCGGCGAGAGGCCGCCGGCTGGTGGTCTTTCTTGGCAGCACCATCGGGAACTTCGAGCCAACTCTGAGGCGTCGCTTTCTTCATAACGTCGCCTCGACGATGGCACCGGATGACCGGTTCCTGCTCGGCGCCGACCTGCGCAAAGACCCGGGCCGCCTCATTCAGGCGTACGACGATGCAACAGGGCTCACGGCTGAGTTCAACCGCAACGTCCTGTATGTGCTCAACAATGAGCTGGGCGCCGACTTTGCCCCGGAGCGCTTCGAGCACGTCTGCGTATGGGACGACGGCGCCAGTCGCATCGAGATGCGGCTGCGAGCCGTTCAGCCCGAACAGGTACGCATCCCTGCTCTCGAGATGGAGGTGGTCTTTGCCAAAGGAGAAGAGCTTTTGACCGAGATCTCCACGAAGTTCACTCGGGCACAAGTGATCTCCGAACTCGGGCTATCTGGCCTCGCCACCGAAGGTATATGGACTGACGAGGGAGGTGATTTCATCCTCGCTCTCGCCCGTCCTATGCCGCCGGCACAGGGGCGAATGCGATCAGGGCGAGGCTGAGACCACTCAGCGCAAACAACTCCGGGTAGCCGCCGTACCGGTGGAAGCGGAACACGACATGGCTGCCAACCACGCTGCTCCCGGCCGGCGAGCAATAGCGCCACTAGCTGCACGCCATCATGAAGCGGCGGACAAAGAGGTGGGCGCCGCCCGGGCACATCGACGAGCGGCCCGAACGTCGTGCGACCGAAGGAGTAGAACGGGCACACCGCCAGCGCCACCAACAGGGCGCGGAGGTTGGCGTCGGCCGACCACGCCAGCCAAGCCAACCCCAGCCCGAACGTCGCCAGGACCGGTCACGACGGGCCGGCGGCCGTGGTCGGGCAGCTGCCCCGACACCAGCCAGTCGACGACCCGCACGGCGCCGTAGCCATCAACAGGGGCCGGTGCCCTGCAAAGGCTCGTTGACGGCCGCCCATGGCGCTGGTCGACGAGCGGGACGATCACCGACGCCGCCGCCAGTAGCGAACCGCCGAGGCTCATATCGTCTTGTTGCGTTCCGGGCCCGAAGCTGTGACATCGTAGAGTGGCTGGCGATGACAGGTGATGAGCGCGCCGGGGCAGGACATTCTGATTTCATCCGCGAGGTCATCGAGGATGACCTGCGGACAGGCAAACATGATGGCCGCGTCGTCACCCGCTTTCCGCCAGAACCGAACGGTTACTTACATATCGGCCACGCTAAGTCGATCTGCCTCAACTTTGGGGTAGCCGAGCAATACGGCGGCCACTGCAACCTGCGTTTCGACGACACCAATCCTCTGACCGAGGGGGTTGAGTACGTCGATTCGATCGTGGCCGACGTCGAATGGCTCGGTTTTTCCTTTGGGGACCGGCCCCTGTACGCGTCCGACTATTTCGACGAAATGTACCAGCTGGCCGAGGAACTCATCGGCGAGGGGAAGGCCTACGTGGACCACCTTAGCGATGAGGAAATCAAGGAGTACCGCGGCAGCCTGGCCGAGCCTGGTCGACCCTCGCCGTACCGGGGACGGAGCGAGGAAGAAAACCTGGCTTTGTTCCGGTCGATGCGGGCCGGGGATCTTCCCGACGGGAGTTGCGTTCTCAGAGCCAAGATCGACCTCGATGCGCCCAATATGAAGATGCGCGACCCGTTGTTGTACCGGATCCGCCATGTCCGCCACCACCGCACTGGTGACGCTTGGCCTATTTACCCGCTGTACGACTGGGCCCATCCCCTGGGGGACGGCATCGAGGGTGTCACCCACTCACTTTGTACTTTGGAGTTCGAAAGCAACCGAGAACTGTACGACTGGGTCATAGATAACACGCGCGTCTCGGAACGACACGGGTTCAGCCGGCCCCATCAGTACGAGTTCGCCCGTCTCAACCTCGATTACACAGTTATGAGCAAGCGCAAGCTCCTGGCGCTCGTAGACGAGGGCTACGTCAGTGGATGGGACGACCCCCGGATGCCGACGATCGCCGCGATGCGCCGCCGCGGTGTCGGCGCTGAAGCGATACGCGCCTTCGCCGACCTGGTCGGCGTGGCCAAAGTCAACTCGACGGTCGACATGGAAAAGCTCGAGTTCTGCGTCCGGGACGACCTCAACTGGAGCGCGCCACGGGTCATGGGCGTGCTGCGCCCACTAAAGCTCACGATCACGTCCTGGCCCGAAGGCAAGGTGGAGGACATGACAGGGCCGTACTTCCCGCCTGATGTCGGCAAGCCGGGGGAGCGGACCATCCCCTTGGAGCGAGAGATCCTTATTGAAAAGGATGATTTCGTCTTTGACCCGCCGCCAGGTTATCAGCGGCTTGCCCCGGGCCGGACGGTGCGCCTGCGCCACGGCCCATGCATAACCTGTGATGAGGTCGTCACCGAAAGGGGCGAAGCCGTCGAAGTCCGGTGCCACCACGTACCCGGCTCGGTAGGCAACAACCCGCCTGGCATCAAGGTTTCGGG
>DATJST010000412.1:0-6105 GCA_035503975.1 Acidimicrobiales bacterium | reverse complement strand
GATGACCGGGTACTCGAGCGTCACCCCGTTGGCGCCTAAAATGGTCCGGGCAGCGCGGGCAATCTTCAATGCCTCTCGGGTGCTGTTCAGCTTGCCGATGCTCACTTGCTCGGCGGAAAGCCTCCCAGACTCTTTCAGGCGGCCCAGGTGATAAGCCAGCAGCAGGCCCTTTTCGATTTCTACCGCCATATCGACCAGCTTCGCCTGGGTCAGTTGGAACGAAGCGATGGCACGTCCGAACTGCTCGCGCTCGAGCGCGTACGCCAGCGCCGACTCATAGCAGGCCCGGGCCGCGCCTAGCGCCCCCCATACGATCCCGTAACGAGCCTCGTGCAAGCAGGACAATGGGCCTCGGAGGCCCAGTGCGCCAGGCAACATGGCGTCCTCGGGTAGCCGGCAAGAGTCCATCACCAGCTCGCTGGTCGTACTGGCTCGCAGCGACCACTTATGGTGGATGTCGACGGCGGAAAAGCCGGGCGTCCCCCGCGGGACCAAGAACCCTCGTGCCCCATCGGGAGTAGCGGCCCAAACAATTGCTATGTCGGCGATCGACCCGTTGGTTATCCACATCTTGGTGCCGTCTAGCACCCAGTCGTTCCCATCACGGCGCGCCCTTGTCCGCATAGAGGAGGGGTCGCTCCCGGCATCGGGCTCGGTCAAGCCAAAACAGCCAATAATTTCCCCGCTCGCCAGCGCCGGTAAGTACTGTTCCTTTTGGGCGTCGGTGCCGTACTTCCAGATCGGGAACATTACGAGCGAACCTTGCACCGAGATCAAGGAACGAAGCGCGCTGTCACCTGCTTCGAACTCGAGGCAGGCGAGCCCGTAGCTCACCGCCCCCGCACCTGCACAGCCGTAGCCTTCGAGCTGCATTCCCAGGACGCCTAGACGGCCGAGCTCGCCGGCGAGCTCGCGGGGCAAGGCAGCTTGCTCGAACCACTGCCCCACAGCGGGCAGCACCCGTTGGCGCACGTAGTTGCGAGCCGTTTGCTGCACGAGGCGCTCTTCCTCGCTGAGCTCGGCGCCGAGTGCCTCGAGGTCGGCCGGGTCCAGTGCCGGCGTCCACCTGCTCATACGCGGGAGCGAGCCGTGCTTGCTGCTTGTGCGGCGCCTGGCAGCAGACCTGGCGGTGGCCCCTCGCGAGCGGTAACGAGCATGGCACCCCAGTCTGGCACGGCAGCGACAGTGGCAGTGCCGGACCGGAGCTCAGGCACGTGCAATTAGCTTCGTAGGCGATGCGCCATGACGGGGTGACTCCTTGACACAGCGAAGCTAGAGTAACGATAAATATATAGAAGCACCAAGGATCGTCGTCGCCAAACAAGAGAGGAACTGGAGATGCCCGTAGAACTGAACCACACGATCGTCCCCGTCCGCGACAAGCACGCTGCGGCCGCGTTCTTGGGGAGGCTTCTACTTCCGCGACCCCGACGGGCACCTTATAGAGCTGACGGCCCGTGACCTCGCGGGCGCGAGGCGCGGCTACTCCTCCCCTGAGAACCGCTCCCAGGCCGATTGGCGGGTCATCCCGAGTGCTTCCCCAATGCGGGCCCAACTGATCCCTCGCGCTCTCAGTTCCGCCACGTGGTGAGCCACGGCACGGTCGACGTTCTCGTGGGCAGCGTGGGCTCGCACCATCTGGGCCAGCAAATCCTCGTCCGTGAGACTGCTCCAGGCTGTCAGAGACGGCGGGTCCTTGCTTGGAGCCGTCGTACGGGCCAGCTCCTGGTCGATGATCTGGTTGCAGAGGTCGACGCACTCATTGCATATGTAAACCCCCGGCCCGGCGACCAGGCGGACAACCTTGTGGCGGTTCTTGCCGCAGAACGAGCACCTCAGCGCCTCCTCAGGTGACCCAGCGGCCACTTTTCTCCTCCTCGTCACCACGTCTGTCAGAATAAGCCTGACTACCAGTCAGGGTAAACCTGACACGCTGGGAAGTCAAGCGCGCGTCGCCGCCTGCAGCGCGAGCTTGTTAAACCTCGTCTTGCGCCAAGCGGCTTTCGATCGCGAGTTGTGCCCGCTCGATGTCGGTCTCGACGACGAGGCCGACCTGCTGGAACTCGCGTTCAACCGCCCGTCGGACCTGACCGGCGTCGTATTCGATGGCAGCACCAGCTTGTTCCAGCCGGCGGGCGATGGCCCGCAGCCGCCGTAGGCGCGGGGCTTTCAAAGTCTGGCCGAGGCTGAGGGCGGCGAAGGCGCACCCTAGAAAGCAGGCCGCGCCGAGCGATGTCGTCCAGTTGGCCGTGCCGGCGCTGACCATCGCGCCCGATAGGACGAGGCCGGCGAGCGCCGAAACGCCGAACAGGACGCAGCCGAGCAGATTGACCAACGGCTCCCACCACCCGTCGTTGCTCCGCTCGGGCAACCATCCCCGCCGTGGGGACGACAGGTAAAAGATGGCGCCGGAGATGAGGAAGCAGGTAGAGCCGAGCGCGTTGGACTGCCAGACAAGCAGGTTGTAGTGCGGGCTCGAGGGCGTGACTCGCAGCGCCTGGAACGTCATGAAGTTGAAGAACAGGGTCCCAACCGACTGCACCCACGCAGTGCGCCAAGTGGCCCGGCCCACGACGCTCGAACGGCGCTCGCGTGCGGCCAGCCAGCACTGCGTTAGCCCGCCGAGCGTGAACAGCACCGAGCCGATGAGGAACGTGATCCCGTCTCCGTGGCCGCCAACAAGTGTCGCGTACACCGTCAGCGGCCCTACCAGAAAGCACGCCGCACCGAGCGTGAAGAACGCCCCCATCCAGCGTGTATGCGCCCGGTCGAGACGGCTCTGCTCCTCAGGCACGACCGAATCTTACGTGGCGGGAGGGCGCTCAGCCCCTGGGCCGCACAATGGTGGGGTTTGCGGGCCCAAGCGCATGTGCGACCAAATCTGGTCCAATAGGAGGGAAGTGAGCGCATTGAGACCAAGGGTGATCCTGGCCGACGCGTTGCTCGCCGCCGCCGTGGCCCTGTTCGCCAGCCTCTCGGCCACCCTCGCCTGGGCGGCGGTACCGCCCCGACCGGCCGCGGTGCCGCCCCGACCGGCCACCCCGACGCTGTCGGCACTTGGCCATGTGAGCTTGCGTGCGGGCGCTGCGTTCGGGACCGCGGTAGCCGGCTTCGGAACGACACTAGTGGTCGGCGCACCGCTGCTCGGCGGAGGCGTCGCCTATGTGTACACCCGTGAGGCCGGGATTTGGCGGGAGACGGGCGAGCTCCGCGGCTCCGGTACGCGCCCCGGCGACTTCTTCGGCGGTTCCGTAGCGGTCAGGGGCAGCACGATCGTGGTCGGAGCCGACAGCCATGGCACGACGGGCCGTGCCTATGTGTTCAGCCGGGGCAGCAGGGGCTGGCACCAGGCGGCCGAACTGGCTGGAGCGGGTGGGCCCCGCGGGAGCGGCTTCGGCTACTCGGTGGCCATCGGGGCCGGCACCGTGGTGGTCGGCGCGCCGATGCCCGTTGTCGGTAGCGGCGCGGCTTACGTTTTCGCTGCGACCCGCGGTGCCTGGCACCAGGTCGCCGAGCTGCGTCCGCGTCTCCCTTCGTTCGATAGCTGCTTCGGGTTCTCGGTCGCGGCGGCCGGGCGTGAGGCACTGGTCGGCGAACCGGGTGACAAGGACGGAGCCGGCCGGGCTTTTGTGTTCAGTTCGGGCCCGGGCGGCTGGCGCCAGACAGCCGAGCTAGCCGGTCGGGACACCCAGGCGGGCGACAACTTTGGCTTCTCTGTGGCGGAGTCTGCCGGACGGGCCCTGGTTGGCGCTCCTTGGCACAGCGGTGGTGCCGCTTACTTGTTCAGTGCCTCGCCAGGCGGTTGGCACGAGACCGGCGAGGTCAGCGCGGGCGGCACCCGGGCGGGCGACAAGTTCGGCTGGAGCGTGGCCCTTGGAGCGGCCCTTGTGCTCATTTGCGCGCCGGGGCAGGGCCCCGGGCGGGCCTACTTGTACCCCCAGGGCGCCAGTTTTCGCCAAGGCGACGAGCTCGCCGGGCCCTCCGCCCCCGGCAGCTACTTCGGGGCGGCTTCAGCGGTGTCGGGGACCGCCGTGGTTATAGGCGCGAACGGGTACCGCGGTGGCACCGGCGCCGCGCTGGTGACCACCGCGACATAGCCAGCTGTGATCACGAAGCACAAACCGTGCGGGCTCTGCATAAATGAGCGCGGCGAGCGTTCATCGCTCGGCCCTGGGGGCAACCGGTAGTGAAGGCGGTTGTCCTCTTAGGGGGCGAGGGGACGCGCTTGCGCCCGCTCACTTTTTCTACGCCGAAGCCGATGTTGCCCGTAGCTGGCCGGCCGGTCATCGAGAGGGTGCTCGACCACCTGTCAGCGAACGGGGTGGACGAAGTCGTCTTGTCTCTCTGTTACCGGCCCGACGCGTTCGTCCAGGCGTTCCCAGACGGGCGTTACGGTGATGTCAGGCTCCACTATGCAGTGGAGGCGTCCCCGCTCGCCACGGCCGGCGCGATCGCTTTTGCGGCCGCGGAGGCAGCCTTGGGAGGCGAGACGTTCCTAGTTGTCAATGGCGACGTCCTCACCGAGATCGACCTGTCAGCGTTGGTGGACTTTCATCGCAGCCAGGGCGCCGAGGGCACCGTGGCCTTGGTCCCCATCGAGGACCCTTCGCAGTTTGGCGTGGTGCCAGTGGACGCAGAGGGGCGCGTGACGGCTTTCATCGAAAAGCCACAACCCGGGAAGGCCCCTACCAACATGGTCAACACCGGCATCTACGTCCTGGAACCCTCCTTCCTGGAGCGGGTGCCCAAGGGCAGGCGGGTCTCGGTGGAACGAGAAGTCTTCCCCTCTATGGCCGCCGCCGGATCGCTTTACGCCTTGGGCTCGGAAGCGTTGTGGACCGACATGGGCACGCCTCTCAAGTACCTCGAGGCCAATCTGGCCTGGGCGCGACGCGAAGGAGCGGCCCATGCGTCGAGGGATGCCGGGGTGGTGGACAGCGTGGTGGACCATACGGCGGTGATCGGGCCCGGCTGCGTTGTACACGAAGCCGTGGTGCTCCACGGGGCGCGCTTGAAGCCGGGAGCAACGGTCAAGCGTTCGATCATTGGGCCGGGCGTGGTCGTTGGTTCCGGCGCCGTGGTCGAAGGGCTCTCTGTGCTCGGCCAGGGTTGGGAGGTCGCCGACGGCGAGGCACTCGACGGAGCGCGTCTGCCCGCCGGCTAGTACTGCGGCGGCCCTGACGACGGACGCATATAAGAGCTCGTGCTACTCGGGGAAGAGCCGCGCGGCTCGTGGATGGTCCGGGCCGCGTGTCAGCCGTTAGGCCCACCCCCTGGCATGAGACCCTGGCAGGCGCTCTGCGCAGCCTGGAACTTGGGGTTGTTGGGGTCCAGGTCGCTCCCCGGCGACACTCTCACCTGGAGCCCCTGCGACGTGGGGTCGGGGAAGTCCCTGATGCCGTGGGCTTGCATGCACTTGGAAAACTTGAGCGCCTGTGCGGTGAACGCAGCTTGCTGGGCCGCAGTCGGTTGCCCGCCGTTGGGCATCAGTTTCTCGCATGTTTTGTTAGCCGCCTGGAACTGCGACGAGCCGGGGTCGATGCCGTTGGCACTGCTGAAGGAGAAGTTGCCGTTGGCAGCCGGGTCCGGGAAGTCGACAACGCCGTGAGATCGCATGCAATGGGAGTACTTGAGCGCGTCGGAGTAGCTGGCGCCGGGGAACCGCATGACTGTATGGCCAACGGGGCCTGCGGCGCCGCCGTTCGCGGCGCCAGCGGAGCCCCCGCCCCCGTCACCCGAGCCACTTGTCACGGCTGACGCGCTCGACAGGGTTGTGCCGGTACCGCTCGACGGGGTTGTGACGGTCTTGCCAACGCTCGCCACACCGGCCGCGGGCGATCCCCCGCAGGCGGCAGGTAAGAGCGCGAGCGCACCGACGACAAGGCCGGCGAGCCCGGTCCGCAAGGTTAAGCGATGTGCCATGACCCAATAATGGGCCACGCGTGGTAACACGGGCTCAACAGGGCCGCCACGGGATGGGCGCCATGGGAGAGCAGTTACGAGCCCGTATTAGCTCTTCGGCCGGAAGAGCCAAAAGCGCGCGCCAGAGGGATCGGCCACCCGGGCGACCCGCCCGAGGCCGCGGTCGGCCGCCTCGGTGAGCAC
>DATJST010000411.1:0-5807 GCA_035503975.1 Acidimicrobiales bacterium | reverse complement strand
GGGCTTTGGGCTGGATGCGCATGATGGGGGCAGAGTCGGTCGAGTACCACAGCGCCACGGTGCTCGAACGGGGCGATGACCACCACGGTTTGTCACTGGAGTACTACGCGTCGAGAGGCGAGACTCCGCTTGTTTGGGGCGGCGCGGGCAGGGCGGGGCTGGGCTTGGACGGGCCCGTAACGCCGGAAAGCTACGAGGCGGTCTTCGGGGTTGGCGGCGCCAAGGACCCTTGCACCGGAGAACGGATTGGTGCGGACGCGCCGGCCCGGCATGGAGGTCGTGATCTCGGCCCACAAAAGCGTGGCCGAGCTCGGGGTTATCGGCCAGGCAGAGGCAATGCACCAGATCATGGACGCGGAACGAGACGCGACTCTCGCCTACCTGGACCGGGTGACCCGCGAAATGGGCGGTCGGCGGGGGGAAGCGAGCAAGGCCACGCCGACCGGCGGGCTCATCTACGCTCACACCCGCCACGCCACCTCCAGGGCCGGCGACCCCTGCCCGCACGACCATATTTTGCTTGCAAATCTTTTGGAAATGAAGGACGAGCAGGGCGGCTGGAAGGCAGCGGACACGGCCCTTTGGCGCGAGCACCTGCACGCCGCCACCATGACCGGCCGCCTCGCAGCAGCCCGCGTCGGCGTCGAGCTCGGATACGCGATCGAGGCCGACGCGGGGCCTTCGGGGCGCCTCGGGCACTGGAGGATCGCCGGGGTCCCAGACCAAGTAATGGAGGTGCATTCGAAGCGAGCGGCCGAGATCGAAGCCGAGTGCCGACGCCGTGGTGACAACTCTTACCGTGCCCGTGGGGTTGCCGCCAGGCAGACGCGGAAGGCCAAACGCCACGAGCCAGAGGGCCAGCTCCTTGAGCGCTGGAGGGCGGAATTGTCAGACGCCGGCTGGCCCGTGAAGCGCATCGAAGCCTCCGTAGAAGCTGCACGCCGCAATACGGAGCTGCCTGCTCGGTTGACCATCACCGACGCCAGGAGACTTGTTGCAGAAGTGCTCGCGCCCGACGGTGACCTCGCCCGGCGCAAGGTCTTCTCCCGCCGGCACCTGGTCGTCGCCTTGGCACCTCATCTCTACGGACAGGCCCCGGGAGTGCTCGACCGCATGGTCGATAGAGTCCTCGCCGACCCCGAGGTCGTGCCCCTTGTCGGGGTCGCCGCCGCACGCGAGACCGCGCATTCTCTTGCCTCGGTGCTCGCCCGGGAGGAGGCGATCGCCGAGTCGCTCGGGCGCCAATTGGCCCGTGACGACGGCCCCGCCGTGCCCCGAGAAGTTGTCAAGGCGTCCATCGCCAGCATCGAGGAAGAGCTCGGGGCGCCCCTCTGGGACGAGCAACGAGAGGCCGCCGTCGGCATCTGTACATCGGGTCGCGGGGCCGAGATCGTGGTCGGGGTCGCGGGCGCCGGCAAGACGACGATGCTACGCGCTGGTGCGGAAGCGTTCGAGCGTTGCGGCTTCCAAGTCATCGGCACCGCCACTTCCGGGCAGGCCGCTCGCAACCTTGCCGTCGAGGCCGAGATTGACGACTCACGCACCCTCGCGAGCCTCATCTGGCGCCTCGACCATGGCCAGCTCTGCCTCAGCGAGAAGACCGCTATCTTGCTCGATGAAGTTGGCATGACCGACGACATCGACCTCGCCCGCCTCGCTGCCTACGTGGAGCTTGCCGGGGCCAAGCTGGTCCTGACCGGGGACCACCATCAGCTCGGCTCGGCGGGCCCAGGAGGCGCTCTTGGCGCTCTTGTTGCCCGGCACGCAGCGGCTGTCCACCACCTCTCCGAGAACCGCCGCCAGCGCGACCCAGCCGAGCGAAAAGCGCTCGATGAGCTCCGCGATGGCGACGCGGCCGAGGGGCCGGTGCCGCGACGGTCGTCCCAACGGCCTGGGCGCTGGTGGTCGTGGTCCTAGTGACCGTCGCAGTCATCGCTGCGCTCGTCGTCGTGCCAGTTGGCCTCGAGGTGCGACATCCAGTTGCGGATGCGCTGCGGTCAGGAGAACCATGAAACCACGCTCGTCACCACAGATGGCGCCACGAACTTGCACTTCGGTGGGCGCTCGTTGACCGGAGGGAGCGACACGCACGGCCATTATCTACCGGACGGTTAGTTGTCCCTCGGGACGTGAGACCGGTCTAGGCCACCGCCGGAGCAGATCTCTGCCGATTATCGCTGTTGGCGTTACAGGTCTCGAATGGCCGTAAACCCGGGCAGTATATAGGTGGGACAAGAGCGCGCGGGGCGTGAGACGGGGTGGGCCGGGTAGTTCGGGTCGGGTTCGGCCGTCCGTGGGTGGGACGAGCCCTTGCGCCCGCCGTCCGGGGCCCGCGAGGTCATCATAACTGACAGAGTAAGTTATAATGGGGACGTGTCACGAAAGACCCCCCCGGGACGGGTGCACGACGTTGCCCGTGCCGCCTGTGACGCCTTCATCGCAAAGGGCTACCGCAGGACGTTGATGACCGACGTGGGCGAGCGGCTCGAGCTCAGCCACGCGCTCTTGTACCAGTACGTCGAGGGCAAGGAGGCGCTGCTCGAGCTGGCAGCCCGCTACGCCATGGACCAAGACGCCGACCTGGGCGCCCTGGTCCCTCTGCCTACCCCGCCGGAGGGGCGCCTCCTCGAACTGATCAGGGGCTGGTTGGCGGCCCGGGCGACCTTCCCCAAGCTCCGCGGCGCGCTGGAACGGGGACCTGGCGGGGACGCCGCAGCGGAGCTGGCCGGGGTCGTCGACGAGCTCTACGACTTCGTAGAGCGGAACCGGCTGCTGCTCTTGCTGGTCGAGAGCCTGGCTAACGACTACCCCGGGCTCACCGAGGGGTCTGTCAACGACCGCAAGCGCTCGTTCAAAGGGCTGGTGGCTGCCTTCCTCGCCAGCCGCGCCGAGGCCGGGGCGTTGCGCCCGCTCGCCGACCCCGAGGTTGCGGCCCATTTCCTGGTCGAGTCGGTCGCCTGGTTCGCCCAGCACCGAAAGCGCGACCCCGACGCCGCCCTCATCGACGACCAGCGGGCCCGGTCTTCGCTACGTGACCTGCTGCTGGCGGCGTTCCTCCCCGCCGCGACGGCTGCCGGGAGGGGAGGTTGAGCATGGGTGCGGTGATAGCCATGGTGGGCCTCGGGAACGGCGGGGGGCCGACGAGCATCGAGACCATCGCCGTCGTGGTGGGCATCATGGCCTACTCGATCGGCCGCCAGATCGCAGGCGAGCCGTTGCGCATCAAGCGACTGGTCGGGTTGCCGGGCGTCCTCACCGCGATCGGCATCGTCGACGTCGCCAGCACCCAAGGCCGAGCGGCGACGGGTACTGACGTCGTCCTGATCGCGGCGGGCTGCACCGTCAACGCGGTCATAGGGGTCGGCCAGGGCCGGCTGATGAGGCTCGGTTCCCGGGACGGCTACCTCTGGGCACAGATGCCCAAGTCGGTGCTGTGGTGGTGGGGCGCCAAGGTGGCGAGCGGTTTTGTCCTAGACGGGATCGGCCACGCGCTCGGCGCCGGGCTCGCCACCACTTCCGCGGTCATGCTGCTCAGGCTCGGGGTCAACCGGCTGGCACAAGCAGCGGTCGTCGCGCCCCGTGCGCTTGCCACTGGTACCCCCTTCGCCCCGGAGCCGACGAAGGGCAACAGCAGGGCCAGTGGCCGGGATGACCGTTTGCCCTCGGCCAAGGAGGGCATCCTGGCAACGGTCCGCGACGTGACCTCGACCGTCTTCGATGACGGAGGCCGGGATATGCGCACCTACTGGGCTTCTTCTGGGCAGCGGAGCACCCGCCCGGCCCAGGACGACCCCGCCGGGCCAAAGACCGACCCGTCGACCACGCTCAGCTGGCCCTCGACGCGCCCGGCAAGCCCCCCGCCCCGCCTCGGGCGACAACTCGCGCAGGTGCTCCTCCGCGAGCTCGACCACCGCGTCAACGACGAATAGCCCAAGGAGGCGGACCTTGACCCTCACTTCACCGCTTCCAGGAACGAGGCGGCCCATGGCCAGCACAGCCCGCTGGTGCTTCCGTCGCCGCTGGCTCGTCCTGGCCGGCTGGCTCCTCACGCTGGTCCTTTTCACCGCTCTCAGCCAGGCCGTAGGCATCACCTACGCCACCACGTTCAACATCCCCAACAGCCCCTCTACCCGTGCCCAGTCCATGCTCCAGCACGACTTCCCGGCCGCGTCAGGTGACTCCGACCAGATCGTGCTCGAGGCGAAGACCGCGCCCGTCACGTCTCCGCCGGTGCGCTCGGCGGTCGAAGCGATGCTTGCCAAGGTGGGGAGGCTCCCCCGCGTCGTCAGCGTGACGAGCCCCTACGGCCCCCACGGCGCCAGGCAGGTGAGCCGCGACGGGAAGGTCGCCTTCGCTACCGTCAATTTCGACGCCCAAGCCCAGGACCTCCCGAGCGGCGCGGTCGAAGCTGTCGTCCGTACCGCCCAGGCCGCGGAGGGGCCTGACCTGAAGGTGGCCCTCACCGGCCAGGCGATCGAGGACAGCGAGCCCAGCAGTTCCTCCAACAGCACCGCCCTCGGGGTGGTCCTCGCCCTCATCGTGCTCGGCCTGGCGTTCGGCGCCCTGTTCGCCGCCCTCACCCCGATGGTGACCGCGCTCGTCGCTATAGGCACCGGCTACGACATGACCAGCCTGCTCAGCCACGTTATGAGCGTCGTCAGCTTCGCCCCGGTCCTCGGCATCCTGATCGGCCTCGGCGTCGGGGTCGACTACGCCCTGTTCATCGTCACCCGTCACCGCGCTGGGTTGCGGGCCGGGCGGAGCACCGAGGAAGCTGCGGTGAACGCTGCCAACACATCTGGGCGGGCAGTGTTCTTCGCCGGCCTCACGGTGTCTGTGGCGCTGCTCGGGCAGTTCGCGATCGGGGAGTCGTTCCTCGACGGCGCCGCGGTGGCGGCGACGATCACTGTCCTCCTGACCATGCTGGTCTCGCTCACCCTGCTGCCGGCCCTGCTCGGCTTCCTGGGCCCCAAGGTGCTGAGCCGGAGACAACGCCGGCGGATGAGCGAAGCTGGCCCTAGGGCCGAGGCGGTCACCTCGGGTTTCTGGTACCGGTGGTCGCGCTCTGTCGAGCGCCAGAGCGCACTGCGTGCCGTGGCCGGCCTGCTCGTGGTGGTCGTGGTCGCCCTCCCGGTGCTCAGCCTCCGCCTCGGCATTGACGATGCTGGCACCGACCCGGCGTCGTCGACGACCCACCAGGCCTACGACATGCTGGCCGAGGGTTTCGGCCCAGGTTTCAACGGGCCCTTCGAGCTCGTCTCGAGGCTCGAAGGGGGAGCAGGCGAGGCCGCCTTCTCACGGGTCGTCGAAGCAGTGTCGCACCAAAGAGGGGTCGTAGCCGCCACCGCTCCGCAGCTGAGCCCGGGCGGCACCGCCGCGGTCGCGCTCGTATACCCGAGCACCGCCCCCCAGGCGCCACAGACGGCCAAGCTGCTCGACCGCCTCCGCAGACAGGTTGTGCCAACGGCCGAGGCCACCAGTGGCCTGGACGTCCTGATCGGTGGTGTCACCGCCACCCAAGTGGACTTCTCGGCCGCCCTCACGCACAAGCTGCCCTTGTTCATAGCGGTCGTCGTGGTCCTCGCGTTCTTGTTGCTGATGGTCGTGTTCCGGAGCCTGGTAGTCCCGGTCATGGCCTCTGTCATGAACCTGCTCTCGGTGGGGGCCGCGCTCGGGGTGATGAACGCCGCGTTCTCGTGGGGGTGGGGCTCGTCGTTCCTCGGGGGCTGGGGCACGGCACCGGTCGAGGTGTTCCTGCCGGTGCTCGTCTTCTCCGTCCTTTTCGGGCTGTCCATGGACTACGAGGT
>DATJST010000410.1:0-4101 GCA_035503975.1 Acidimicrobiales bacterium | reverse complement strand
GACCTACGCCGAGGAGCACGTGTTCCACTCCCGGTCGGGCACGAACGGCGTCGTCCAAGAGGACATCGTGGGAGTAGTGGCGGCGTCCTTCACGCATCACGACACCCGTGCGGGAGATCCTCAGCTGCACGACCACCTGTTGACTTAACTTATTCTCATATAACCCCTGGTAATCCACCACTTCTGTCCCACTGTCTGCTAGACAGCACAGGCCATGGGAACGCATCTTGGGCCCCTCGACGTGGCCAAGACGGCGGTGCCTCAAGTGGGCCGGCTGGTCGCCAGTGGTGACCCCGTAGAGCCTTACCGGCTGGTGGGCCCGGACGGTGCTGCAGTTGAGGCCGTGTCGATGTTCTTCGCCGACCTGTTGGCAGCAGGGCGTTCTGAGGCGACCCTGCGCTCTTACGGGATGGACCTGTTGCGCTGGTTCCGTTTCCTGTGGGCGCTGGGGGCCCTGTGGGAGCGGGCGACCAGGGACGAGGCCCGGGACTTCAGCCTGTCGTTGCAACTCAAGGGGAAACCGGTCCGGCCCCATTGGCGCCGGCGGGCAGGAGACGCCAACCACCCTCCCCCCTTGGGCAGCGAGCGTTATGCCGCCTCGGTGCGGGCCCACAGCGAGACGGTGCTGCGCCGTTTCTACGAGTTCCACCGTGAGGCCGGCACCGGGCCGATCATGAACCCCTTCCCCCTCGACCGGTCCCGGCGGGGAGGCCGGGCGGGCGCCCACCAGGGCCCGATGGAGCCCTACCGCCACGAGCGGTCCGGCCTTTACCGGCCTCGGGTGCCGGCCAAGGTGCCCCGGGCGGTCCCCGACGAAGTTTTCAACGAGATATTCGCCCGCTTGGCCTCGAACCGGGACCGGGCGCTCGTCGCCTTGTACGTCTCGACCGGCGCGAGGGCCTCCGAGCTGCTGGCGGCCACCCAGGGAGGCGTCGACCCCGGCCGCCAGTTGGTAACGGTCGTGCGCAAGGGGAGCAGGCAGGCTCAAGAGCTCCCAGCCTCAGTCGACGCTTTCGTGTGGCTTCGCCTCTACCAGGTCGAGGTCGACGGGCGCGTGCCAAAGGGCCGGCGCCAGCCGCTGTGGTGGACACTGCGCCGTCCCTTCCGCCCGCTCAATTACCAAGCTGCGCACCGCATGTTCGCGCGAGCCAACCGTCTGGCAGGCACGGCTGCGACCCTGCACTCGCTGCGCCACACGGCCGCCTATCGCATGGCCGAGGACCCCGGGCTGCCCTTGACCGACGTCCAGTGGGTGCTCGGCCACGCCCAGCTCTCTACCAGCCAGGTCTACCTGACCCCCCGCCAGGAGGACGTGGTCCGCCGCGTGCTCGCCCACCACGCCGACCAAGTCCGCCAGGCGGCCGAGCGCCCGCGCCCGCTCCCGGCCCCGGGTTACAGCCAAGAGGCACTCGACGTGCTGTTCGCGAGGCCCACCCGGTGACGGCGCTGCTCAGCACCAGTGCCCCCGAACGGGCAGCACGGCCCCTACCCGCGCAGCTAAAAGCCAGGTTGTTGGTGCAGTTCCCACCACGCCCCCTCGCCGAGGCCTGGCCAGAGACCCTATGTTCTCGGCCCGAGGTGCGCGAGCTGGTCGGCTCCTACGGCTTTGACGCTTCGCATTACGACGTCAGGCGCGGGGGCCTCGAGCTCCTGCTCGACTGGCTAGAGGGCCAGCCGGGCGATACCTGGCAGGAGCGTTGGCTAGCCAGCGGGGCCGACGCCGCCGGCAGGGGCTGGGCCGCCGGCCCGGCGCAGTGGCTCGAGCACCACGGCCTGGCCAGGGCCCGGCTCAGGTACCTGACCGCTGCCCTGGAAGCCCTGCTCGGCACGGGGGTCCTGCGCCCCTCGGTCTCTTGGCTGCTGACGGGTGGCAAGGGCCACAGGCTCGGCTTTGAGACAGTCCGCGCCCGCGACTGCGATGGCTTCGCGCGCCTGCACCTGGCCTGTGAGGCTGACGCCGCGCTGGCCCCGGCCGACGAAGGCCACATAGCTTTGCGTTGCTCGGTCATAATTGCCGCCAAAGGCGGCAGGCTCGTAGATATCACCGTCGGTGACGTGGTGGAGCTGTTCGACGCCGAAGACCGCCTAAAAGCCGACCCCCGTTCTCGGCCCGCAACTTTCAAGGTGTTCCGGGAGATGGGCATCTTCGGGCCCGAAGTCCCGGCGTGGAGGTCGTTGCGACGAAGGGGCCAGCTCAGCGTCGAAGAGCTCGTAGACCGTTACCCGGTTGCGTGCGGGCCTGTGCGCAGCCTGTTCGTTGCTTACTTGAAAGAACGCCAACCGTCGGTCGACTACGGCACCGTGGTCTCACTTTGCTATTCGCTTGTTGGGTGCTTTTGGTCCGACCTCGAAGCCCACTACCCGGGCATCGCCAGCTTGAGGCTCGCCCCCGAGGTCGCCGGCGCCTGGAAGGGGCGCCTGCGGACCAAAAAGGTCGTCCCCCGGGGCGGCTCTGGCGGCAGCGCCGAGAGGCTCAACTACCTTGATGTCCTTTACACTGTGCGGGCTTTTTACCTCGACCTGGCCGAATGGGCCTTGGAGGACCCGGCACGGTGGGGGCCGTGGGTGGCACCATGCCCCATCCGCCAGCACGAGCTCAGCCGACGCAAGTTCGTCCGCCAGCGCAAGGCCCGCATGGACGCCAGGACCCGCGAGCGCTTGCCGCTACTGCCCCAGCTCGCGCGCTGCACTGACCGTTGGCGCAAGGACGCAGCCGCCATATTGGCTGCAGGCCAGGCGGCTTCGCCGGGTGAAGCCTTCAGTGCCGCCGGCCACAGCCTCGTCCGCTCGACGCGGCTGCGGCCCCGCATTGAAGGCAATGTCTGGGCGCGGGACCAAGCCAGCGGCAAAGCGAAATTGCTCGACCGGGAAGAAGAGCATGCATTTTGGGCCTGGGCGGTCATAGAGGTCCTGCGCTTCACGGGCTTGCGGGTCGAAGAACTGATCGAGCTGAGCCATTACAGCTTGGTCAAGTACCGCCTCCCGACTACCGGTGAGGTCGTCCCTCTCCTCCAAATCGCCCCCTCCAAGACCGACTCCGAGCGGCTCTTAGTCGTTAGCCCCGAGCTCGCCCAAGTGCTGAGCGAGGTCATCCGCCGGGTACGCGGCCCCGACGGGGCGGTGCGCATGGTCCGGGCCTGGGACTACCACGAGCGGGTGTGGTTGCCGCCATCACCGTTGCTGTTCCAGCACAAGGTCGGCCCAGAGCACAAAGAGTTCAACATCCCTTTTGTGAGCACGCTGGTCAACGACGCCGTCGCCCGGACAGGGTTGGTGGGCGCCGACGGCAAAGCGGTGCACTTCGCGCCTCATGACTTCAGGCGGATGTTCATCACCGACGCCGTGATGAACGGCCTGCCCCCTCACATCGCCCAGGTGATAGCCGGCCACCACGACCTGAACGTCACCATGGGCTACAAGGCCGTCTACCCCGACGAGGCGTTACAGGCACACCTCGCCTTCTTGGCCCGCCGGCGCGCGCTTCGCCCAAGCGACGAGTACCGCAGCCCTACCGACGAAGAATGGCAAGCCTTTTTCGGCCATTTCGAGAGGCGCAAGGTTTCGGTCGGCACTTGCGGGAGAGCGTTCGGGACCGCCTGCATCCATGAGCATGCATGTGTGCGCTGCGCCCTGCTCTGGCCCGACCCGTCGCAGCGAGGCCGCCTCATCGAGATCCGCGACAACATCGTCGCGCGGATCTCAGAAGCCAAGCACGAGCAGTGGTTCGGCGAAGTCGAGGGGCTGCAAGTCAGCCTGGCCGGCGCCGAAGACAAGCTCGACCAACTTGATCGTAGAGCTGCTCGGCCCATCGAGGAGAGCTTGGCCGCAAGTAGATAGGAAAACAAAGGCCTGAGTGACCGTTCTCCACCAGAACCGGGGCGATTTTAGTTAAGAGAACACTGCCTGCTCCCGAACCTGGTGCGGCGCAAAAGCGACGGCCGTTACGTGGCTTTGGACGCTGGCCCGCTGTTCGACTGGTGCCGGGCGGCCGGGTCCGTCTACCAGGCCCATCTGCAGCGCAGCCTGTCGTTGCGCCTCGGGGTGGCCTGGGGCCCGGACTGCCACAACACCCGGGAGATCGTTGGCTTCAGTCGTGAGCAG
>DATJST010000409.1:0-2608 GCA_035503975.1 Acidimicrobiales bacterium | reverse complement strand
CTGAGCCCCAACTGGTTCATCTGGGACGGCCGGCACTTCTACGTGTCGACCACGCGTCACCGGGTCAAGTACTCCATCTTCCGGCGCGACCCGCGCGCTGAATTGGCAATCGACGACCCGACGAACTTCAGATCCGTGCTGGTGTACGCAACGGTCGAGATCAGAGAAGACATCGCCACCGGACTGCCACACTTTCGGGCCATCCGCGAGAAGTACGGACTGGCGATACCTGATGACGCGGAGCACCTGAGGGCTTTGGCCGATGAAGGTCGCGTGTTGCTCGCCATCACGCCCGATGGACCGCCCTCGACCTGGAAAGTGTGGGGACTGGAGTGAGACTCGACACACTCGGCACGGCGCTCCGCCACCGCGGCTTCGAAAAGCCGGGGCATCGAACTCTTTCCGGAGGTGTCGGTCGCCTACTCGGTGGCGTCGAGCGTTTCGGTTATCCAGGCGGAGAACACAGGCAACCCGTGCCAAGGTCCAGGTTCTCGGCCAGGGTCCGCGTTTTCGTCTACCGTCACTGCGACCACGGCGAAGGGATGGCCGAAGCGCAGTTCTGCGACCCGACGTACCCCCGGGCGTGAGGCACTGATTGCTGATGCAAATGCGAACATTGCGGTGACGGCGGCGGCCTCGAAGCCGAATCTGGTGTAGCGGGCCAGAGCGGATTGTCTGGCGCCGTATGCGCACTCGTCCATGCCGAGCACCTTGGCGATGGCGTCGGCGGCGGCAGGGAAACCGAGGGCCCTGTCCCCCAAGTCGAGATTCGACTCCGCAGACCAGGCCGGTATGACGGTGTTGAATTGCTCCTCGCGCCCACCGGAGCGCGTCCGCACCTCCTGTTCGGTGATCGTCCAAAACCGGTCATCACCGAGCGCCAGATCGAACAGTGAACACCGTTTCACACTGCCCGGGTCGAGTGCTTCGGATGTCGCTATGTGGTGGGCGGCCGTCAGCACGTCGAGAGCCGGAACCTCCTCGGCCGCAATCACCGAAGTCACTTGCAGACCACCGCGTGCTCTCGCCGTATGGACGGCAACCCGACCTGCCTGGCTCGTATCCGCGATGAACTGTGGGTCCTCTCGTCCGGACGGGGAAAAGAGCACCTGTTCGAGGCTCTGCGACCATCGACTCGAAAGGCCAAGGGTGGCGGCGGGAACCAGGTCGAAGGGCCGAGCCCACGACACCTTGGTCGCCAGGGCGGTCGCCATCAGCAGAACAACGTCTTCGGTGATCTGAAGCGGAAAGCGCTCGATCAGACCCATGGTGCGGTGGCTCGCCCAGGCGTCGAGCGCCTGCTGGCCGGGGATGTCACCCGTCTCCAAGCCTCGAGGAAGGCCCGCCTTCCACGCCGCCAGCCGTTGCGTGTCGACATGTGGCCGAATCCAGAGCGCCGTCCCCGATCCGACATCGGGGTGAGGCTCTTCGAGCAGCAGCGTGGCGAACCCGGCCGCCCGTTCCGGCTGCACACCGAGCGCATCCGTGAGCTCCTCGCGTGCCGAACCTCGGGCCAGGGGTGAACAGAGCGCGATGAGCAGCCACGCCCCCAGAGGCGACGCGACGTGGTGAACCTCGCCGGCGAGTCGGTGGACGCGCGCCGCATATCTGTTGAGCGCCTCCACCAGTTGGATGGTTGGTGCGCGGTCGCCCGAGCTCATCTGCTCATGATGCCAGCACCCCTCGCCACGTTGCTCACTTGGTGACTCTGCTCGAGATCGGCGGTGGTATGCGCCGGCAGGTCAGTCCTAGGACGACGGGCATTGGATGAAGTTCGTGCGGCTGACAGCTATGACCTTGCCGGACGTGCACTGGATGACATCCTCCGCAGGCGGCACCGAGATCGGCGGTGACGTTCCGTAGGCGCTGTAGGTGAGGACGCCACACTCGGGTGAAGGCACGCTGAGGCCGACGCCACCGTGGTTCGTCAAGCTCCCTGCAATGCGCTCCGATTGGACTTTTCCACCGTTTATCGACGTCGTGATCGTGCCTTTGAAGGCGTGAGTGGCTTCAGCGTGGGTCAGGTCGGTCGAGGTTCCAGTGATGTCCAACCTGCGCGTACCAACCGTCGTCGCTTGCCGGAAGGACCGTATAGCGGCTTATGGTGCGCTGTCCCCCCTGTTGGTCACCGTAGAGCAGGTCGACAGTGAACGGCTCTCGCTCACGGAGGACACGCACAAATGCCGGGCGCACCGGGTCATGGTGATCGCGGATGGCCGCCTCCCAGTAACCGGTTCCCCCTGCCGGGATGTACAGGTCGATCGTGAGGCGGCGGAAGTCCTCTGGCTCGATGTGTGGCAGGTTCGTAAAGGCCTCGGGCGTCGGATGCCAACCATGCAGGAGTGCTATCCCAGTTCCCAGGTTGCGGAGGGCGACGGCGAAATAGATCACTCCGTTCTCCTCCTCGAAAATGGCTCGACCGCCACCGACACGGGCGGTGTGCCGATCGCTCCAGAGAACCTTGTGGTTCGGGTCGTCCGAAAGTGACGGGACCAGTAGCGGACGCATCCCAGTGAGCAGCGTCTCCTCTGCGATGCGGGCCGTCCGGTTCGATGACCGGACCGCAGAGAATGTCGCCAATGCCAACACCAGCGTTCCTCCCGCCGTC
>DATJST010000408.1:0-3128 GCA_035503975.1 Acidimicrobiales bacterium | reverse complement strand
TGCGCCAACGTCGACCTCCGAAAAGCTCGATAGGTGACGGCTCGCCAAAATAGGCAACCACTCACACGTGATTTAGGCACCGGCACCGATGCGCCCGGCGGGCCCGTGACCTCGCCCGGAAGTCGGTCGCGGTCCTGGCCGTTGTGGTGCTCTCGGCGCTTGCGTGGTGGCTTTTATGGCCTCGCTTTCGCCGTTCGCCGGCGTCCACGGGGGTGCGCTCGGGAGTGGCAGCGAAGCCTTTGACTTGCCCCGAGCCGCCGGCACGGCGTTTCTTGCGGGTCTGCTTCCGGCTCCTGTGGGTCTTCGACGGGTTGCTCCAGGCCCAGCCCCTGATGCCACTGGACATGGGCCGTCAAGTGGTCGACCCGGCCGCCGCCTCGTCCCCCATCTGGGTACAGCAACTGGACAGGGTGCTGGTGACCATGTGGGACCAGCACCCGGCTACGCTCCCGACCGTCGCGGTGTGGGCGCAGGTGGGCATTGGCCTGTGGCTGTTAGCGGCCCGGCAACGGAAATGGTCCCGCTGGGCCGGAGCCGCCAGCGCCGTATGGGGGCTCGGCGTCTGGGTTTCCGGGGAGGCCTTCGGGGGCATTTTCGCCCCCGGCCTCACCTTTTTGTCCGGCGCTCCCGGGTCAGTGGTGATCTACTGCACCGCGGGAGCGCTGCTCGTGCTTCCGGACTCGTCTTGGGGCCGCCCCCGCTTGGGCCGCCGCCTCTTGCGGGGGGCGGGCCTGTTCTGGGTGGGGATGGCCCTGCTATAGGCCTGGCCGGGCCGGGGCTTCTGGCCGGGCCAGGCCACTCGTCACACCGCGCCGGGCGCATTCACGAGCGTGGTCGTCCAAATGGCGCAAACACCTCAGCCCCATTTCTTTTCCGCCTCGGTGGCCGCGTTTGCGAGCTTCGACGCTGCCCATGGCTGGGGCGTCGACCTCTTTGCCGTAGCGGCGCTGGCTCTGATCTGCTCGCTGGAGCACGGCCTCGGTCCTTGTTTGGTCGGGCCCGTCCAAAGGGCCCCGGGCACTCGCCGCTCCATTAGGCTCTGCGGCCACCGGATGCAGGTTGACAAATGTCAGAGGATGACCAAGCGGTACCGATGACCGGATCACTGTCGTAGACCGTGTTCGGATGAGGAAGCATCACTATCGGCATCCCGAAACCCGACTGATACGTGCCGCTGGTGACGACGATCGCCTGGCCGCTGAGGGCGGAACGCTAAAACGCTTTCAGTCCGCGCCTACCGAAGCTAAATCGTTCCCTCTTCCGCCCCAGCCGTTGGGGCCGAAGCTGTACGGGCCAACCCAGGAGCACACCGGGTAGGCCGGGCACGCCACCGCGAGCGGCCCGGCGTGGAAGTGGGCGAACACCCCGGTCCCGCCCCAGAGCCACACTGTGCCCGTCAAGGTCGACAGATCGAGCAGGACATGGCCGAACGCGGTGTTGTGGTCCGGCGCATCGATGACGAGGTCGCTGTCCAGCACGCCGAGCGCGAGATTGGCCGGCGAGACATAGACGACCTTCGAGCCGGGCTGGATGGCGTTGATGTCCGACGACGTGACCGTGCAAAAGCTGCCGGCCTGGAAGGTGTACTGCGAGCAGTCCTTCGTCAGGTGAAGAACTCCGCTCCGCGGGTCAGCCGTGGCGGGGCCGGCGGTCGCCACGACCCCGGCGGCGGCGATGGCCAACACGAGCAGCATGGTGCGCTTCATGATCGATTTCCTTTCTTGGCAGGTTCTGGATGCCCGATGCCGGTCTCCTCGGACGCGACGATCCATGCGAACGGCACGCCCGCGATCTCGTTGGCGTCCCTCACGTCGTTTGCGGTCTCGGCCTCGAACCGGCAGAAGCAGGCGTCGTCAACGGCGACGTAGGACAAGCCGAGATGTGCGGCGCGTTGTCGTCTCTGAGGCCCGCCGACCGCGGCGTCGACCCGGACACGGTCGCGGCCCGGCAGGTAGCGCTCCACTAGGTAGGTGGGCATCGCCGTCCACCATCCCGCCTCGGCGGTTAGCCATCAACCGCACGAACTTGTGGATTTACCTGTGTGAAGTTGTGGCGACGTGCGTCGCGAGCTCCGTCCGGGAGCTGACGTCGAGCTTGCGGTAGATTTTCGAGAGGTTCCACGCGACGGTGTTCGGGCTGAGGCTGAGTTCTGCCGCCACCTCGCTGTTCCGTCGCCCGGCCACCACGAGCGCGACGATCCTCCGCTCGGTCTCCGACAGTTCGCTGTCCGATGCCGTGCGCCCGCCGATCCGTCGGAGCTCCGAGCGTGCCTTCTCCGACCAGACGCGGGCCCCCAGCCGCTCGAAGATTCCGGCCGCCTGTTCCAAGGTTTCGCGGGCGACGCGCTTGTACTGCGCCCGGCGCTGCATGGTCCCGAGCACAAGAAGCGTGCGGGCGCGCTCGAAGGGGTTCACTCCTTGCGGCGGCTCCGGCGCCAGAGCCGCCGCCTGGAGCGAAGCAATGGCGCCCTCGTGCTCGCCCTGTTCGGCAAGGACCAGCCCGCGGTTACGCAGGACGAGCGGGCGGAGAGCCGTGTCACCTCCCGCCGCCCGTCGGTCGATCTGCGCCAGTAGCTGCTCCGCCTGGAGAAGGTCGCCCGTCGCCAGCAGAGCCTCGATGCCAGCCGAGCCCGCCAGCTGGGCCAGGTACCCATCGAGTTCCCCGCCCTGGCGGAATAGCGGCGCAGCGTGCTGCCAGCTCGCGGCCGCGTCGTCGTAGGACAGCTCGAGGACCGCGAGTGCAATCCGCAGGCGGAAGGCGCCCCATATGAACCTGCCGGCTTCGAGGCCGGGGAGCAGCTCCAGCGTCGCACGGCGCGCCTTGTCGGTCTCACCCCGGTAGGCGTCGATCTCGGCGAGGATCGACAGGCACATCAGCTCGTACTGCTCCAGCCCGATCTGGTGCGTGAGTTGGATCGCCTCGTCGCACAGTCGCGCCGCGGTGTCCCACGCACCAGAAGTCATCTCCGTCTGGGCCCGGTGGAACAGGCACCTGACCACATCGGGATCGGCCCGCTCCCTGGCCTCGCCGGTCAGCTCTCTCCACAGCGCGCGCGACTCGTCGTGGCGGCCGGACCGGCCGAGCAGGAGCGCCAGCGTGACGCGCGAGGGCGACCTGCGCATCGGCAG
>DATJST010000407.1:0-4516 GCA_035503975.1 Acidimicrobiales bacterium | reverse complement strand
GCCATCATCGCTGAGGCTGGTAAAGACACAGTGCCAGTAACTATGGCTGGCGATGAGGTGGCCGTCCCTGGCTATGGTCGCGGCTAAGTCCGGGTATGCGTAGGCCCACATGCCCTGGACGAAGAAGGTAGCCGAAACCCCCTTCTCTCGGAGGAGATTGAGCAGGTCCAAAGCGTTCTGTCGCGCTCGGTCGGTGGGGCGGTCGGGATGTTCGGCATCAATTGTGAGGGCCACTTGCACGGAAGGAACCTCCCACACCCGCGCCGGTCAAGACGACGGCGACTGTTCCCATGACCCTCGCGTGAGCCCGTCCTTTCGAGGTCCCTCAGCCGTGCGGTCAGGACCCGTTGCGCCATCAGGTAGGGCTCCTGCAGGCGGGCAACAGCTTGCGGTCCGTCGTCATCGGCGGGCTGAGCGCTAGGGGCGTGCGGGCGCCGGTGGTCCTCCACGTTCGCCAACGTGAGACGCACCGACCGCAGGCCTGCCTCGTTGGCCGGCTCCCGTGGGCAGCGCATCCAACCGCGCGAGCATCTTGGAGGTCATATCGTCGACCAGTTGCACCGTGCGCTCGAAAGCATCCGCAACGAGCTGCTCGGCTTCTCGGGCTCGCCGGGCTCGGTTACGGCTTACATCCTCGCGCGAGCGTCACTACCCGCTAACCGCCGACGAACAGCGACGGTGCCGACACCCCAAGCTCGTACGGTGAACAACCTGGTGTCGGCTGCTGCGAGCTCCGCTCGAAAGGCCGACTCGACCCTTTCGAGAACCTGCCCGAGCAATTTCTCTTGGCCCTTTGGCGCTGTGCCGCCGTGGTCCAGTTTTTTCCGCGTCCACCATCACCATAAACCGGGTGATGGGCCGCAACGACCGCGGAGTCACCGTGGAGGTGACCCCAGCGGACGGGATACGTACCCTGCGAGGAGCTGGAGCTGTAGTTTCTTGTCCACACCTCCGAAGCGCTCCAACCGGATCCACGAAGTGTCCTCCAAGGGCAGACCTAAGGTCTCGAAGACCCTTAGGCACGATGTTCTCCTCTGTCTGACCTTTCACGGCTAGGACGAGCGGTGGGGCTGCGAGGCTTGGCGGTGTGAACGGCTTGAGCTTCGTGGCGTCGCGGTGCGCTCGTTGGCGTGGCCCGCCCCCGCGGTGGCCGCGGTGTTGATGTTGCGCCGCCCGTTGGTGGGCTGGCTGGCAGCGCCGCCCCTGGGCGCAGTGGAAGGCCTCGGGGTGATGCATACCATGGCGGTGCTGGACACCAACGGCGAGCACCTGGAGCCGGCCAACGCTCGTGAGTTCGTGGCGCTCGTCGAGGCCCTGCTGTACGCGCCGCGCACCCAGACGCGGCCCTCACGGAGGGTTTGCGCGGGGCGTCAGCCGGCCGTTGCGGCCAGCCGTCGCCCGAGGTGCAGTGTTCCGGCGCTCGGCAGTCCAGGGACCGTCAGAGGCCGCAGGCGTTCTCGAACCGAGCAGCCAGCCCCGTGCCGCACCAGTAGGAAGGGGTGCCAACCGAGAGCGACAAATCTCTTGGCTTGTTGGGGACCAAGACCTGCAGGAGCAAATGAGGTTCCACAAACTCGAAGAAAGACCGTTGACCCACGACCTGGTTCTGGTATGGCTCGGGCACAGTACGCCCCGTCGGGCCGACAGCACGCACCCTGGTCACCACTGCTTCTAACTGGTTGTCTTGCGGTTTAAGTGCCAGCGTGTCGAATTCGAGGCACGTGCACCCGCCGCGACCCCAGATCTGGCCGTTGTGAGTTGAGGTGATCTTGAGGAAGGCGCCATGGAGGTGCCAGTTACCCACGAAGCTGGACAGGGGCACCTTCCTAGCCACAGCGGGCGGCGATCCGGCGGTACGTCTCAGGGTGCCCAAGATCTGCAGCGGCTCCTTGAGCGCTTTGGCCAGATCGCTTCCAGGGACAGACATTGCGGCCCAGACGTTCATGCCGGGAAGAAGCGCCAGTAGATAGCTCTGTGCGTACACGGCAGGCTCGGCCTCGGCCCCGATCAGCTCTTGGACCTCGACCCCATGGACTGAGACCTCGCCGCCAAACAGGTCGGGGTCTAGCGGAATAGGCGGTCCGTCATACCCAAGCAGTACTTCCACTCCCGTTGGTTTGGCCATACTCATGCAGCCAAATAGAGCCGTATAGGTGCCGACGATTACGAATGGCCCTCTATCGGCCACACAGTTTGTCGGCGAATAGCGTCGGAAGGTGCCCGGAAGCGCAATGGAATAACCAGCCCACTCGACGGTGGACCAGGGCGTATGGGCCCGGGACCCATCGTTTGCCATGACCGTTGTGCGGTGGGCAAGTCCCATTCCTGGAGCACCCTGGGCTACACACACCATGAGCAGGAGTCCGGCCATGAGTGCACAAGCCGAGGAGAGCACCCGCGTCCTCACACCATGACGACACCGAGGGGCTCCTCTTAACGCTAGGCGTTGTATCCGCCGAGTACGAGGGTTCAAGGCCTCATAACGCTTCAACACCGCGACGACCCGTCAAATGGTCGTGGTCCGGGGAATGGAGCACCGCTGCCTGACGCCGCGTCACTAGACCCATCAGCGTTCTCATCTGCCTGGATAGAGGGAGATACGCCAGCCAGACGAGCAAACCTGTTGAACACTCTGGCGGCATCAATGTACCTGGCCGGGTTCGGATCGCCTACTTCGTAATCGCGGCGAACAAAATACACCGCCTGTTGAAGTTGCGCGGTCGCCTCGCCGCTGGTTTGTGGAGCATTAGGAGCTGAATTTTCCATCTCGGCCGTAACAAAGTAGAATGACCCGAGAAACTCGCTGATGGCAAACCCAACCTGGTGTGTGAACATGCTCTGAAGGGTCGAGTTCCATCCATAACCCTTGCTCAATGAGTCGTAAGGTACACCGGCGACCCAACCACCGGCTGCCGCCAATGCCTGGCGGCGATTTGTCGCGCTCCACTGAGCGATACCAATCCCACATACTGGCGACGGAGCTATGCATCCCCCCTCAAGCTCTGAGGGGTCGAGATAATCCCCGGACTCGTAGGTTAAGTTCCCCACTACCGCAGCAGCCATGATGGGAGTCCAATTGTCTAACAAGAGGAACGAAAGGAACGCATACTCCTGTCGTCCGTCCAACTGGGACAAGTTAGCGTTGACATTACAGTTCGAGTTTTCCCAGCATGAAATGGGGGGCAACGGCACCTCACCGCTGGGGTCGCTCTCGTTTACCGGGTCGTCGCCGGCATAGGCGTAGGCAGTGTCAGTTGAAGCAAATGCCGGGTCACGGGTCGTGAACTCGCCGGTCTGCGCCTGGTACCACCGTGCCCTGTCGTTGACGAACCCGGTACTGGCGTCGCTGTACTGGCCCGAATAGCCAAAGGGTGAAGTGGGCGTCCCGAATGCGAGCGTGCCGAATGCGTCGTAGCGCCAGAAACCCGTCTCGTCGCCCGCCTCGTTGGTCGAAAGCCAAGACGAGTCGGAGGGTGTATAGGTCAGGTACGTCGGCGCGCTGGTCGCCAGCGAAACCTGCTCGACGGGCTCTCCGGTCGGCCCGTAGACATAATCGTTGGCCCCATCGGAGATGATCGTCGGCAGGCCAGAGCCGGCCAGTTCTCCCCAGGTGAACTGGGTAAGCATCCCAGAGCTCGTGCGGGACGCCTCGAGGCCGTCGCCGTTGTAGGTGTAGCTCGCACCGACGGTGGCCGTAACGGTAGGCACCTCGTCCACTTGGTAATTGTACGTGTCCGCAACGAACAGGTCTCCGACGGCGTCGGTGGCTACCCCGGTGACTCCAGAGAGTAGGGCAGAGCTGGCAAGCCCGCCAAGGCCCGAGGTACCTTCTGTCCCGTTCATCGACCCGGCGACGGTATAGATGTCGCCCTCGGTCATCGACTGGGCCCACTGGGTGCCGCCGGCAGCGGCGACTTCTTGTACCCGGTTGTTGTCGGTGTCGGCGATGTAGAGGTCACCCGAGGCGTCAAGAGCGATACCG
Source organism: Acidimicrobiales bacterium (assembly GCA_035503975.1). GTDB lineage: Bacteria > Actinomycetota > Acidimicrobiia > Acidimicrobiales > Palsa-688 > DATJMJ01. The sequence continues at coordinate 534 of DATJST010000407.1, read as the reverse complement.
GCCGGCTCGCCGAGGAGCGCCCCGGTCGCCGCCGAGCCGTCGCCCGAGTGGCCAGCGGTGCCAGAAGACGACCCGGCGACGGTGTAGATGTCGTCTGCGGTCATCGAATTGGAGGGCTCGAACGGGCAGGTTGTGCCCATGGGCGAGCAGCCGGCCTTTGGCACGATGAGCACCCGGTTGTTGGCGGTGTCGGCGATGTAGAGGTTGCCTGAGGGGTCGAGGCCGACAGCGTCGGGGCCATTTAGCAGTGCCATCCTCATGGCGGTGCCGTTGCCCGATACTCCTTCTGAGCCGCTCGAGGAGCCGGCGACGGTGTACATGTCGTCAGCGGTCATCGACAGCCCCCACTGGCTGCCACCGGTGGCGTCGACTTCTTGGACTCTGTTGTTGTACTGGTCGGCGATGTAGAGGTTGCCCGAGGGGTCGACCGCCACACCAGTAGGCAGGTCGAGGTGGGCCATAGTCGCCGGGCCGTTGTCGCCAGAGTGACCGGCCGTCCCGGTGCCGGCGATCGTGTAGATGTAACCCGGGCTT
>DATJST010000406.1:0-5050 GCA_035503975.1 Acidimicrobiales bacterium | reverse complement strand
CCACACTCGACCGGGTACTTGATCATGTTTTGCGTACTACCGGGGCCTATTACCGTTCCGGCCTTAGCCAAGGCGCCGGCTATTGCGACCGCCGCCGCGCCGCGGTCTTTGGCCACTGCCAGGGTATGGATGATCAGTGGCACCGCCGCCTCAGTGTTGGGCTCGGTCATCAGCACGTGCAGGTCGGAGGCGACGGCGTCAGCGCTCAAGGCGACCGATTGGCGGCCGTTCGTGGCGATGATCGGAGCCTTCTGGAGCGAGCTCCAGAGCCTGGACCAATCGGAGCCGAGGCTCGGGAAGGCATGATGGCATGAGACGTTGAGGGCGCATTCGGCGATCACGGCGTCGAGGGCGCTCTGTCCGCTCAGAGGGAACCGCTCGAAAACGGGGATGGTAAGAAGGGTCCCGCTGAGCAATGTCATCGTCCGCACTCGGTGTGGGTGGCGCATGAGGAAGACCTGTGCGGCCGTCGTGCCATAGGAGATGCCGACCAGGTTCACCTTGGTGTAGCCCAGGTCGCCCAAGACCTCATTGAGGTCGTCGGCCGCCATGGCGGTCGTGTAAAAGGCAAGGTTGGCCTTGAGGTGCTGCAGGCAGTGCTGCACGCTGGCCCGGAGAGCCGGCTTGTTGGTCAGCTCCGGCAAGACCGAGTAGAAGGCCGGGCAGGTCAGCTGGTTGGCTCCCCCCGTGCCGCGCTGGTCCACGAAGACCAGGTCGCGTTGAGTATTGAAGAAGAAAAGGGGCATGACACGTTGGGCCATGTCTACGGCCGAGTCGCCAGGCCCCCCGGCGGCCCAGACGATGGGGTCGGCGAGACGGCCCGGCCCGGAGGCCGGGACCACCACGACCCGGATGGGTATTTGTGGCCCCGTCCCAGTGAGGCGGTCTTCGGGCACCATCAGCACGCCGCACAAGGCGCTGCGCTCGGCGACGGTGCAGGGGCTGAGCGGGAGTGGGCCGGTCAAGGAGGCGACGGGGCCACCAGGGGCAACGCCTGGGCCGGGGGCGGGCGGGCCTGCCGGTTTCGGCGGCACCGGCGGCCCGATGGTGCTGTCAAGGAGCCGGACAGCGACGGGGAGGACGGCCGCGTAATCGAAATACGGTTCGTGCTCCGAGCCTTTCACGATCATCAACCGGGCTGCGCCAGGGCCGGCCGCTTTCACGATCGCCTGGTAGAGGTTAACTGATCCTTGGTAGGGGACAGTGCAGTCGTCGTCGCCATGGGCGATGAGGAACGTGGGCAGCATCTCGCCCGCCCTCACGTACGTGACCGGGTTGGCGGCCTCGGCCCGAGCCGGCACGCTCTGGATAGGAGCCCCGATGTAGCGCGACGCCGCCGAGGTCGGAAGGTTGGGGTCGGCAAACTGGCCGTTGCAGACCGGGCTGGCTTCCAGCCACTTCTTCTCGGACAGCAAGTCGACGTCGCCGAAGAAGTCCACTACGGCCTTGACGCTGCTGGAGACGGCGGGGTTGCCGAGGCTGGGGTCATCGAACACGCTCGAGCTTTCTGAGGTACCGAGGAGGGCGACGAGGTTGCCACCTGAAGAGTCGCCCAGGGCCGCGAACCGCTGAGAACTGAAGCCGTAAGTCGAGGCATTGGCGCGCAGCCAGCGCACCGCCGCCTTGACGTCCTGGATTTGTGCGGGGAAGATCGCCGCTCCCGACAAGCGGTAGTTGACGGAGGCGATGGCGAAGCCCTGCGAAAGGACGTAGCTCACGATCTCCAGCGACATCGGGTCGTGCTTGTCGCCTTGGAGCCATGCCCCGCCGTGCACGTAGACCACGAGGCCAGGCAAGGCCGCAGAGCTGCTGGTGGGGACGTATAGGTCGAGCTTCTCGGCGGGTGAAAGCGGCGCATAGGCAAGGTTGAGCCACTGACGGTGCGCCGGTAGTGGCACGGTCGTGGCTGTCGTCGCTGTCGTAGCTGCGTCGGTCGTGGCCCCCGGTCGAGAACTTGTCACAGCCAGGGTGTGAGCGCTTGCCGGCTGGGCCGCGAACGCCACGATGGCGCAGACGCTAGCGGCCAAGGCCAAGACGGGAAAGGGTCGGCGGTGCCCTGCAAGCAGGCCAATACGATAATTGCGATTCTTAGCATAGTGCATGACTTCTTCCCTTCTGGCATGGTCGGGCCGGGACGTCGAGCACCGTCCCACGCGGGGCGTTGGGCCCAACCTGCTGCACTCTCCCACCAAGGGCCGCCGACGGCCATCACCGCGGCAGCGAACCCGGCAATAACGCCAAAGGTCTCCTTGCCACATGGGCATTTTCCTTCTTAGGTGTACCGGATGGCCTGGCCAGGGCGCAGCCGCGTGGCCCGGCGCAGGGGGGCCACGACGACGAGCACGGCGAGCACGAGCGTGCCGGCCAGTGCGATCCCGAGGTCGGCCAAGGTGTACGGCGCCGGGAGCCGCTCGTTGGTGAGCAGGAGGATGAGCCAGCGGAGGGCTTGGGCGACCAGCCACCCGAGAGGTACCCCGAGCACGAAGCCCGCGACCGCTAGCGTCACCGTCTCGGCTCTGAGCATGCGGCGCAGGTCACGCGCCCTTGCGCCCAGCGACCGCAACACCCCGATCTCCCGGGTGCGCTCGATGATGCCCATCGTGATGGCGTTGACCAAGCCGAGCATGCTGATGGCCACGACGACGAGCCCGATACCTTGCACCATGACGAGCATGGAATTGGCCGCCGCCAGCCCCGCGGCGCGGTCGGAGTAGATCACCTGGGAGTTGCTCGGGTAACCGGCCCGGCCGAGCCAGTTCTCGAGCCGGGTGGCGAGGGCGTCGATAGCGGGGTGCGCCTTGTTGGCGGCCCGGACAAGGAGCGTGTTCGCCACGCCCGGGCGGCCGTCGGCAGCCTGGGCGGCGCCCAGGGTGGTATAAACGTTGAAACCGTTGTTGGCGTTGCTACCCCCGATGCCGACCACTGTGAACCGGGTTGGCCCCGCCGCGGCGCGGACGCTGATCTGTGACCCGAGGTGCAGGTGCTCGAGGCGGGCGAAAGCCGAACCGGCGACCATGACCGAGGCATCGGCGCGCTCTTCGGCGGGCGAGAGCCAATGGCCCGACGTGAGCGTCTCGTGGATGAACGTACTCGAATGCACACCAAGCTCGTACAGGGTCTGGCCGGCAAAGCTCATCTGCGATTCGTCCACTGCCTCCACGCCGGCGACCCCCGGCTGGTGGCGCACGCTGCTCACGACCGCGGGGCCGTACCACTGGCCGCCGCTCTGGCTGGTCAACGTGACGTCATAATCCAAAACGGCCCAGGACTGCTTGGTTGTCTGGGACACCGCGTGACCGAGCGATATCAGCCCAAGGAGCGTGGCCACCGCCAGTGCCACCTGCACAATGGTCGTGACACTGCGCTCTTTCTGGCGGGCCACGTTGCGCAGCCCCATGCGCACGGGCGCAGGCAAGCCAGCCGGGCTGGCCAACGCGCGGTCCAACCGGCTGGCGCCGAAGCGGGACACCAAGCCCTCGCTGTTGAGGGCCTCGTTCACAGGGGCCCGGAGCACGCGGTGAAGCGTCGCCCAGGCTGCGAGCATGGAGCCGCCGATGCCGGCGAGCCCGCTGATGACGGCGACAGTCCAGTCGACGGAGAAACTGGGCGAAGCGCCGAAGATCATCTTGGCAAAAGTGTCCACCAGCAAATAGGCGAGCCCGATCCCGAGCGGTACGCCGAGCAGCGACCCGAGGAAGCCGAGAGCCCCAGCGGTGCGGAGATAAGAACGGCGGATGTCACGCCGCCGGGCGCCAATGGCCCGCATGACGGCGATCTCGTTGGCTTGTTCAGCGACCATCGTGCGGACGGTGTTGGCCAGCAGGAGCGCGGCCGAGATGACGGCGAGACCGGTCAAGATGTCCAGGACCTTGCTCCTCTGGTCGAAAATCGACTTTGCCGGCCAGTCCCCTGGTGCCCGGATGCTCGGGAGGTCGGAAAAGTGGCTCGGGGGCGACTGGCGAGCGAGGAAGCTCCGCACTTCCGCGGCCGTGGCGACGGCCGCCGAGTGTCCGGTGTCCTGGAGCCGGAACTCTAGGTAGTTGACGCCCCGGAAACCACCCAAAGCCTGGACAGTTGGGTCGGTGGCGTACAGGACGAGGCGGTTGTCGAGGGTGTCCATGGAAAAGGCCATGCTGTGCGCGGTCCCGGCGACCGTTACCGGGCGCCAAGACCCGTCGGCCGCCTGCAGCCTCAAGGTGTTACCCGTCCCTCCGCTGTAGATTCCGTCCGTGGAGTCCTGGACGTCCACGAGCACCTGCCCCGTGCCCACCCGGCCCGACAGGGCGACGCGGTCCACGGGTTGTGTGGCCCATGCCCCGCTGGTCCAGTCCGGCACTCCCCAGATTTCGGCGTTCATCCGGTGTGCCCCGGACATCGCCCTGGTACCGAACGAACTGCGTGCCGCCACGGCCACGACGTTGGGGAGGCGCGTCAGTGCGCTGAATTGAGCCGACGAGAGCACGACGTTGTTGACCGGGACCGACAGGTCGTAAAGCCGTGTACTGGACACCTCTGAGCTCATGCCCCTGTCCATCAGCGAAGGCATGGCCAAGATGCCGAAGCTGGCGACAGCCATAGAAATGGTGAGCGCCGTCAGCACGGCGCGAGCGGGGCGGCGCCGGAGGTCTGCCCACGATTTCCGGGTGATCGTGCTAAAACGAGAACTAAGCACGGGAACTCGGTTCGTCTGCGACGACCCGGCCGTCCTTCACGGTGACGACTCGTTTGGCGCGCTGGGCTAGCGCCGAGTCGTGGGTGACATACAGTACCGTCGTGCCCGCAGCGTTCAGGCCCTCCAAGAGGTCGAGCATCCGGGACCCGGTCTCGCTGTCCAGGTTACCGGTCGGCTCGTCGCCGACCACGAGCTTGGGGTCGCAGGCGAGGGCGCGGGCGATGGCGACCCGTTGCTGTTCGCCCCCGGAAAGCTCAAGCGGAAGGTGGTCCCCCTTCGCACCAAGCCCAACTGCTTCCAGGTGCCGGCGCGCCCGCTCAGCGCGCTCCCTTACCCTCCAGCGGCGGGCGAAGTCCATCGGGAGGGCGGCGTTTTCCA
>DATJST010000405.1:0-4122 GCA_035503975.1 Acidimicrobiales bacterium | reverse complement strand
GGCATAGGCAGGACCGAGCTCCATCGCGTCGACGGCGCCCAGTGAGGGCGGGGCGGCCGTTGCCAAGCCCTGGCTCGTGGCCGCGAGCCGCCAGCCGGCGTTACGCACCATGGTGTCCCAGGCCAGGTTCAGCTCGTCACTGGGCCATTCTTCGGCGCTCAACCAGAGAGCACAGAGCGGCTCGGCCAAGCGCTCGAGCGCCCGCTCCGCCGCCGCGGCGGCGGCCGCCAGGTCGAGCCGGCCGGAGAAAACCCCGTCCCAGCCGGGCGCGGCCAAGCCGGGCGCGGCCAAGCCGGGCGCCAGTGCCGCCGGGCGCAGTTCGCCGCGGACCGAAGCCAAACCCTCGGTTGGTGCGCTGTCGAAGTACGAAGCGGCGGCCGTCACCCGGAACAGGTAGCGGTCTTGGCGGGAATTCGCCGGTTGCACGGCGTCGCCCGGAGAACGGACTTGTGCGCCGAGCTCGCCGCCCGGGGCGCCGGAGATGTCCGTATGGTGGGGCCACAACCAGGCTTCAGCCGGCCAGTTGACGCCCTCACCGGACGCGCCGGCCGTGGGCCTCGTGCGGCCCTGCTCCTGAGCGGCTATCCACTCCGCTAAGCGCCCCTCGGGTCTTGCCGGTACCTTCCCCCGCGCCTCCTCCCGCGCCCCCCGCGTCTCATCCCGCGGCACGCTCGTTGCCCCGCCCGCCACCGGGGCCGGCAGCGTCGGATCCTGTCGACTTGGGGCTGCCTCAGGAGGCAATCGGCTCTGCCTGAAACTCTCGAGGTATTCGGCTCGGACGCTCGAGCCGTCAGGTGCCCGCCACCAAAAGGCGTTGGGCTGGAGGCCCGGCCATGGGCCGGCCATGATCACTGCGTACTGCGTGCCTGACTGGCGCAGCAACTGCGGCAACTGCGCTATGTGGCCCCAAGCCGGCGGGAGCAGGGCCACTCGCGCTTGGTCGCCTAGGTGCGTGGCCCATCGGCGTCCCGCTTGGAGGTTGTGGATAATTGTCTCCCCCGAGGCGGCGAACTCGTCGATCAGCACTTGCCACGCCCCAAGGCCGAGCCGCCCGGCGCGGGCCAAGTCGCGCAGTGTTTGTTCGGCTCCCGGGTGAACATTTGAGTAGTCCTCCAGCGCAGCCAGGTGGCCGTCCAGAAAGAAATGCTCCAGGGAACCCGCGGGGCCGAGTTCAGTTAGCAATTTGTCGAAAAGCTGCCATGTGGCCGGGCGGTTGCCAGCGCCCACAACTGAGGGGGCAGTGCCCGACTGCGAGTGCTCTGAGCCCGGCCGGCCAGCGGCCTGAGCATGCGGCAGGACGGCGATGGCGCGGGGCATGCAGATACCGTATGACAGCCGTCTAGCGTGGGCCAAGTTCTCCGCCGGACGTGGGCGTCAACGGCCGGCTGGTGCGGGGCGCTCCTTGGCCCTGTGGACTACTCGCCTCACGAGCAGTGAGATGGCATTTACCAGCGGCGTTTGGCGGCGGCCCGTTGCCGTGCTACTTTGGCGCTCCGAGGGTGCAGCATCGAACCGAACGAGCAGTTCCCTCCCGGCTCGAAGCCGGAGGCCGCCGGGTGACTCCGACACCCGTTAACGGCCGGGAAAGGAGGGAACAGAAGAATGGCAACTGGGACAGTTAAGTGGTTTAGCGCCGAAAAGGGGTATGGCTTCATATCTCAAGAAGGTGGCCCGGATGTCTTCGTGCATTACAAGGCGATCCAAGGACAGGGCTACCGGACCTTGGAGGAGAACGAGCCCGTCGAGTTCGAAGTACAGGAGAGCTCGAAGGGCCTGCAAGCGGTGAACGTCGTGCGCATGGCCATGCGCGCCGGCGAGTAGCCCGGGGTAAAACGGGCGCAGGGCAGCCGAGTTCACCGCCGTCAAGGCTTGGGACCACCCGAGCCGGGCGCTGCGGCTGTCCGGTGCCTCCCACGGCGAGACGCTCGCCAGCGGTGGCGCTCCGTCGTCACTTTCCGTGCCTTCGTAGGATTCTTGTGTTGCGCGCCCACGGCGTCCGAGGCGGCGCTCCCGGGCCGGTCGGGGCCTGTTTGGCGGGCCGGGCTTAAAGGTCGCCGTTCCTGCGCCGAAGTAGCTAGGCATCGGCCCGGTGGGATGTGGCCGACACGATCAGCGCGCGGGAGGTGCCTACGGCGGAACGCAGAGGCTTCAAGAGCTATCGCTACTTGGCCGTAGGGACAGCCCTGCTCGGCGCCGGGTTGTGGGCCGCCGGCCCGCTGCGGGCGGCAGCCTCGCACACCGTCCCCCTGGCCTTCTCTTCGGCCGCCCTCGGCTTCGTAGTGCTGCAATGGCTGGTCGACCGGCGGGATCCCAAGTTTGTGGACGCCCCCACTCGCAAGAACGACGACTCCATTGGCTTCGAGTAGGGCGCTGGACGCCGCCCCCGGCCCGGTGTCGGGCTCAGTGCCAAAGAGGCGGGGCTGCCTGCCCAGCCTTGGCGGGTACCGGCGACGCCAAGGCGCCGGCCGGGCGGAAAGCGCTCGGCTGGCCAGCACCGAGCACATCAGCCTCGAGCAGCGCCTCGGCACCCTGCAGTGGGTGCGAGTCGCCACTGTCGTGCTGGCCTTGGCCACCGCGGCGAGCGCGCCTAAAGAACTCGGGATAACGGTCGCCCGGGCATTGCCGCTCAGCATTGCTTATCTCGCGTGCTGCCTCGCCGGCCAGGGCGTCGACTACATGCGCGAGCGCTGGACGCCCGCGCGCCCGCGCCCGGGCGGCTCGGGTGCTCCGCTCCAGCAGATGCTGCTCCCGGTGGACTCGGTTTACCTGGCCATGCTCACCGTGCCTTCGGGGGGTGCGCAGAGCGACCTCATCTGGCTGTTCGCTGTTCAGCTCATCGCCGTCACCCTGCTTGCCGGGCGGCGCACCGGGCTGCGGGTGGCTATGTGGGACTCGGCCCTGCTCCTCGCCATCAGCATGCTGAAGCTCAACGGCCCGCTCGGCGAGCTGCTCGGCGCCCCCCAGGTGTACGTGCCGTCGGTCCAAGCGATCATGGTCCGCATCAGCGGGTTCTGGGCGGTCACCTTGTGCACGGCCTACTTTTCGGTGCTGTCCGAACGAGAATTGAGGCGCTCGAAGGCTCAGCTCGACGCCCTCACCAAGATGGCCTCGGAGATGGAGGAGACCATAGAGGCCGGGGGCAATGTCGGGCAGATAACCACGGTCCTGCTGGCGAGCGTGCTCGGGCCGTTCGGCTTCACGCGTGCCGCCGCCGTGTGGGAAAGGAAAACCGTCGTGACGGCGGCGAGGGCGTATTTGGTCCCCGGCGCCGCCACGCGCGTCGAGGAGGTCCAGCTGACCTCTAGCCCCCTGGACAGTCCGTTGGCCCGCCGTTCCGTGGCTCAGAACAACCCATTGCTGGTCCGCCAGTTGCCCTCGTACGACGAGCCCGTTCTTTCCAGCCTCATGCCGTCCGCCGAGAACGTTGTCGTCGTCCCCCTCCGCGCCGGTCGGGACAGCCTGGGCTTGCTGCTGGCCGAGTCCGGTCCGCCAGCAGGGCGCCGGGTCAGCCGCCGCACGCTCGACATGGTCTGCCGCTTCGGCGCGCACGCCGCGTTGGCGTTCAGCAACGCCGAACTGAAGCGCGAGGTATCCACCCTGGCCGCCTCTGATGCCTTGACCGGTCTCGCAAACCGCCGGGCCCTGAGCGGCGCGCTAGCCCGCGAGATCGCTCGTACAGCGCGCACCAAGCGCCCCCTTTCGGTCGCCGTCGTCGATATCGACTTCTTCAAGCGCATCAACGACACTCACGGCCACCTCAAGGGGGACGAGGTGTTGCGTGACGTGGCTCGGGCCATGGCCTCGACGGTGCGCGACGTGGACATCGTGGCCCGCTACGGTGGCGAGGAGTTTGCCATCGTCCTGCCTGATTGCGCGTCCGACGGCGCCATGGCGGTCGTCGAGCGCGTGCGGGCGGCCGTCGCCGCCCTTGCCACGGTGGAGAAAGTGACGTTGAGCGCCGGGGTCGCGAGCGTCATAGGAGAGGGGAACGACGGCGAGCTGCTGATGGCGGCGGCCGATGAAGCGCTTTACATCTCCAAGAACTCCGGGCGGGACCGTGCCACGATGGCGAGAGACTGGGTGGTCATCGCTGCACAAGCCGCTCCGGCTCCGCCTCCTCAG
>DATJST010000404.1:0-4694 GCA_035503975.1 Acidimicrobiales bacterium | reverse complement strand
TGGACGACGACCAGCTCGTCCCGGCGGTGGCCATCGACATGGGCGAGATCACCGTCCGCTGAGCTCACGGTCCCCGGACCGAGCCGGTCGCCATCCGCACCGTGGGTGGGCCCGCACCAGGCGACGGCCACCCACCCGGTCCCTTTGGTGAGGAGCCTGTGCCGAGGGAACCGGCATGGGCGATGGCCGCGGCGACGATAGCGCCTTGGCCCGGCAACTAACTGCTCACTGGGACGCCTTGGGCTCCGGTACCGCTCGGGCCGTTCCGGGTGGGAACGTGCCAGCGGGCAGCACGAGCAGTGCCCGGGAACGGTCGGCGAAGCGGGCGTCGCCTCGATAGCGGAGCGGGGAGTACGGGGTACGGGGGCGCTGTTGGCCAGGCTTATGGCTGTAGCGCCGTAGGCAAGCCGAAGCGGGCCAGCACGCCCGGGCCGCCAAACCGGGTGATGCTGGCGACCCGGTCGTTGTGCAAGGCCAGGACCAGGAGCCCATTGCCCTGGAAGACCGAGGTCGCTTGCTCCAGGACGTAGTAACCAAAAGCGGGCTGGCCGTTGGCGCGGGTGGCGACGAGCTTGAGCGGCCGGCCCCAGAACGGGAGCGAGCTCACGAACTCGCCGACGCCGCTGCGGCCATGGACCTCGATCGGCTCGGGGGGCATGGCGAAGCGGGCGTCCTCGGTGAGCAGCGACACGACCTGGTCGATGTCGACGCTCTCGAAGGCCTCGACGAAACGCTCGGCCACGGCTCTTTCCTCGGTTGAGTGGGGCAGGGGGACGAGGTCACGGTCCTCAGGAGCACGGAAGGTGCCCCTCGCCCGCAACAGGGCGTGGTTTACCGATGCTGTGCTCGTGCCGAGCACATCCGCTGCCTCAGCGGCCGGAAAGCCGAGGACGTCGCGCAGCACGAGCACGGCGCGCTGCTGGGCCGGCACCCGCTGAAGCGCCGATACGAACGACAGGGCGATCGACTCGCGTGCCTCGTAGCGGGCCTCGGGCCCGGGCGTGGCTTCGTCCACCAAAGCGTCGGGGTAAGGCTCCAGCCAGGAAGGATCTTCGGCTGGCACAGGGTGCACGGCCGGGGACAACCAGGCCGGGACGGCGGTGCGGGGACGGCGGGACTGATCCCGGAGGTGGTTGAGGGAGCGAGTGGTGGCGATGCGGTAGAGCCACGCCCGCAGCGACCCGCCGTCGAAACTGCCAATCGAGCGCCACGCGGACAAGAGGGCCTCCTGGAGTACGTCCTCGGCGTCTTGGGCGGAGCCGAGGATCCGGTAACAGTGGACTTGTAGCTCTCGACGGTAGGGGTCGATCAGCTCCCGGAATGCATCGCCGTCACCGCCCTGGGCACGAGCCAGCGTTGTGTCAGCCATGGTGCCTCGGGCTCTCCTTCGTCTCGGCCGGCGGGTTCCAAGAATAACAACACCGTCGCGGCGGCGAACTGACCGCGGCCTCGGGCGGTAAACGTTCGCCCGCCTTGGTGTTCCAATTTGTATCCCGGCTACCCCAAGGAGATCGGAGGCCTAAAATGTCTTTGACAGTCAACATACCCCCGGTCCCGCGCATTTGGGGCCAAGGTCGCGGCCAAGCGAAACGCGAGGCAGCCGTGCTTGGGGTCAACGAAAAACGGGGCAAGGGCCACTACCCGGCAGGCCTCAGCACGGCCTTAGTGGGCCTGGCGGTCCTGGCAGTGACGACCGCGCTGTGCACGGCAATGGTGTTGTCGGCGCATTCGACGGGCGCGGGCAAGGGGGTGAGCTCGCTGTGGGTGTGGCTGATGACTGTGGGCAACCTCGCCTCCTTGTACGGAGTTTCGCGGGGCATGCGTTGGGGCCCTCGTTTGGGCATTGGGGCCCAACCTCTGGCTATCACCTACTGCGTCCTCACCAGCCAGGTTGGTTTCGTACCCGGGAACGTGGTGATCCTATTGATCCATATTGCCAACGTGCGGAAGTCGTTACGATGACTTATGGGTTATGAGAACGGCGGGCCCGGGCCTTGGCACTCGGACCGTGCAGAATTGGAAAATACCGGTAGCTCAACAGCTGACGTCGACCTGCTCCGAATGCTGAATAAATCAGCGATCTCGCGGCCACGGGCATCAGACTGGCCGTTCTCAGTCCGACGAGGAGCCGCTTGTGGACGCCGGAGCCGTCTAATCTGGGCCGATTAGCCTTGCAATGCAATGACTTTTTGGCGAGCACAGAAGTGGGTGATCTGGCGTTGTAAGGGTCTGGCAGACCGTAGGCAGTTTGCTCTTTAATTGTGTGGCCCGATCGTCGCCTGCCGCCTTTACGACGAGCCGCCGGACGGGACTGTAAGGTTCACCACCACCGAGAGAAGCCTTGTCGCCGCTTGTACGAAGGGCCCAACGGGTGGCTGGGCCATCATCTGTTGCTGGGGGCCCTGGCCGAAGTGGGGCCCACTCGGGGTGAGGACCATGACCCGCATGTGCCCCGCAGGCAGTAAAGGTAGGTCCGGATGGTCCCAAGGGCCTATGAGACGTACAAGAAGCTGCGCTACGTCGAGCCAGGCGCGGCCGGCGGCGTAGACGGGCTCGATCGAGCGGTCTTCGATGACCGCGGCCTTGCCCGAGTGGTTGAGGTAGCGGCACGAGCCATCCTCATAAGCCGCCAGCACGTCGTGGGCCTGACCGACTGGCATCTCCGCGACTGCACCAAGTACCACCTTTGCCACATCTGCGGGGGGCTAGGGACCGCTGCCGGGGCCGGCTTCGGCACGGTCCTGCTCGGTGCGCTTCCCGCCGGCAGCCACTGGACGGTCGTGGTGGTACTCGCCGTGCTTGGCATCGCCACCTGGCTGCGGCCAGCGAACTACGCCTACTGGGCGGTGGCCGTCACCGCCGTAATGGCCCTCTTTCTGTCCGGGCTTGCGGCGGGCTCATAGCCGACCTGACCGCCCGCGCTGTGGCCGACCCCGGCCTCCTTGGCGACACGACCATCGCCCAAAATCTCGCTACCGCTCAAGCGATGGTTGTAACCGCGCGCCGAGGCATGGCCGGCACGTCGCCCTCGGCCGGGCACACCTCAACGGGCCCGAGGCCGCCACTCCTGGCACTCATCGCCATCACAAAGCTGCCCGACACCTTCGAAGCTCTCGCAGCGAGCCGTGGGCCCGGCGACAATAAAGACGCCGGTCCGTTGTCTTGAGTCCGCTCCCGAGCCGTCTCGCTATGGACAGATTTCCCTTGACCAATAAAGGGTTCGAGGGCAGCGGATAACAGGGCACTCGGGGCGCCCGGGGTGTCTCTAGCCGCGGCGCAGTTGGTCGGCCATGGCATCGATCGCGGCAGTGAACTGCTCGCCCATGCTCCCGCCGAAATGACCGGCGTCGTCCACGACGACCAAGCGACTAGCCGGCCATGCCTTGTGCAGCTCCCACGCAGTGTCGAGCGGGCCGGAAATGTCGTGGAGGCCGTGGACCAGCGTGGCGGGGATGTGCGCGATCCTCGCCATGTTGGCGAGCACCTCGTTGTCGGCCAGGAAGCAGCCGTGCCCCCAGTAGTGCGTCACCAGCCGGGCAAAGACCATTTGCCAGGACAGCTCCCGCACGCTGAGGTGCGGCTCGTAGCCGGGCGCAAGGGACATGTGGGTGTCCTCCCACTCGCACCAGCGCCGCGCGGCCTCCTCGCGCACCGCTTGGTCCGGGCTGGCGAGGAGCCGCGCGTAGGCGGCAGCAAGGTCCCCGCCGCGTTCGGCCTCGGGCACCAGTCCCACAAACCGGTCCCACTGACGGGGGAACACTCGCCCCATGTCCCGAGTGATCCACTGCGTCTCCCTCCACCGCCCTGAAGTCACCGCCGCGAGCACCATGCCGAGGACCCGTTCTGGGTGACGCTGAGCGTAGACGAGGGCGAGCGTAACCCCCCAGGAGCCCCCGACCACAACCCATCGGTCGATGCCGAGGTGCGATCGCAGGCGCTCGACGTCAGCGACCAGGTGGTCGGTGGTGTTGGTAGACAGGTCCGCGTCGGCGTTGCTGGCCAATGGCCGGCTGCGGCCGCAGCCCCGCTGGTCGAAGATGACCGCCCGGTACCGGGCGGGGTCGAAGTTCCGCCGGCTGCCGGGGGAGGCCGGCGCACCCGGGCCGCCGTGCAGCCAGACCGCTGGGAGACCGTCAGGCGAGCCGACCACCTCCCAGTACACGGCGTGGCCGTCACTCAGCTCGAGGTGGCCGGAGTCGTACGGCTCGATGGGTAGGTACATGGCAGCATCTTCCCAGACAAAGCGATCGCTCCACCCCCTAACCAGAACGTGTGACGGCTCTGCGATCTCGCGCGCCTGCCTGGCGCCGCCCTTCGCCGCCGCCAGGCTGCTCACCGGCAGTTCCGGATGATCTGGAGCAGCTGCAAGGCCTATGGCAGTGGGAGCACGCCGCGGGACCGTTGGTTCGCCGTCGCAGCCGGGTAGTCTTGGCCCGCACGTCGTGCCCGGCTGAGTTCGCCGGCCGCCGTGTTTACGCATTTACGCACTGCCTCATGTGGCGGCCGGTCCGCCGCCCGGCCCCGGCCCCCCGGGTGAACGGGCGGTCATCGATTCCGGGAAGCCGTTGTCCAGCTTCTGGCAGGCCGTCTGGGCTCTCTGGAACTGCGGCGAGTTCGGGTCCATGATCCCGGTCGGGTTGGTGACCTGGATCAGTCCTTGCCCGTTCGGGTCCGGGAAGTCGGGCTCGCCGTGG
>DATJST010000403.1:0-3232 GCA_035503975.1 Acidimicrobiales bacterium | reverse complement strand
AACTCCGTGATGCGGGATATCACCTGGCCGAGGAGCACGCCGGCGACTATCGCCCACCAGACCTTGAGCTCGTGGACATAGAACTGAGCCACGAAAAACGACGCCACGATGGTGAGCCCGGCAGCGATCATGAAGCCCCGGTTGATCGGGGCCATGGCCGAGCGGTCTCGCGGCGTCGCGCGGATCAGGAAGACCCCGATGATCGAGGCGAGCACGCCGATGCCCATGACCACCAGCGGGAAGGTGATGCCCAGCACCGCCTGTTTCCCGATGCTCGTGAAACCGAAATTGCCGAGGATCAAGCTGGCCACGAGGATCACCCCGTAGGACTCGAACAGGTCAGCAGCCATTCCGGCGCAGTCGCCCACGTTGTCGCCCACGTTGTCGGCGATGGTCGCGGCGTTGCGCGGGTCATCTTCGGGGATGCCGGCCTCCACCTTGCCCACCAGGTCGCCGCCGACGTCGGCGGCTTTGGTGTAGATGCCTCCGCCCACACGCATGAACAGTGCCAGCAGTGAGCCCCCAAAGCCGAAGCCGACCAGGATGGCCGTGGCCGAGTGCTGAGCGAGCATCACGATCACGGTCACGCCCAAGAGCCCGAAACCGACTACGAAGAGCCCGGTTACGCCGCCCGTGCGGATGGCCACGCGGAGGGCGGCGGGTAGGGAGCCGTTGCGGGCACCGGCGGCGGTACGCACATTGCCCCTGACAGCGGTGCTCATGCCGATGAAACCGGTGAGGCCCGAGAACGTGGCACCCACGATGAAGGCAAGCGTCCGGAATATCCCCGACGGCACGAAGCTCAGCACGGTGTGGCCTGTCGCGAGGTTCACCACCTTGGTCGCTGTGACGAAGACGAGCACCGCCACCGGGATCACGATCAGGCCGATCGTGCGGTACTGGCGGCGCAGGTAGGCCAGCGCGCCCTCTTGGATGGCGCGGGCGATCTCCTTCATCGAGGACGTGCCCTCGTCGGCGGCCAGCACCGTCCGCATGAGGACGAGCGCAGTGACAAGCGATACGAGGGCGCAGGCCAGAGCGAACACGAGCCAGGCCCAGTCTTCACTGCGCAAAGTGAAGGCCTGGTACCCACCCGAACCGGCGGCGACGTATTTAGGCATCAAACTCTCTCCTTTTCGGCGCCACCAAGGCTGTGCCGAGGCAGCTTAGGGCGTTGCACCCGCATCGCCCAGGTCGTGAGCGGTGAAGGGGCCGTTTGTGGTTGACAGGGTACGAACGTGGACTTGGCGGCCGGCCCTCTCCCCCAGGGCCCGCTGGGCGCCCGCCACCAGGACCACCAGCGGGCCGCCGAACGGCTGCCTCTCGATGACCTCCACCTCAGCCCCGGGGACCAGCCCCATCTCAGCGAGGAAGGCCACCATAGCGGGGCTGACGGAGCTGGACAGCGCCACCACGGCGGTCTGGCCGGGTTCGAGGTCGTAGAGCTGGGACATCCTGGCTTCTCCGTCGGAGCCGACACCTGGGATGGGGAAGCCGTGAGGGCACGTGGCGGGCCGCCCCAGGGCGTCGAAAAGCCGGTCTTCGACCTCCTGGGGTAGGTCGTGCTCGAACTCGGGGGCGAGCCGGTCGGCCTCGGCCCAGCTGTAGCCGAGCAGGTCCGCCAAGAACCGCTCGACAATGCGGTGCCGGCGTACGACCGCCACCGCCACTTTGCGACCGTCATGTGTGAGCGCCACGCCCTTGTACGGCGCGTGAGTGGCCAGGCCCCGGTCTACCAGGCGCTTGACCATGGCAGTGGCCGTAGCAGGGGAGACGTGCAGGGCGGCGGCGAGGTCGCCGGTGCGGGCCGAGTCCCCCGGTTGGGCAGTGCGCCTCCAGATCTCCCGGAGAGCGGCGCGCTGCGACCGGGCTAGCTCGATAACCGTCATTTGACGGAACTGAAGATAGATTTTTATAGCCCGAAAGTCAAGTGCCGGAGGTCCGAACCTTGTGCAGCAGTGCCGGCCGCCCTCGGTAGACGGCCATACGGGCTCAGCCCTGCCCGCTGAGCGGGGGTAGCTGGGAGATGCTGGAGAGGTCCATGTAGATAGCGCCGGTATCGTCGCCGTCAAGAGGCCCCCCGAACACGGTCATGCGGACCGACGTGCCTCTTTCTTTACGGACAAAAGAGGCGTTGTCGACCAAAGTGCGGATCAGAGGCACGCCCAGCCCGCGCTCGAAGTTGAGGCGAGTGGGGTCGGTGATCGGCGGAGGGAACTCCAGCGTGTCAGGGTCGAAGCCGGGACCTGAGTCCTCGATGCTCACCTCGAGGCGATCTGGGCCTTCCCAGATCTCCACGTGAACGGGTGCCGGTGAGCCAGGCCGGACCGCGAGGTTGGCCTCGATGGCATTGGTGCACGCCTCCGACACGGCAAGCTTGAGGTCGTCGATCCGCTCGTCCGCCAGAGCCCGGCGCGCCGAGGCCACTGACGCGACCACGAGCCTGACTATGGCGATGTACTCGGGGCTGGAGGGCACATCCAGTTCGAGCACCAGGGCGCGGTGCATCCGAGGAGCGGCCGAGGTTACAGGGCGACGGCTTGGTCGACCGAGTCGAAGATCGAGAACACTTTAGTGAGGCCGGTTATCTCGAAAACCTTGAGGATCCGCTGGTGAGTGCACACCAAGGTGAGGTCGCCATCGTGGCTGCGGAGCCGCTTCAGACCGCCCACGAGCACACCGAGGCCAGTCGAGTCCAAGAAGTCGACCCCTTCCAAGTCCACAACGATCTGGTGCCTACCCTGGCTCACCAGCTCGACGAGCTTTTCCCGCAGGCGGGGGGCCGTGTAGACGTCAACTTCGCCCTTGACGGACAGCACTGTATAGGGCCGCCGGCTGTCGTCCACTTCGAGACCGAGTTCCATTATGGTCTATCCCTTCCTAACCATCTTCGCGGCGCCGGACCATGACGACGCCACGGTACCAGCTTGTTGAGGCTCTACCCTGGCCGAGCGGGGGCTCTTCATGGCTAGTCCCGCCCGAGATCGTCGTGCATGGCGCCGACCATCCGGGCGATGTTGACCGCGTGGTCACCCAAACGCTCATAGAAGCGCGCTACCAGCGCCAGCTCCATCGCCGCCGCGGACGAGATTTTCGACGCGGCGACCTCGCTCACCAGGACGGTCTGCAGGTCGTCCATCTCCCCGTCCCGTTCGGCCAGGTCTTCGGCAGCTTTGCCCTCCTTGTCGTACCAGCAGTCGGCCGCCGTCCGCCACATCGACATACCGATCTT
>DATJST010000402.1:0-16044 GCA_035503975.1 Acidimicrobiales bacterium | reverse complement strand
CAGCCCGAGTTGGTGGCCTACGGTGCCGCCGTCCAGGCCGGTGCCCTGGCCCTGGGCGTGCCGCTGACCGAAGTAGCCCGGGCCTGGGACGCCCGCCGTGGCCTGCTGTTGCCCGCCGTAGCACGCGATGAGGCGGTGCTGGCGGCGATCGGCGAGTGGCGCGAGCACGTGATCGCATCTGCCCGCCCCGCTCAGCGCTGACCAGGTGGCCCAGCGCTCCGAGCACGCGGGGCAGCCAGAGCCGGCTCGCGTCCACACGAGCAACACCTCCACCGGAGCAGCCGGATGGCCGACCGCCGTGGCACTGCGGTTTGTAACGAATTGACGCGCTGAGCTCAAGGATGGTGCCCAACGCCTGCGCGCCCAGCCCGCAGAGGGCCAAGGGATATGGCGGCCTCTTGGAGCCTTGGGCGGGGTAACGTCGGCGCGTGGCCATTGTCAAGGTCCTCGGCATGGAGACCGAGTACGGCATCATCGTCCGTGGTGGTGGGGAGCCCAACCCCATCGCGGCCTCGTCGGCGCTGATCAATGCCTATGTGGCTTCCCTGGCGCGGCGCATCGAGTGGGACTTCCAAGACGAATCGCCCGCCCGGGACGCCCGCGGCTTTGTGCGCGAAGCCCAGATGGCACCAGAGATCGAGACCCATTTGGTAAACGCCGTGCTCACCAATGGCGCGCGGTACTACGTCGACCACGCTCACCCCGAGTACTCCGGGCCGGAATGCTCCACTGCCCTCGAAGCCATCTTGTACGACAAGGCGGGGGAGGCAATCCTCGCCCGCTCGGTCGACGCCGCCGGCCGGTTGCTGCCCCCGGGCCAGCAGATCAGCGTGTACAAGAACAATTCCGACGGCAAGGGCAATTCTTATGGGGCCCACGAGAACTACCTGATGGACCGGTCCGTACCGTTCTCGCGCGTGGTCCAGTACGCCATACCGCATTTCGTGACGCGCCAGATCTACACCGGAGCGGGCAAGGTGGGGGCCGAGGCGCCCGGTAGCGACCACGTGGACTTCCAGATCACTCAGCGGGCGGATTTCTTCGAAGAGGAGGTCGGCCTCGAGACCACGCTCAAGCGCCCGATCGTGAACACGCGCGACGAGCCGCACTGCGACGCTCAGAAGTACCGGCGGCTGCACGTCATCCTGGGCGACGCCAACCTTTCCGAGGTGGCGGACCTGCTCAAGGTGGGCACCACGGCTCTCCTGCTAGCCATGATCGAAGACGACTGGTTCGCCCGCCATGGCCGTGACTACGCCCTGGCCATGCCGGTACGGGCCATGCGCCAGGTGTCGTACGACCTGACCCTGAAAGAGCCGTTGCCACTCGCCAACGGGCGGCAGATGAGTGCTCTCGAAATCCAGTGGGAGCACCTCGAGCTGGCCCGGAAGTACGCCGAGGACGTGGGCCTGCGCCCTGTTGGCGGCGACGACGTCGGCCGGGAGATCCTGCGACGCTGGGAGGAAGTGCTCGCCGGCCTTGAAGCTGACCCAATGAGCCAGTCCAATAGATTGGACTGGGTGGCCAAGTACCGCATGGTCAGCGGTTACCGCGATCGCCACGGCTTGAGCTGGAAGGACCCGAGGTTGTTGGCGATGGACCTGCAGTACCATGACGTGCGGCCCGAACGGTCGCTGTACGCCCGGGCGGGCATGGAGCGTGTGCTCACCCCAGAAGCCGTCGCTGCGGCGGTGTCCGAGCCGCCGACGACCACTCGAGCGTATTTCCGCGGGCGTTGCCTGCAGCGTTGGCCCCAGGCCATAGCGGCCGCCAACTGGGATTCCTTGGTGTTCGATCTGGGGAGCGACCCGCTACGTAGAGTACCGATGATGGAGCCGCTCAGAGGTACGGCGGCACATGTCGATCAGTTACTTGCAAGGTGCAGTACTCCGGCCGAGCTGCTCGAGCAGTTGGGCTCTTGAGGAGGGACGACAACAACTAATGGCTGAGAGAGAGCAGATCAAAAAACAAGCGCCCTCGCGTTCGGAGCCGGAACAGGTCGAAGAGGTCCCCGCCGGTTCCAAACGGGGCGAGGAGCTCAAGGCCGAGCTCGACGACCTGTTGGACGAGATCGACGAGGTGCTGGAGGACAACGCCGAGGAGTTCGTGAAGTCCTACGTGCAAAAGGGAGGCGAGTAGCGGTCGCGGCCACGCGGCCGGGCCGGTCTGGGGTTGCGCAGCCCCGCAGTGTGCGTCCACTAGGGTCGATAGGCACCTATGAGCCTGCCCATGTTCCCGCCTGAGCAAGATCCCGGGCCGGACTTCAGCGAAGTGCTGCGCCGAGCAGGGCTTGCGCCCTTCGGGGCATCCGGCGCGTCGTCCGTGCCTTTCGCGCCCCCGCTGCCGTCAGTGGGGCGCGGCGGGACGCCGGCGGCGTTCGACTTGGCGCACGGCACGACCATCTGCGCGGTGCGCTACGCCGACGGCGTCATCATGGCCGGCGACCGACGGGTCACGGCCGGCCCCGCCATCGCGCACCGCACGCTGGAAAAGGTCCACCCCGCCGACGCCCATAGCGGTGTGGCGATCTCGGGCGCCGCCGGGCCGGCGGTGGAAATGGTCCGAGTTTTCCAGCTGCAACTCGAGCATTATGAGAAGGTGGAGGGCCAGGCCCTCAGCCTGGAGGGAAAGGCCAACCAGCTCTCCCAGATGGTGCGTTCCAACCTGGGCATGGCCATGCAAGGTTTCATCGTCGTGCCCTTGTTCGCCGGTTTTGACCTGCGCCGCGGACGTGGCCGGATCTACACGTACGACCCGACCGGCGGGCGCTACGAGGAGACCGACTACCACGCTGACGGCTCTGGTGGGAGGGATGCCCGTACCACGATCAAGCTCGGCTTTCGCGAGCGCATGTCGCGCGAGGAGGGGATCGAGCTGTGCGTGCGGGCGCTCTGGCAGGCGGCGGACGAGGACTCCGCTACGGGCGGGCCGGACGCGGTCAGGGGCATCTACCCGACGGTGGCCACCATCACGGCCGAAGGTTTTTTCCGGGTGCCCGAAGCCGAGGTGGCGCAGGCGTTCCAGCGCGTGATCCAGACCTTGAGCGCGGCAGAGGTCCACCGGCCGCACAATGGCCCCGAAGACGAGGACGACGCTGCCGCCGCCGAGGGCGGCGAGACGACCCGGCGCAGGGGTGCCCCGCGCGAGCGGGGCGAAGGCACGGGCACGAGCAGGAGGAAGCGCTCATGACGATGCCGTTCTACGTAGCGCCCGAGCAGTTCATGAAGGACAAGGCGGACTTCGCGCGGAAGAACATCGCCCGCGGCCGCCCCCTCGTTGCCACTGTGTACGCCCAAGGCGTGCTCATTTGCTCGGAGAACTCCTCGCGTTCGCTCCACAAGGTGAGCGAGATATACGACCGCATCGCCTTCGGTGGGGTGGGCAAGTACAACGAGTTCGACCAGCTGCGCGTGGCCGGGGTGCAGTACGCCGATGTCAAGGGGTACCAGTTCAGCCGGGAGGATGTCGACGCCCGCTCCCTGGCCAACCTGTACGCCCGCCACATGGGCAACGTGTTCACCCACGAGATGAAACCGCTCGAGGTGGAGATCCTGGTGGCCGAGGTAGGCCCCGAGCCCGGCCGAGACCAGATGTTCCACATCCTCTACGACGGCACGGTTGTGGACGAGGACCGCTTCACGGTCTTAGGAGGTGAGGCGGACGCGATCAGTGGCCGCATGGCCCGCGCGTACGAGGCGGGGTGGTCCTTGCGGCAAGCGCTCAGCGGAGCCGTCAAGGCGCTCGGGGGCAGTGACCACGAGTTACGGCCCGACGAGCTAGAGGTCGCGGTGCTCGACCGGGGCAACGGGCGCCGGGCCTTCCGTCGTATCGTGGGCCGGGAGCTCGAGCGCATCCTCTCGGGTGAGCCGGGCGGCGCAGGGGAGGCCCCGGCTGAAAGCGGGTCGTCGCCCGCCGAGGTTGACGCGGAGGTTGCTGGCGAGGTTGGCGAGGTTGGCGAGGTTGGCGAGGTTGAAGGCGAGGTTGCTGGCGAGGACGGTGCGGCAGCAGGCTCTTCCGGCTCCGAGGCCCCCACCGGTGCCGGCGAGCCGCCGCAGTAGCATCTGCGGCTCGCCACCATGGCCCTGACGGCGGGTCAGCAGTGGCCGGGCACCAGTCGCGGGTGCTCCGGGCCCTCGTCCCACCATCGCCTCCTCTGGCGGGCCTCCGGTGAGCGAGATCTGGGTGCAAACGAGGAACTGGTCGCGCCCGCGTTGCCTCTGGTAACGCTGGCACACCGAGAACCTCGGACCGCGACCAAAACCTTGCCCGGTAAGCGGCTACGTCGGCCATTACGCCACCTGCCGTGACCTACCAACCGCGTCCCGTGCTGCTTTCCCCGCCGGTCGGCGTGACCTAGCGGCCCGCCGTCCGCCGACCGACGTCCACCGCGAAATTGTCGAGAACTTCGCCCTAGCCAGGACGGCGACGCCGGCTAGCCGACGAAGTGAGCCAATACTGGCGCGCCGGCCACCAGGAGGGCGGCAACGGCAGCCACGGCACGGCGCCAGGGCGGGCGAGTGCGCGGCCGGTCGGGCCAGATGTCGATGTCGCTATCGGCCGACGTGGTGAGCAGCGGGTGCTCGGCTCCCTCGGGCACCCAATCGCCGGCGGGGGAGGTGCCTTCGTCGCCGCCAGTGCCGGAGCTTTCGGCGAGCGCCCGGTCAAAGGGAGGTGCGCTCACCCTAATGCCAGAGAAGGCCGCTTCCACCTCATCAGCAAGCAACAGCTCGGCTGCCAGCTCCGCCTGGGCCGCCTCCACCAGCACCGACACGGCTCCGAAGGGGTACGGCCCCGACACCGCGCCCCGCAACTGGGTCACGATCCCCTCGCTGCCGAGACGGGCGGCAAGGACCTTGGCGTGCCAGGCATCCGGGACGGTCCTCAAGTGGACCATCCGCAAGCCTTCGCTCATAGGGACACCATATACCAAGGGCCGCGGCGGGCTTAGGCTGCGCGGAGGGTGCCGCGCCGGGCTTCGGCCGGCGGGGTAGCCTGCCGATCTAGGGACAAACGAGCGACAAGGCACAGAATATGGAACGGCGCATCTTCGGCCTGGAAAACGAGTACGGCGTCACCTGCACGTTGCGCGGCCAGCGCCGCCTCAGCCCCGACGAGGTGGCGCGCTACCTCTTCCGCCGGGTCGTGTCCTGGGGCCGCTCGTCCAACGTGTTCCTCGAGAACGGCGCGCGTCTCTACCTGGACGTGGGCAGCCACCCCGAGTACGCGACACCGGAGTGCGATTCGATTGCCGACCTGGTCGTGCACGACAAAGCCGGCGAGCGGATCCTGGAGCACCTGGTCGTGTCGGCCGAGGCGCGCCTGCGCGAAGAGGGCATCCGCGGCGTGATCTTCTTGTTCAAGAACAACACCGACTCGGCGGGAAATTCTTACGGGTGCCACGAGAACTACCTCACCACCCGCCGCGACGATTTCACCCACTACGCCGAGGTGCTGATCCCGTTCCTGATCTCTCGCCAGATCTATGCCGGTGCGGGCAAAGTGCTACAGACCGCGCGGGGGGCGCAGTACTGCATAAGCCAGCGGGCCGAGCACATCTGGGAGAGCGTGTCGTCGGCTACGACCCGTAGCCGACCGATCATCAACACGCGGGACGAGCCGCACGCCGACGCCGAGCGGTACCGCCGCCTGCACGTGATCGTGGGCGACTCCAACATGAGCGAGTACGCCACGTTCTTGAAGATCGGCACGACGAGCATGATGCTGCGCATGCTCGAGGACAGTTCAGTGGTTATGCGCGACATGACGCTCGAAAACCCGATCCGGGCTATCCGCGAGATCAGCCACGACACCACGTGCCGGCGCAAGGTGCGCTTGGCCAACGGACGCGAAGCGAGCGCCTTCGACATCCAGTCGGAGTACCTCGAGCGTGCTCAGCGCTACCAGCAGGCAAAGGGGTTTTCGCCGCTCGAGGACAAGGCACTGCAGATGTGGGAGCACTGCCTGAAGGGCATAGAGAAAGACCCTTGGTCGCTCGACCGTGAATGCGATTGGGTGATGAAACGCAAGCTGGTCGAGGCCTATCGCGAGCGCGAGGGGATACCTCTCACTCATCCCAAAGTCGCCCTAATGGACCTCCAGTACCACGACGTCAACCGCCAACGCGGTCTTTACTACCGGATGGAAAAGCGCGGCCTGGTGGAGCGCATGGCCACCGACGACGACATCGAGCGCGCGCTTGACGAACCACCCCAAACAACCAGGGCGCGCCTGCGCGGCGAGTTCATCCGCAGGGCCAAGGAACGGCGCCGCGACTTCACCGTCGACTGGGTCCACTTGAAGCTCAACGACCAGGCGCAGCGCACGGTGTTGTGCAAGGACCCCTTCAAGGCGCGTGACGAGCGGGTGGAGAAGCTGATCGCGTCGCTCTGACCGGCCCACTAGAGGCAATGAGCGGCTGTTCCCAGTCGCTCGGCGGCCGACGCCCGCTGTCTACCTAACATTGAGCTGTGGACCGGCTCGAACGCCTCGTCAACCTCGTGGTGGCCCTTCTTGATACCCCGCGGCCCTTATCGCGAGACGAGCTCCGGCTGCGTGTCGGGGGGTACAGCGAGAGCGGCGACGCGGAGAATTTCCGGCGCAACTTCGAGCGCGACAAGGAACTGTTGCGCCAGATGGGGATACCGGTGCTCACCGAGCAGCTTGACCCCAACCGCCCCGACAGCGGCACCGGCTACCGGGTCCCACGTCACCTTTACGAGCTGCCGGACCCTGGGCTCGACGACGACGAGCTCATGGCGCTCAGCTTGGCCGCCTCCACCGTCGTGTTCCAAGGCGCCGGCCGGGGCGCAGCGACTACGGCGCTGTGGAAGCTCACGGCATCGAGCCGCGCTAGCTCCCGACCGGGGCCTGGGCAATCCGCGGAGCCCACGCAGCCCGGGGAGCCCACGCACACCACCGACCCAGGGCACACCACGGACCCCGGGCACACCACGGGCCCCGGGCACACCACGGGCCCCGGGCACACCAGGGGGCCTACGTACACCGCGGGGCCGCCGCTGCCGCCCGTGGTGCCCGAGGTGGATGTGACGCTGGCGCCGGCCGTGGCCGAGCTGTTCTCTGCCGTCGCCGAGCGGCGCGCCGCCCGTTTCAGGTACAACGGCCTTGACCGTCAAGTAGACCCGTACCGCCTCTCTTACCGGCAAGGGCGGTGGTACCTCTCCGGCTTCGACCACGGCAGAGCGGGCGAGCGGCTGTTCCGCGTGGACCGCATCGACGGGCCCGTCGCCCTGGCCGAGCGCCCCGGCAGCTTCGAGCGCCCGGCTGGCGCTCCAGCCGGGCCCCCGCCGCCGTGGCGGCTCGGTGACGACGAGGAAGTTTTGGTCGACGTACGCGTCGATGCCTCGCAGGCGCCCTGGGTAGAGGCGCTTTGCGGTCCCGCAGCCGTGACCCGGCGCCTGCCGGACGGCTCCGTCGAGGCGCGCCTGGCCGTGACCAACCGGGCCGCGTTCCGCAGCTTCGTGCTCGGGTTGCTCGATCATGCGGAGGTCCTGGGGCCCGCACCCGTCCGCCAAGAGGTGGTCGATTGGCTCCGGGCACTGACCGCAACGCCGGCCACGCCCGTGGCGGCGGCGCCATGAGCCGTCCGAGCGCCGTCGAACGGCTCTCGCGGTTGCTGGCCATCGTGCCCTGGGTGGTAGCCCACGACGGCCCCCTGGTGAGCGAGGTTTGCGAACGTTTCGCAATCTCCGAGCGCGAGCTCGTTGCCGACCTCAACTTGCTCTTCCTGTGCGGCGCCTACCCGTACACACCCGATGCCCTTATCGAGGTGGACTTCGACGGCGGCCGAGTTTGGGTGCGTTTCGCCGACTGGTTCCGCCGGCCGGTGCGGCTGAGCCCGCCTGAGGCGCTTGCGTTGGTCGCCGCAGCTCGGGCGATGCTGGAGGTGCCGGCGGCCATTAGCGGGCTGCCGGGCATGGGAGGGACGCCGGCCCGGCCGGCGGCCGGTGCCGCCATGGACCGGGAAGGCAGGGCCGCTGACCAGGAAAGCACTACCTCCGACCGGGAAGGCAGGGGCGCTGACCAGGAACGCATCACCGCCGGCCGGGAAGGCACCACCGCCGGCCGGGAAGGCACGGCGTTGGCCCGAGCAGTGGCCAAGCTGGAGATGATCCTCGGTGCCGGAGCGGACGATGCTCTCGATATCGAGCTCGGCGCCGCCTCGGCCGAGACCCTGGCTACCTTGCAGGCAGGGGCTGCCGGGGGGCGCAAGGTAGCGATGGACTATTACTCCTTCGGCCGGGACCAGTCCGGCCGGCGCGTGGTGCACCCCTGGCGGGTCTTTTCGTCAGAGGGCCACTGGTACCTGTCGGCGTGGTGCGAGCAGGCGGCCGGCAAGCGGCTGTTCCGCGTCGACCGGGCGCGCGACGCCGTGCTGTTGGACGAGCACTTCGAGCCTCCGAGCGACGTGGGGGACCTCTCCACCTACGAGCGCAGCACCCAAGACCCTTTGATCGTGCTCGACCTCGCCCCGGGTGCTCGCTGGGTCGCCGACCGTTACCCTCACGAAGGGGTGGCCGAGCTCGCTGAGGGCCACATCCGGGTGGAGTTGCGCGCCAGTTCGGCGGCCTGGCTCGAGCGGCTGTTGTTGCGCGCCGGGCCCGATGCCCGAGTGGTCTCGGGCGCCCCGGGCGCGGCGCAAGCGGCGGCCCGGCGGGTACTGGCCGTTTACCAGCCAGGCTAGGCCCGCCCCAGGCTAGGCCCGCCCCAGGCTAGGCCCGCCCAAGCTAGGACCGCCCAAGCCAGGGCCGGCCTCGCAGCGAAAAGGCGACAGCCGCCTTGTGGCTACGAGCTCCGGGGTGCTCCTGGCACCTCGGTGCCGGGGCGGCGGCCGGTAACGTACCGACGGTGACCCGGGCACGATGGCGGCGGGCGAGGGGGCCGCGGCACATGGCTGCACGTCCAAAGGCCGCACCAACGCGGCGCAGCTTGCTCGAGTGGTGCCTGGTCCTGGCTGTCGCGGTCGGGTTGGCACTGCTCATCAAGACCTTTGCGCTCGAGGCGTTCTACATCCCGTCCGCTTCCATGCAACCAACGTTGCGGCCAGGAGACCGGGTGCTGGTCAACAAGCTCTCCTACGACCTGCACCCCGTGCACGAAGGTGACGTGGTCGTCTTCCGCCGGCCGCCAACTGACACGGGGGGCTCGAAGGACGACCTGATCAAGAGGGTGATCGGCCTGCCGGGCGAGCACATCTATGTCGACCATTGCCGGGTGTACATAAACGGCCGCCAGCTGGCCCAACCATACCTACCGGCCGGGTGGCAGAGCCCGTCGTCCCCCTACTGCACCACCTGGCCCGGGGTCCTGCCCAATCCATATTTGGTACCAAAAGGGGACTATTTCGTGATGGGTGACAACCGGCAGGACTCATACGACTCGCGCTATTGGGGACCGCTGCCGGCGAACTACATAGTCGGGCGTGCCTTCGTGCGCCTGTGGCCCCTTGGCCGGCTCGGGCTGCTTTGAGCAACCTCCCTCGAGCGCCGGCCGGCGGCAGCGACTTGGCGGGGCCGGGCCGTCCTTGCTGTTACCAAAGTCCCTGCCCCACAGGGCAAACGTCGGGGGCTCTTCACAAGGGCCATCTGGTGCGCTAAGAACATCGGAAAATTGGAAAACTACGTCGAGGCTTGATTGGTCCAAGGGCTCAAGGGGTAAGGCTGGCCGCCGATATGACTGTCAGTGGTTCGAGTACCCGGGGGCCCCGGCCGGCGGGTGAGACTAGGAGAAGGAGTTCGCAAGGTGGCGACTGTTCGGGCAAGCTGCCCAACTTGTGGAGACGTCGAACTGACGACTCGCGAAGTACAGGTGCAAGTCTGCTCGGCCACCGACGAGGGGAGCTACTCCTTCTTGTGCCCGAGCTGCCGCCTGATCGTCAACAAACCGGCCGAGCAGCGGGTGGTCGAGCTGCTCGTATCGGCCGGGGTGAGGGTGGTCAACTGGGACCTTCCCGCCGAACTGTCCGAGCCCAAGTCCGGCCCGGCCATCACCTACGACGACCTCTTGGCGTTCCATTTCGAGCTCGATTCCGAAGGTTGGCTCGAGCAGGTGATCGCCGGCGGTGGCTCACTCGGGTCCCGTTGAGGCCGGCGTGAACTGGGACTGGTCCGCTTTATTGGCCGTCGGCGCGCTGAGCGCCGGGGCGTTCGCCGCCCTGGCTGCCGCAGTGCGCCGCGAGGCCGCCCGGCTGCGGCTGGTCCGGGCCGAGGTGCGGCGGCTTCATCCCGAGCTGCAACGCGTGCGCCAGCACGCAGCCGGCCGTCACTGACGTTCTCAGCGCACGCCGCCCGCAACACCAGCGCTGCCCGCAACACCAGCGCTGCCCGCAACCGCAGCCCCGGCCGCAACCTCAGCGCCGGCCGCAACCTCAGCCCGAGCCCCTGGCAGCGCTCGCCCGGCACGTAGGGGCCTAGCCGCGGGCCGCCCCGCGGGACGGGCTGAAAGGTAGCCGGTAGGCTCTGAAACAGTGAACATCGACCCAGAGAAGCTGGTGTTCATATTCATCATTGCCGTGCTCGTGCTCGGCCCCGAACGCCTACCTCAGGCCGCACGCACTCTGGGCAGGGCTTACGCGCAGTTCCGCAAGTACACGTCCACCCTGCAGGCCGAGGTCAAGGAGGTCCTGGCCGAACCTCGGGCCATCATCGACGCCGCCGTGCACGAGGCGGAAATGACCGCGCAACTCGAGCGGAACAACGGGCGGACCACGAGCAGCCCGCCATCGCCTTTGTCTGATAGTGCCGCGCCGGCGGTCGTGGAAAGCGACCTCTTGGGCGACGGCGACGGCGACGCGCTCGGCGGGAGCCCTGTTGACGCAGGTAGCGGCTTAGGCGCCACATTGGCACCGGGGCCGGCCGTGGCCATCCCGGCCCGGCCCGGCCTAGGTGCCCCCTCGTCTTCGGACGAGGCGCCGGACGACCCCAACTTCAACTGATGGCCGACCCCGCCGCCGACCTGAAGGAAGAGGGCACAGCCGGGACCGCCGGCACCAACGGCTCCCGAGGCGCAGAGCAAGGGCCGCCCGCCTCCGACGGTGAGGGCGGCGCCATGTCGCTGTACGAGCACTTGGCCGAGCTGCGCAAGCGCCTGGTCATCTGCTCGGCAGCCATCGTTGTCGGCGCCATAGCCGGCTGGTTCCTGTACAGCCCGGTGCTCAATTTCATGCACGGGCCTTACCTGAACTACTGCCACCACCACCCGAGCAAAACGCTGAGCTGCAACCTGCTGGCGCGTACCCCGACAGAAGCCTTCCTCACCCGCTTGCAGCTCGCCTTTTACATCGCCGTGGCGCTCGCTGCGCCGGTCTGGCTCTGGGAGCTGTGGCGGTTCATCACGCCCGGCCTGCGCAAGCAAGAAAAGCAGTACGTCGTCCCGTTCGTCGTCTCCGCCATGGGACTGTTCGCGATGGGGGTGGCGGTGGCCATCCTGGTTTGGCCGAAGGCCCTCAACTGGCTCATCGGCGTCGGGGGTGCCGACGTTTCGAGCGCCTTCTCGATCGGTTCCTACGTCAACCTCTACCTGCTGGTCTGCCTGGCGTTCGGCGGTGTGTTCCTGTACCCGATCGTCGTCGTGTTCCTGATGATCTCGGGCGTGGTGCCGACGCGGAAGTGGCGCAAATGGCGGCGCCCGGCCATCGTGGTCCTGTGCGCGGCGGCGGCCATAATCACGCCGAGCAACGACCCCATAACCTTCACCGCTATGGCTGTGCCGCTCATCTTTTTTTACGAGGCGAGCATCCTGGTGGGCCGGCTGCTCAAGAAGTAGCTGGCGCGGTCGGTGGCGAGGGCCTGCTGGCACCCCTGCTGGGGTAAAACGGTCAGGTGGTAGCTGGGGCGCGGGGCGGGCCTCGGCCCGGTGAGCGCCGCTCAGGTGAGCGCGCCCCAGGTGAACGGCGCCCAGGTAATCGGCGCCGCGGTGACCTGAGAGCCTCGTTCACTGCCAGTTTGGGCTTCGAGCTGGACGCCTTCCAGGCCCGGGCGATGGACGCCTTGGACGAGGGCCACAGCGTGGTGGTGGCCGCCCCGACGGGCTCGGGCAAGACGGTGGTGGCGGAGTACGCGGTCGAACAGGCGCTCGCCGAGGGCGGCAAGGCCTTTTACACCACGCCGCTCAAGGCGCTCTCCAACCAGAAGTTCTCCGATTTCTGCCGCCGTTACGGGGCGGCCCGGGTTGGCCTGCTCACCGGAGACAACTCTCTCAACGGCGACGCACCGGTCGTGGTCATGACCACCGAGGTACTGCGCAACATGATCTACGCCGGTGCGGGCGGCCTGGCCGGGTTGCGCTACGTGGTGCTCGACGAGGTCCACTACCTCCAGGACCCTTACCGGGGGCCGGTCTGGGAGGAGGTCATCATCCACCTCCAGCCCGAGGTCGACCTGGTCTGCTTGTCGGCCACAGTCTCCAATGCCGAGGAGCTCGCCGACTGGGTCGGCACCGTGCGCGGTTCCACCCGAGCCATCATCGAGGAGGAGCGGCCGGTCCCGCTGCACAACCTGTTCCTGCTCGGCGACCGTCGCAGCGAGCAGCTGGTGCTCATGCCGACGCTCGTGGACGGGCGCCCGAACCCACGCGGCATGGCGATCACGGTCCGTTCCGACGGGGGCTGGAGGGCGAGGCGCCGAGGACCCCTCTTCGTGCCGCGCCGGGCCGAGGTGGTCGACCTGCTCGAGGACCAGGGCCTGCTGCCGGCGATCTACTTCATCTTCAGCCGGGCTGGGTGCGACGAGGCCGTGCGCCAGTGCCTGCGCGAGGGCCATCGCCTGACCAGCGGCCAGGAGCGCCGCCAGGTACGCGAGGCAGCCGAACAAGCGGTTGACCACCTCTCCGACGCCGACCTGACGACGCTCGGCTACGGCCCGTGGTTGGCGGCGCTCGAGGCCGGTTTTGCCGCTCACCATGCCGGCCTCGTGCCGCCGTTCAAGGAAGCGGTGGAGAAGTGCTTCCTGGCCGGACTGGTCAAGGTCGTCTTCGCAACCGAGACATTGGCTCTGGGGATAAACATGCCAGCTCGTTCCGTCGTGATCGAACGCCTGGCCAAGTTCGGCGGGGAGCGCGTGGAGGCCCTCACGCCGGGCGAGTACACCCAGCTAACGGGCCGGGCCGGCCGGCGGGGGACGGACGAAGTGGGCTACGGCGTGGTGCTGTGGGCACCGAACGTGACTTTCGAGCAGGTCGCCTCGTTGGCGGGGGCGCGCAGCTACACGCTGACGTCCAGTTTCCGGCCGACGTACAACATGGCCACCAACCTCGTGCGGCGCTGCAGCTCGGAGCAGGCGCACCACGTGCTCAACCTTTCGTTTGCCCAGTACCGGGCGGACGCCGACATAGTGCGCCTCGAGAGCCACCTCGAACGGGCGGCCCAGGAGTACCAGGCGGCCCTGGAGGCAGCGCAGTGCGAGCTCGGCGACGTCTGGGAGTACAAGCGCCTGAGCGAAGGGCCCGAGCTCGCCCCGCCCGGAACGGCCGTGCCGCGTTCGCGGGTCAACCAGATCGTGCGTGCCATGGAACGCTTGAAGCCGGGGGACGTCGTGCTCGTACCGGCGCGCAAGGCCGGCGGCACTCGCTTCAACGACCGGGTGGCCGTCCTTTCGACGAGAGAGAGGAAAAAAGACGACATCCGGCTGCAAGCGATAACCGTTCGCCGCCAGTTGGTCCAGCTGGCCGCAAAGGATTTCCACTGGCCTCCGAAGGTCGTCGGGCGTGTGGACCTGCCCGGCCCGTTCGCGCCCCGCCGCCGCGACTTCCAGCGCCGGGTGGCGGAATCCTTGGCCGAAGTGGTGCTGGGGAACGCCTCCGACGCCCATGGCCGCAGCTCGCCCGAGGCCCGGCGCGACGGTGCCGCCGAGCGCCTGGCGGTGGCCGCCTGTCCCGAGCTTCGCTCGCACCTGAGGGCTGCGGCCCGGGCCGAACGGCTGGCGGCCCAGGTGGACCGGCTCCGCCGGCAGGTCCTCGGGCGCAGCGAGTCGCTGGCCCGCCAGTTCGACCGGGTGCTCCAGCTGCTCGAGGACTGGGGCTACGTGCAGGGCTGGGCGCTCACACCGGCCGGTGGCCGCTTGGCGCGCGTCTACCACGAACAAGACCTATTGGTGGAGGAATGCGCCGAGCGGGGCATCCTCGACGGCCTGCGCCCGGTCGAGTTGGCAGCGGTCGTCTCGATGTTCACCTACGAGGCGCGGGGGCCGGTCGTGGCGGAGGCTCCCCAACAAAAGTTGCCGGGCCGCTTGGTGGAAGAGCGCTGGCGGGCGGTCCAGGCCATATCGCGGGAGCTGGCGATCGACGAGCAGAGGGCTGGGCTCCCGCTGACCCGTCCACCCGACGCCGGTTTCGCTGCGCTGGCCCACGGGTGGGCCTCGGGCAAGTCGCTCGGGAGCCTGCTCAGCGCGCCGGGCTCGGCGGACGCTGCGGGCGGGGCTGGCGTGTCCGCCGGGGACTTCGTCCGCAACGTCAAGCAGTTGATCGACCTGCTACGCCAGCTCGAATCCGTGCTCGTCCAGCCCTCGTCCGCGGAGGCGGCCCGGCAAGCTGCTCAGGCACTGTTCCGGGGCGTGGTGGCGGCCTCATCGTCGCTCGGTCCTGCCCGCGCCGGGTAACAGGACAAGCGCTCTCGTGCCCCCAGCCGGCGGCACGCGGCACGCGGCCGACTGCCGGCCGGCTCACCTAACCCGGAAGACGGCCAGGTCGGCATATCCGCTGCCGGTGAGCAGGTGGCGCTTGCCCGCGGCCCTGATGCGCGAGAGGTCTTCGACGCCGAGCACCCAGGTGCCGCGGGTCATATGAGCCGGCATGGTCACCACGGCGGCGGCCACCCCGTGCCCGACCAGGACCAGGTGCTGGGAGCGGAAGCCCGCGCCGACCAGCACCACCATGCCCAGGTGCGTGCGGCCCGGGGCGAGGTCGCCGGCGGCGAGCGTGATGGCTTTGCCGGGCGCCAGCGAGAGCGAGCTGACGAGCAGGGGGTGCACGGTGAAGCGTGCAGGGGTGGCGGCGACGTAAGGCAACCACTGACGCGCCTCGGCGGGCGTGAGCGGGGCGCGTACCAGGGCCGCGGGGTCGAGCCGGTGAGCGGCGGCCAGCCGTAGCACCCCGACGCTGCTCTGCTTGGCTCCGGTGCGCGCCGGTACATAGCCGCCGGGAAGAGTGCGCACGGGCCTCGGGAGGGTGGTGGTCGTCGGGACCGCCGTGGTGGTCGGCGCGGTCGTCGTCGTTGGCGTGGTCGTCGGCGCGGCCGGTGGGGTGGTGGTTGTCGGCGTGGTGGTGGTCGGGTGGCTCGCAGGCGGTGCCGTCGGGCGTGGCGCGGTGGCCGTCGGAGGGGGCCCGAGCGTGGTGAGCGTCGTGACGCCGGCGTGAGGCTTGGGCGAGCCGCCGCAGGCGGCTGCCATCGCCACAATGGCCAGCGCCGTGGCTAGCAGGCGAGGCCGCTTCATGCAGCCGCCTCGCAAAGAGCTTCGCACAGGTCTAGTACCCATCCCCAAAAACCCCCCACCGAGTCGCCCGCGGCGGCGTCCACGTCACCGGCATCGGCCCCGCTCACGACGGCGCCGTCTTCACCGGAGGCGATCAGGTCGGCACCTTCGGCGACGGTTTGTTGCCACCCGGCCAAAAAAGCGTCATAGGCCGCGGTGTCGGCGGGCGCGGTCAGGGCCGAGTCGACCAACCCGGCCACGTTGTTGCCAAGCGCCTCGGCCGGCACTTCCAGGTTGGCGCCGAGCTGGTCACCGGCCACGACCACCGCGCCACCTTCGGCGCTGGCGGCGTCGTCCGCGGTGATCTCGGCCGCCCTCGCGAAGGCCTCTTGCTCGGCTGCTGTGCCACCCCCTATGCCTCCGACGGGGACGGTGAGCAAGAGAGCACCGACGAGAGCGGCCACGAGGGCCTTCGGTTTGATCGTCAGGTCGGCGTCGAGCTCGGGCCCGAGGTCAGCCGCGAGGGCTGCCCGGCCGGACACCAGCAGGGTCACCTCCCCAGGCACCGCGCTCACGTGGCACTCGGCCAGTACAAGGCTGTCAGCGTGGTTGCGCAGCACGT
>DATJST010000401.1:0-2447 GCA_035503975.1 Acidimicrobiales bacterium | reverse complement strand
AGTTCGCACTCACGATAAATGGTCATTTCCGGTAATGGGCGCGGGCTAGGCTCATCCCTGTCCCGCTACCCCGCATTGCCAGACCTCGGCGGTAGTACGAGCCCTCGTTGCCTACGACGGTCGTCCTCACCTGTCAGAATCGGCACTTGCATTTTTAAAGGCGTGCCCAAGCAAGGAAAAGCTATTCAAAATAATACGGGACCGCGTCGTGACAGGGACATTCGTCGTCGTCCGGGTGAACGAGCACAGGTGACGGAGCCCCTTTTCCCGGTTCAATCCATGGAGCTGTGCTGGCGCAAGTAACGGATGAGCCCGACGACGTCTCGGGCACCAGCCGGCCGATGGCGCCCGACGAGTAAACGCTCACCACCACCCGTCCTGCGGGGTCGAGCACGAACCCGGTCGACTGGAGGAAGCCCCGGCCGGGGTCGACGAACGCGCCGGTCAGAGCCGAGACCGCCATGGCGTCGGCGCTATGCCCTATGGGGAAGCTCAGCCCGTGCTTGGCGACCACATCGGCAGAAGTTGCTTCGTCGTCGACCGACAAGGCGACCACCTTCGTCCTCACCTCTCTCAGGCTGTCGGTGGCGCGTTGGAAAGCGCGGAGCTGGGCGTTGCAGTACGGACACCAGCTGCCCCGGTAGAAGAGCACGACCCCGTAGCCGCCGTCGAAGACACTGGGGATGGTGAACGACCCTCCCCCGACCCGAGCAACGGCGAGGGTCGGGAAAGCGTCTCCTGGCTTGAGCAGCGGCATCGAGAGCTCTCCTGGTGTCAGTCCTGGTGGTTATCGGGATGGATCATCCCGGTGGCCGGTCCGGTGGCGGCATCCCAGATCTGGCCCGTCCCCCCGCCGGCCAGGCGAGCGAGCAGTGCAGAAGCCGACTGTACGGGGGTGAGCAGCCTGCCCTGCTCATAGCTGTGCACGAACCGCTCGTGCAGGCCGGCACCGACCAGTGCCGGGTCTTGGGCGCGGATCCACCCCTGCATGGCGGTGTCGACCCCTCCGGGCCGGAAGACGTTTACGGTAACCCCGGTGCCACCGAGCTCGGCGGCCAGGTTCAAGGTGTGCGCCTCGAGTGCTGCCTTACTAGTGGCATAGGCGTTGGCCCTGGTCATGGAGGCCGGGTGGGTAGCGATGCCGCTGGACACGTTCACGACGCGCCCCCACCCGGACTCCAGCATCCCCGGTAGCACGGCGAAACTGAGCCGCGCTACTGCCGTGACGTTGACGGCCAGCGCGGCAGCCCACTCCTCCACGTCGACCTCGACGCTGGGGCCGAGCGGCCACACCACCGCCGCATTGTTGACCAGCACCTCGACCGGGCCCCACCGGTCGCCGACCACGCCCAGGGCGGCACTAACCTGGGCCGGGTCACTGACGTCGGCCGTGACGGCCAGCGCTTGTCCGCCCTGCTCGGCGCCCAGGGCGGCCGTCTGGGTGACCTCGTCAGTGGAACGGGCGAGCACCGCCACGCGAGCGCCGGCGGCGGCCAGACCAAGGGCGACCGCCTGCCCGATGCCCCGGCCGCCGCCCGTGACCAATGCCACCCGGCCTTCGAGCGTCTCGTCCCTAATGGCCACCTCTAGTTCGCATCGCCAGCCGGCACGGTCTTACCTCCTGCCCGACTAGCGGCTACGCCCGGCTAGCACCGCGATGAGAGCGGCCTACCTGGGATCTGCGAGCCGGGGGCGCCCCTGCAATCACCGGCCGCCGCGCAGACCCAATGAACGAAAACAATACAGCGACGCGGGAATTTACAGATCGACCACAGGCCCGGTAAAAGCTCGTTCTACGAAGGAGACCGTCCCCTTCCGAACAGCCGAGCGAGCCGTGCCATGGACCCACCGCCGGGGACTGACCCCATGCCAGCGCCCTTGACGGTGCAGGGGGACTTGCGCATACGGCTGTCGGCTACGGTCGGCTGTCGGCTACGGCCGTGTTCACGATGGCGCGGAGGCAACGGTAGGCGTCATTGGCGGTGGAGCCGTCCGGGTACCGCCTGTCGAGCTCGTAGTACCACGCCCGGACCATGCTGGCCGCTCCGGCCAGGCTACGCAGCTCGACCTTGCCGAACGTAGGGAGGATGTGCAACCGGAGGAGGCCCTCCTACTTGCCCCGGGTGCTGTCGGCCAGGTCGGTGCGCTTCATCCAGGCGCCGGCCGTACTGCTGGAAGGTCTCCTGGCCCCGCTGAGGGTCGACCCAGCTACCCCCGTCGGAGCTCGGTCTCGGTATTGGCCAGCCAGGCGCTGGCGTCGGCCTTGGTGGCGAACGTCCCCTGGGCGTAGATACGCCTGCCCTCGTGCTTGTAGTACGCACGATAATGCTTGGAGGGCAGCCTTTCTACGGTGCCGAACAGGCGGCGCTTCACCCCTCGACCATAACACTCGCGTGGGGACTCCGTGGGGACTAGGGCGTGGCAACCCGTGGCACCAGGTGGCAGCA
>DATJST010000400.1:0-2962 GCA_035503975.1 Acidimicrobiales bacterium | reverse complement strand
TCGGGGTGGGCAGCGTCGGGACGCGCTGCTGGGTCCTGCTCCTCATGGGTAGGCGCGATGCAGACCCAATATTTCTCCAGGTCAAAGAGGCGCAGGACTCGGTGCTCGCCCCCTTCTGCGGAAAGAGCAAGATCTCCAACCAGGGTCAGCGGGTGGTGGAAGGCCAACGGCTCATGCAGGCCGCCAGCGACATCACGCTGGGCTGGCTGCGCACGGTCGGACTGGACGGCCGACAGCGCGACTTTTATATCCGGCAACTCTGGGACGGCAAAGTCGGGGTTGACCCGGCCACGCTGACCCCGGCCACGCTGGCCGTTTACGGCCGCATCTGTGGCTGGACGCTGGCCCGGGCCCACGCCCGCTCGGGTGACCGGATCGCCATTTCGTCCTACCTCGGCACCGCTCCCACCTTCGACACCGCAATTGGCAAGTTCGCCGTCGCCTACGCCGATCAGAACGAGCGGGATTACGAAGCGTTCTTGAAGGCGGTGAAGGGTGGCGTCCTGCCCGCCGAGAGCGGCTTGTAAGAGGGGGGACGCGGCATTTGGACGCCTTCTCGGTGCACCCGGGCCAACTGGGCGTAAATAATGGCCGGAACCGGCGGAAATCGCGCCGAGAACGGCTCACTGCACCGAGAAGCACGAATTGCACCGAGAAGCCCGTCGGCCCGTAAACCGGCACGACTGACCTGGTCAGGACGACACCGCGATGACCGGCCGGCTCACCGGCCGCCTTGGGCCTCCTTGGAGTAAGGAAGCCCGGGCGGGATGAGCATCTCGCAGATTTCCCTGGCCCTGAGCAACTGAGGCGAGTTCCCGAGGCGTTCATCCCGGGCGGCGCAATGAAGCGCACGCTGTTACCCGAGAAGGTCGGGCCCGGGAGGTCCGGTACCCCATGGGACCGCACCAGGCGGCGGCCCCCCTCCCCACATCCCGGTATTGTAACGAGTATAGTGATCTGTTAGGATACTGGGTATGCAATCGAGTGAACAGCTATGAGCGTACGCCATGCCTTGCTGGCCCTACTGAGCGAGCGCCCAAAGTACGGCCTTCAGCTGCGCCAGGAGTTCGAAGCAAGCACTGGAGACGTATGGCCCCTCAACATCGGCCAGGTGTACACGACGCTTCAACGCCTCGAACGCGACGGCATGGTGGAGTCGGACGGCTCGGTGGGAGAGGGGCCTCAAAACATTTTCCGCATCACCCCGGCGGGCCAACACGAGCTGACGACATGGCTCCAAACCCCGACCGATATGACGGCGCCGCCGAGGGACGAGCTCGTGATCAAGATCCTGTCGGCCCTGCGGGTCCCTGGCGTCGACGTGGAGGACGTGGTGCAGGCCCACCGGCGCTACCTCGTCGAGCTCATGCAGCAGTGGACGCGTCTTAAGGAGGATGAGGCCGATTTCGACTTGAGCCTCGCCCTGGTGGTTGACGCGGAGCTCTTCCGCCTCGACTCACTGGTGCGCTGGCTCGATTCGGCCAGCGGACGTTTGAAGCGGGCCAGCGTCGAGCCGCCGGCCAAGACGAGCGCTCCCATGTTCCGACGACGGGTGGTGGTCAGGCGATGAGCTTCCTGGAGCTGCGCACAATTACCAAGCGTTACGGCGAGGGTGCGGCCGAAGTGCTCGCCGTGCAGGACGTCAACCTGTCTGTCGAAGCGGGCCAGCTGGTAGCGGTCATGGGCCCGAGCGGCTCTGGCAAGAGCACTCTGCTCAGCATCGCCGGGACCCTTGAAGACCCGACCAGCGGCGAGGTCGTGGTGGGCGGAGCGCCCGTTTCGACGATGTCTCGCAACGAGAAAGCGCGGCTTCGGCGCCGCACGATCGGGTATGTGTTCCAGGACTTCAACCTCTTGGCCGGCCTGACAGCGGCAGAGAACGTGTCATTACCGCTCGAACTGGACGGTACCCCGGCCAAGAAGGCGCATACGGCGGCAATGACCGCGCTCGAAAGCCTCGATGTGGCCGAGCGGGCCGCGCACTACCCGGACCAACTTTCGGGCGGCGAACGCCAACGAGTGGCCATTGCTCGCGCCATCGTCGGTGACCGCCGGCTCCTGCTGGCCGACGAACCATCGGGTGCCCTGGACTCGCTCAACGGGGATGCGGTCATGCGCCTGATCCTCGCCGCCTGCAAGCGGGGAGTGGCTGCCGTCCTCGTTACCCATGATGCGCAGTTGGCGTCGTGGGCGGACAGGGTCGTCTTCATCCGGGACGGCCGGGTAGTCGACCAGACCGTCCCCCCGCCGAGCCCGGAATCCCTCCTTACCCAGCCGGTGGCGCGGCGATGAGTGGCGGGGCGCCGGCGCTCCTGCTGTTCGTCCTCGTCGGCGCGCTCGTCTTTTTTGGCGGGCGCCGGATTTACCGGTCCCATGCCCAGGGCCGGCTGCGCACCGATGGCAGCAACGACGGGGGGGCACCCGCCCGGCGTGCGGTCAGCCGTTGGGCGTGGCGTCTGTTCCGGAGAGAGTGGCGCCAGCAACTACTGGTCTTGTCGCTCATCTCTGTGGCTGTTGCGGCCACAGTGGTCGGAGCGGCCGTCGCCATCGACAGCACGGTCCCCGCCAACGCCGGCTTCGGGACGGCCCGAGACATGGCGACTTTTTCGGGGACCGGTCACCAATTCTCGAGCGAGCTGGCCATGATAAAGGCCCGCTATGGGGAGACGGAAGTCATCGAGAATGAAACCCGTCCAATCCCCGGCTCGGTGGGCAACTATCAACTGCGGGCACAGTCCGCCGGCGGGCTTTTCGGCCGGCCCATGCTGTCACTGCTGTCGGGCCACTACCCGACGGCGGCCGGCCAGACGGCCTTGACGCCTTCACTGGCAGCCAACCTCGGGTTGAAAATCGGGGATATTTGGCCTCAAGGCCACAACGGGCCAACCCTGCATGTTGTTGGGCTGGTGCAAAATCCCCAAAACTTCCTTGACCAATTCGCACTTGTAACCCCGGGCCAGGT
>DATJST010000399.1:0-6190 GCA_035503975.1 Acidimicrobiales bacterium | reverse complement strand
TTGACCAGGCGTGCCAGCCGGGCGCTGTGCGCGAACGGCTCCTGCGCGCGGGCCATAAGCGCGCAGCTGAATTCGCGCTGGACAAAACATCCAAAAGGTTCCTAGGCAGCATAGAGCGATTTCTCAGCAGCAAATGAGGCTCGCCTTCGTCCCGCCCCGCTTCGGCCCAGGCGTGCTCGGTGGCTCAGAAGCGGTAATGTGCGAAGCTGCCTACGGTTTGTTGGGCCGTGGCCACGACGTCGAGGTCCTCACGACCTGTGCTATTGACCACTACACCTGGGACAACGAGCTACCCGAGGGTGCCAGCGAGGAAAAAGGCTTGCCAGTGCTGCGTTTCCCGACGCTGCGCCACCCGAGCCGGGTCGCCCGCCAGGCCCAGGAGTCGATAGGCGAAGGGGTTGTCCCGAGCCTCGACCTCCAGGTGAGCTGGACGGGTTTTCAGTACACGGCGCCGGGGCTGTTCGAGTACCTCCTGCGCCGGGGCGGTGACTACGACGCCGTGGTGTTCTCGCCCTACCTGGCCTGGACGACGCTGGCCTGCATGCCCCTGGTCGCCGAGCGAGCCGTCGTGGTCCCTTGCCTGCACGACGAGGTTTATGCCCGGCTCCAGGTCGTGCGGCCCGTGCTCGCCGACCCGGCGCTCCTTTGGTTCCTCTCGGGCCCCGAGCACGAAATCGCCCACCGTCTCGGCCCTGTTGCACCCCGCCACAGCGTGACCGGCGCCGGAGTGCCGGTGCCGAGGCACTATGACCCCGAAGCCTTCAAGGGCAAGTACGGGTTGGGCCGCCCATTTTTGCTTATGGCTGGTAGGCGTGAGCAGGGCAAGGGAGGCCCAGCTGACGCCATAGCTGTGGCCGCCAGCATGGGTTTCGAAATCGTGAGCATTGGCAAAGGATCTTGGCCGTCCGTTCTGGCTGCCGAGGTGACCGACCTGGGCTATGTGAGCGACGCCGAACGCGACGACGCCTTCGCCGCGGCTGCTGCCTACATCCACCCGAGCCGTATGGAAAGCTTCTCGCGCACGACCATGGAGGCCTGGCTTGCGGGCACGCCGGTCGTCGCGGTTTCGGGCAGCGAGGTCGTCGCTTGGCACTGCCGGCGCTCGGGAGGTGGCCTCACCTACGACGGCCCAGGCACACTGGCCGGCGCTCTCAAGGTGCTGATGGAGCCGGGGCGAGCAGCAGAAATGGGGGGCGCCGGGCGCCGGTACGTCATCGAGAACTATTCCTGGCCCGTGGTCCTCGACCGCTTCGAAGCCAGCCTCGGCGCCGCCGGCCTGCTGGGTACCGCAGGAGCGGCCGCACGCGCCCGGGGGTCACCGGGCACCGCGGCGCCGGTCACCGCGGCGCCGGTCACCGCGGCGCCGGTCACTGTGGCGCCGGTCACCGCGGCGCCGGGCACCGGGCCATTGCCGGTCCACCGTTGCCTCGTTGCTGGCACCTACCCGCCTGTCCCCGGCCTGCCGGCCGCGGCGACCGTGGCCGCGGTGCGCCGGGCTTGGGCGCGCGGTGCCGGCACCGCGGTCGCGTCGCCGCGCCCGAGCGCGGCTCCGAGCTTCTTCGTTCGCCACGGGCCGCCGCTCGGCCGGGAGCTTAGCCAACTCCTGCGAGCGCACCGCTGTGACCAAGCGACGCTCTGCTTCGAGCCGGGGTGGCCGCTGACGGGCCGGCCAGACGACTCTGCCGGTACGGTGGAGGCCCTGGTGGGAGCGCTTTCGGGGGTAGCTCGGGCGGAACTCGTTTTCAGCGGTCCGGCCGCCTGGTGGCGGCCGTTCCTCCCGGTCCTCGAGCCCCTCTGGGCGGTCGCCTGCGCGGTTGTCGGCAGTTCGGAGCCGATCGCCGAGCTGCTCCATAAAACCAATGTGCCCGTGCCTGTGCGCGTGGCCGTGGTAGCCCCGAACGTGATCGCGCTCGGGCCGGGCCCGGGAGGGCCAGAGCCGTTGCCCCTGAGCGTGCTCGAACCGGGCGAGCTGCTCCTCGCCAATCGTGCCCGGCGGGCCGCGGGCAGAGCGGCCCGGTCGCTATTGGGGGACCGGGAACCCGTGGTGCATGCCTTGGCCGCCGGGGCCGGGCGGGCGCTCACCCGGCACATTCGTCAACTAGCTTGACTAGCTTGCTACCGCGCCGCTAGTCTCAGCCCCATGAGCGGAGCTCCGATAGGCCCAAGTGCTTTAGGCCGGCGCGCGACAGGGCGAGCTACGACCGGCGCAAATCGGAAAGCTTTAGGTGCGAGAGGGTAGCCCGTCTTTGACGGCCCAGGCCGTGGCCGCCTACAGGCTCGGTTTTGAGCGGCAACCCGCCCCGTTCGGCGACCCCGAAGCCGACCTGCGCCTGAGCGCGGACCTGGCCACAGGTGCTTCCCTTGACGGGTCGGGCCTCATGTCCCGTTACCTCCAGGCACGCACCACGTTCTTCGACCGGGTGCTCCTCAACGCCCTGAGCCGCGGTACCTGCCAAGTGGTCGCAGTGGGGGCGGGCTACGACGGGCGCGCGTGGCGCTATGCCAAACCGGGAGTGCGCTGGTTCGAGCTCGACCACCCGACCACGCAGGCAGACAAACGCGCTCGCTTGGCCCGGCTCGGCCTGGACCAAAGCGTGGCCACCTTCGTGGCGGCCGACTTCAGCGTCGACGACGCGGCCGACGCGCTGCTCGGGGCTGGGCTGCAGGCCCGGGTGCCAGCCTTGTTCATGTGCGAAGGCGTCGCCGTCTACCTGGACCGGCCCGTACTCGAGTCCCTGCTCGCCGAGCTGAGGTCCGTCGCCGCCTTCGGCTCCAAGCTGGCGATCTCTTTCTCGGCCTCTTTTTCGGCCAGTTCAGGTGGTGGCGCCGGTCCCGGCGGCCTGCGGGAGCGCATTGGCGAGAAGGTGGCGGCCAAGGGCGAGCCGGCGCGCACCACTGTCGAGGCCGACGAAGCAGCTACCCTGCTCCGGTCCAGTGGATGGGCGCCGAGGGAGCTGTCGGAGCGGGCGCAACGGGCCGGCTTCGTCACGGCGGTGCCCGCGTGGACGCCTCTGCCCGAAGGTGAGGCGCCGTTGCCGGGGAGCCTGGACGACCTCCTCGAACGGGCCAATTACCGTGCTGGCGAAGCGCAACTGCCGGCCCACTTGGCCAGCGTCTACGGCACGAGCGTGACCCGCCTGGCTCAGCTCGACCTGGGCGTGTACCGGGTGGAGCGGGCCGACGGGCCTTCCTGGGTCGCGCGCGTCTTCGCGCGCAGCCGGCCGCTCGTAGACGTACAAGGCGATGCCGGCTTGCTCGCTCACCTCCAAGCGGCCGGGTACCCCGCTGAGCGTCTCGGCCATCGCGAAGCCGTCTCCGTGCTCGCCGGCCAGGCAGTGCTACTGACCGGGTTCGTGGCCGGTAGCAAGCCCTCGGGCGGCCCCGCCACCTACAGCCAGCTCGGCGACCTCCTTGGCCGCCTCCACGGCCTGGGCGCGGACGCCCTGCCGACCCTGCGCGCCGGAGGAGGCTGGCACCATATCGTCCACCAGGGCACCGTCGATGACGAGATGGCCGCCGCGGCAGCGCTGGTCGAGCAGTCCGAGTTGGCTGTCCCGCCGGGCCAGCAGCAGCTCTACCAGTCCCTGCTCACGGAGCTGGTGGGCTGGCCAAAGTTCGCAGGCCTGCCCCAGGCGCTAGTCCACCCGGACTTCGTGCCACCGAACGTCATTGAGGGGCCCGAAGGCCTTGTGCTCGTGGACTGGGCCGGGACGGGCCTCGGGCCTCGCCTGCCCAGCCTCGGTTTTTTGCTCTGGGCCGCCGGCACG
The DNA here is from genome assembly GCA_035503975.1 of Acidimicrobiales bacterium. Classification (GTDB taxonomy): domain Bacteria; phylum Actinomycetota; class Acidimicrobiia; order Acidimicrobiales; family Palsa-688; genus DATJMJ01. The sequence continues at coordinate 2,423 of DATJST010000399.1, read as the reverse complement.
GAGGGCCAAGACTGCGTGGACGCGGTCATGGAAGGGTACCTCGGCCATGTGACGCTGGAAACAACTGAGCTCGACCTCCTCGAGGCCGCGATCGGCTCGCGCCGCCTCGTCCTGCAGTCGTGGGCTTTTTGTATGGGCCGCGAATCCCTGGCCGAGGTCGCCGCCCACCGTCCCGATGCCCGCGCTCACGCCCAAGCCGTTGCCGCGCGGGCGAGGGCCCTGGCGCGCCGCGCTCGTTGACGCTGAGCGCCGCCACCGCTGAGCGCCGCCACCGCCGGGCAGCGGAGGTCATTGCCTGGCGATAAGGGCGGCAGCCTCAGGGCGACCGGGGGAGCTCGACGACAGTAAAGAAGAACTGGTCGATCTGGCGCACCGCCGAGACGAACGAGTCGAAACCGACCGGCTTGGCCACGTAGGCGTTGGCATGCAGCTCGTAGCTGCGCAAGACGTCCTGCTCCGACGTGGAGGTGGTCAGCACAACGACAGGTATGGCCAGCAGGTTGGGGTCGGACTTCACGATCGCGAGCACTTCCTGGCCGGACAGGCGCGGCAGGTTGAGGTCGAGGATTACCAGCGCCGGCCTCGGGGCCTCGGCGTACGGCGGTTGCCGGCGCAGGAACATGACCGCCTCCTCGCCATTGCTGACGACCGTCAGGTTGATCAACAACTTGTGCTCGGACAGCGCCTCTTTGGTCATGGCGACGTCGCCAGGATCGTCCTCCACCAGCAGGATGTCGAGTTGCTTGCCGTTGCTGCGGACCGTTATCGCCTCCCCGAAATGGGGAGCGTCCAAAATATCCGCGTCCCCGAAGAATATTCCGTGTCGAGCCAGATATGCCCACCGTGGAACTCGACAATCTTTTTGCAGAGCGCCAGGCCGATGCCAGTCCCACTGTAGGCCTCACGGCCGTGCAACCGTTGGAATATCTCGAATATCCGTTCGGCGAAGCGAGGTTCGACCCCAATCCCGTTGTCGGTCACCGCCAAGCGCCAGACGTCGGCGTCGCGTTGCGCTGTTACATGCACCGTCGGAGCGCCGCTGTTGTTGAACTTTATGCTGTTGCCGACCAGGTTCTGGAATAGGGCCACCAGTAGGGACGGGTCGCCGCTGACCGCCGGCAGCGGCCCGTGTGTCACCTTGGCAGACGATTCGGACACCTGCGCCTCTAGGTTGCCGAGGGCTTGCTCCAATGCCTTGACCAGACTGACGGTCACAAACGCCGATGTCGTGCGCCCGACCCGTGAAAACGCCAGGAGGTCATTTATGAGGCCCTGCATCCGCTTCGCCCCGTCCACCGCATAGGCGATGTACTCCTTGGCCCGTTCGTCGAGCTGGTCGCCGTAGCGCTTCTCCAGCAGGTCGCAGAAGCTGACCACCTTGCGCAAAGGTTCTTGCAGGTCGTGCGACGCCACGTAGGCGAACTGTTCGAGCTCCTGGTTGGAACGTTGCAGCTCGACGTTGACGGAACTGAGCTGTTCCGAGGCTTCCGCCACGGAGTGCAGCTCCGAGACGATCTGCTTGCGCATCGTGTCGACATCCTGGGCCAGCTCAACGAGCTCAGGCGGGCCGGACAGCGCTATGGGGCGGTCGCGCTCACCGGCGGCCACCTCGCGCACTTGCGCACGCAGGGCGCTGAGCGGCCTCACCACCCACGTGCCGAGCGAGGTCGTGGCCCCTACGGCGGTGAGGACCAAAAGCGAGGCGACGATGCCAACCGTGACGACGAAGAGGTCTTCGCTGTCGTGCAGTGTCGCGGTGCTCGCCGCCGCACTCGCCTGTAAAGCTCCGTCGAGGGTGGTAAAGGTCGCCCGGAGCTGGTCGAACTCCGCTCTGCCTCGATCGAGAGCGGCTGAGGTGGTGTACGTACGCTGCCCGCGCTGCGTCGCCGCGATGGCCGGCAAGGCAAATCTCGTTCGCCACAGGCGGGCGGCGGCGTCCACCCGGGCCAGCAAGCGGTCGCTTTGAGGGTCCTTGGCTTCCAATGCGCCCAGCTGGGCACGGTCGCGGCGAGCCCCGGCGACCCCCGTGCTGTACGGCTCCAGGAAGGCTGCTTGGCGGCTCAAGATGTACCCACGCACGCCGGTCTCTTCGTTGATGTAGTCGGTCAGCAGGGCCTCGTTCGCCAAGCGGGCGGGGTCGATGACCTTCAACAGGTGGTTCTGCGCGGCGACGTCCCGGGCGTAGGCCCACACCGCGGTTCCCAGGGCGAGGGCAACCAGGGTCGTCATCACGACCAGCCCCAACGTCATGGCCCGCCCCAACGACAGCCACGAGCGCCCGTGGCCTAGTGCCGCGAACGGCCGCGGGGGCACTAGTCGTCCGACGGTGCAATCAGGAAAAGGGCTATGTCGTCCGCCACAGGGCCCCCGTTCTGCCCCTCGGCTACGGCGAGCAAATGGTCAGCCAGTTTGCCCAACTGGTC
>DATJST010000398.1:0-5657 GCA_035503975.1 Acidimicrobiales bacterium | reverse complement strand
GGCTCCACCGGTAGGCGTTCGCGCCCGCTGGGACGCCGCGACCCGGGCAGCGCCCAGGCGGCCCGGCGCGTGCCCCGCTACAAGATCTCGCTCCGCGCCCGGACCCTCAACGGCGAACGCCTGAAGGTGAACGACCGCTCCGGCAACCCGGTCGACATCGCTGCGGTGGTCGTATGGCACGTCGAGGACACGGCCCAGGCGATCTTCGACGTGGACGACTTCGAGGCTTACGTCGGTATGCAGAGCGAAACCTCGCTCCGGCACCTGGCCACCTCCTACCCCTACGACCACGGCGAAGGAGAGGAGAGCACGGTAACGCTGCGCGGCAACATGGACGAGGTCTCCGAGGCGCTCAGGGCCGAGCTCGGCCAGCGTCTCGTCAAGGCGGGCGTGGCCGTCGACGAGGCCCGGCTCACCCACCTCGCCTACGCGCCCGAGATCGCCCAAGCCATGCTGCGCCGCCAGCAGGCCGAAGCCGTCATCGCAGCGCGGCGCAGGATCGTCCAGGGCGCCGTCGGCATGGTCGACCAGGCGCTGCAGATGTTCAGCGAAAGGAACCTCGTCGAGCTCGACGAGGAACGCAAGGCGGCCATGGTGAGCAACCTGATGGTCGTGCTCTGCGGCGAGTCTCAGGTCAGCCCGATCGTCAACACCGGCACGCTCTACCAGTGAGGCCCATGTGACGGCCCGCAAGCAGTTCCTGCTTCGCATCGACCCCGAGCTGTGGGCCGAGCTCGAACGGTGGGCGGCCGCCGACCTGCGCTCGGTCAACGCGCAGGTCGAATGGCTGCTCCGCGAGGCGGTACGCCGGCGCAAGGGGGCCCGCGAAACGGCCGAACAGGCCGCACCGGGGTAGTTGCATGAGCGGCGCGGCCAGCTCTGGGACTGGCGCCCGCCGCCGCCGTTCCAGCTTGACGTCATGCGATCGATATGATATCACTTTGAAATAGTCAAGCTAGCCAAGGCGGGCTGGCACGGGCCCTGGAGGTCCCCATGAGTAAGCAACGCAAAGAAAGTGCCTGGAGGGGTCGGCCCGATCGTGCCGGGGACCACGGGAAAGGGCGAGCGTTCCGCCTCCGACGTCCCGGCGCCACGGCTCGGGTTGGGCTGGCTGTGGCCGCGTTGCTGGCGACAGGGCTCGGCAACACGACCCAGGCGACGACACTCAGCGCGACGCTGCGGAGCCACCTCCTGTCGCTTGCGGACCTGCCCTACGGGTGGTCGGTGGCACCGGCGACGAGAGCGAACGGCCAGCTCACGACCTCAGCATGCGGAGCGGCTCTGGTGGCGGTAATGAGCCCGGAGGGCGCGCTGAGCGGGCCTGGCCTGGCCAAGAGCCCGCTCGGGCCGACCTACGCCAGCGCAAGCTTCGGCGAGGGCGCCGGGCTCCCGAGGCTGCGCGAGGCGCTGGCGAGCGGAGCGCAGGCCGAGGAGGCATGGCGGCAGTTCCGCGCTACTCTGGCCGGCTGCCGGTCGGCGACGTTCGTCTATGAAGGCACCAAGGCCGTGGCGACCGGGGGCCCCATGGCCTTGGCCCAGCTGGGCCTCGGTTCGTCCGCCTATGCCTGGACAATCAGGGTGGCCGGTTCCCAAGGCGGCTCCGAGGTCGACCTCGTCCTCTTCCGGACCGCTAACTACTACGGGTACATGTCTTACCTCGACGTGGGGCCCCTACAGGTCCCCACCGTGACCGCTTTCGCCCGAGCCGCAGTGACAAAGGCAGCCAACGGCTCGACGGCCCCGGTCCCAGACAACGTCTCGATCGCCTCCGTCCCGGTGCAAACGGTGCACACCACGCTGGGCACTGTCGCCTACCGGGCTACTGGGGCCGGGCCGGCGCTGGTGATGATCGCCGGCTGGAGCGGGACGATGGAGGGCTGGGACCCCCTCTTGGTCAACGCCTTGGCCCAGCACCACCGGGTCGTCATCTTTGACAACGCCGGCATCGGGCGCTCCCAGAGCTTGCCGGCACCGCTCGCGATCGACGCCATGGCCGACCAGACCGGAGCTCTAATTAGCGCCTTGGGCCTGGGGCGCTCCGACGTCCTCGGCTGGTCGATGGGCACCACGGTCGCCCAGGCCCTCGCCGTCCTCCACCCGGACCAGGTGGCCGCCCTTGTCCTATGCGCCCCCTACCCCGGCAACGGTGCCGTCGTGCTACCCGCCCGCAGCATCCTGGACGCGACGAGCGACCCGACGGCCCTCTTCCCCGCCAACCAGGTCGACGCGGAGCTCGCTTACGAATTGGAGATCTCCGCCTACCCGAAGGCGCCACCGGCACCCCAGGCCATCGACAGCGCCCAGTCCAAAGCGCTCGACCGGTGGTGGGCGGGAGGCGACCCGGCCGGCCGGCTGGTGGCCAAGATCGCCGTCCCAACCCTGGTCGCCGACGGCACCGATGACCGGCTCGACCCCCTAGCCAATGCCCACCTGCTGGCACGTTTGATCCCCGGGGCGACGCTCAAGCTCTACCCCGACGCCGGTCACGCGTTCCTGTTCCAGGAGGGCACGGCCTTCGCCACGCTGGTCAACTCCTTCCTCAGCCAGGCCAACCGATGAGCGGTACACCTACCGCGAGCCTGGCCCGGGAGACGAAGACGCCCGTGAGCGGCAACAGCGCCCCCGAGCCTGCCCTCGTGATCGAACACCTGACGAAGCGCTTCGGGGTACGCACGGCGGTCGAGGACCTATCTCTGAGCGTGGCCAAAGGGGAAGTGTTCGGGTTCCTCGGGCCCAACGGCGCCGGCAAGACCACCACGGTCCGCATGCTCGGCACCCTCATCGCCCCGAGCTCGGGCTCGGCCACCGTCGCCGGCCTGGCCCTGGCGCCGGCGAACGGGGTCGAGATCCGCCAGCGCACCTCGGTCATGCCCGAGTCGCCCGGGCTCTACCTCCGCGTCTCCGTGGCCGAGAACCTCGAGTGCTTCGCCGGCCTCTATGGCCTGTCCGACCCAAGCCCGCGCATGCAACGCGCCCTGGAGGCGGTCAATATGGCGGGCCGGGCCAAGGACACATGCGGCACCCTTTCCAAGGGCCTCCGCCAGCGGGTCGGCCTCGCCCGCGTACTGCTGAACGACCCCGAGGTCGTCTTCTTGGACGAGCCCACCTCGGGCCTTGACCCGGTCGCCACCCGCGAGGTCCACGAGCTGATCGACGGGCTACGCCAACGGGGCGTGACGATCTTCCTCACCACCCACCGTTTGGAGGAGGCGGAGAGGCTCTGCGACCGGGTGGCCATCTTCTCCACCACGCTACGGTCGGTTGGGCGGCCGGACGAGCTGCGGGACCGGCTGTTCAAGAAGCAACTTGTAGTGGAAACGGTGGCCCCGCTGCCGGCGCCCGAGGCCGTCTTCGGCCCGATCGCTGCGGTCGAGAGCTGGAGCGGCGAGGGCCGTTCCAGCTACCTCCTGTCGGTGACCGGCACCAGAGCTGCCGCCCCCGATGTGGCTCGCGCCCTGGTGGGGGCCGGCGCCGACGTCTTGTCAATCGCCGAGCGGCGCCATTCCCTGGAGGACATCTACCTGGAGCTCGTGGACCAGGACGTGGAGGTGTCCAAGAGATGAACATGAACATGGCTCGCGTGCAGGCCATTTCCCGCAAGGAGTTCCGGGACTACCGGCGCAACCGTTTCGTCGTCTTCACCATGGCGATCGCTCCGGTCGTGTTCGTCACCTGGGCCCTCATCAGCATCCTGGGCATCGCGGCAGCGGAGCCGAGCTCGGCGCTCGACACGTCGGTGGGCCTGACCATGCTCTTCATGCTGCTCGTGCCGGCCACAATCCCGGCCACGGTTTCTGCGTACTCCGTGGTGGGAGAGCGCGAGCAGGGGACGCTCGAGCCGTTGCTCACCACTCCGGTCACCAACGGAGAGTTCCTGGTGGGCAAGGCGCTCGCGGCGCTCGTGCCGACACTTGCGATCGCTTACGCCATCTTCGGCCTCGTCCTGGCCTGCGTGGCGCTCTTTGCTCACCCGGCGGTATCCTCGGCCGTCTTCCGGGCGCCGCTGCTGGTGGCCCTGGCGTTGTTCACACCGCTCATCGCCGGCTGGTCCATCTTGGTCGGTATCGCCGTCTCGGCCCGGGCGCGCGACGTCCGGGTAGCCCAGCAGATCGCCACGTTGGGCAGCTTCCCGCCGGTGGCGGTTACGGCGCTCATGTCCTTCGGTGCTATACCACAGAGCCTGCCAGTCGCCCTGGGCCTGGCGGCCGGCCTGGTCCTCGTCGACAGCCTGGGCTGGCGGGCCGTGTCGGCGATGTTCGACCGCGAGCGCCTCGTGACGCGGTCGTGAAGGCGCAAATCGGTGGCCGCCGAGACCGCCAAGCTCATCCGGTTCTCGCAGTGCATGCGCTCGCACGGGGTGCCCAACTACCCCGACCCGACGATCGGCCCCCTCGGTGAGCAAGTCATGGACCTGCGAGGCATCGACCTCGGTAGCCCGACCTTCCAGGCGGCCAGCAAGGTGTGCCAGAAGATCGTCCCGGGCGGCGGCAGTAAGTAGCGGCCGTTGTATGGCCATGCCGAAGGGGTGCCTGAGGAGCCCGCGGATGGGAGCTATTGTTGGAGCCGAATTCGTTCAGGAGCGCTCTTGCAGCGCACGGCCCAAGGAGGTGAGCCCGGTTCTTTTCCTTCATAGTCGGGTGCTCACCCCTTCACGCTGGAGCCTCTAGAGCTTCGTCGTCGTCGGTCCCTGGGCACCCGCACCTCGGATGCCCTGAAAGGACCAAGACATGTCGCAATTTCACGGACCGCTCCCCTCGAGCGGGGACAAAGCCCAATCCTTCACGGTTGGCTCGGTGCGACGTACGTCGCACCCTCAGGTGGTTCACAACGCTCGGAGGCTTCTGGCAACGTGGTCCGGTCGTGAGGTTCTGCGCGACCCCACGCGAGAAGCTTGACCCCAACGGCGTTATCGACACCCGCCGTCACCTCTAGTTTGGCCATCGTCCCGGTCGGAAGGTCGTGCGTTGGCTCTGGCACTCCCATTAGCTGAGCAACGCTGGCCCGGAGGCTCGCGCCATGGGCCACAACGAGCGCGCCTGCCCCTTCGCTGCAAATGGCCACGGTGACTAGAGCCCGCCGCAGACGCGCGCAGAGCTCGTGGCAGTTCTCGCCTTCGGGGAAGCGCACCTCTGGGTTGCCTGCTCTCCAGGCCCCGAGCACTTCGTTGTAGGTCGCCCATGCCGTTTCGTCGCTGCGCCCATCCAGGGAGCCGACATCGAGCTCGCGAAGGTCATCGAGCTCGCGGGCGACCCGAAGACCGAGATGACCGCCAACGATCTCGGCGGTCTGGCGAGCGCGGCGGAGCGGCGAGCACACAAGCAGTGTTGGCGGTCCGGCCGGGCGGGTTGCGAGGAGACGGCCCAGATCGTGAGCCTGTTGGCGGCCAAGGTCGGTCAGATCCCCGTCAAAAGTCTTGTGCGACAAGGTCCTAGTTAGGTTGGCGGTGTTCTGGCCATGACGAGCCCAATCAACCAGCACGCGTGTTTACCCTACTGCCGCATTTTGCTACCCGCTCCTTGCCCAGAGAGCCACGCATGAACCATCCTGACTGCCCTAGCCGGAATGCTGTCAAAGGTCGCGTAGGGCAGGGTGTAGATCGTTCCTGGGGCACGGGCTCCGTGCTCTTAAGGGTGCGGCGGGCGCCAATAACGCCGAGA
>DATJST010000397.1:0-6224 GCA_035503975.1 Acidimicrobiales bacterium | reverse complement strand
GCATGTGTTCTCCGATGTTTCGGATACCGCCTTTACCGTCTCGTCTTCGAAGAAGTTCGGGTACCCGAGCACAAGCACAGTCGCTTGCGGCGCCTTCGCCAAAATATCCTCATAGACGGCGCCGAGCTCAGTCACGATTTCTTGAGAGTTATACTTCCCAGCCTCAGCTTGGGAATTGTACCAATCCTCGCATGGTTCATTCAGGCCCAGCTGGTTGGCCAACGGAGCAAGGGCGACCGCGACCTTCTGAGCCGTGGTCCCGAGTTTGCCTGTGATGGCTGTTCTGTACCCCACGGAGCCCTGCACCTTCACCCATATAGCACGCAGCATGCACTTCTCCACGACGGCCCCAAAGCCTGCGTCATTCCCGCCAAGGGTGATGGTCACTACGTCCGGCGCGTGAGGTAACAAGTGAGCTTGCTGTGCGGGCTCGGCGGGGTTAACTTTATTTGTGCTATAGAAGTCTCCGATCTCAGCACCGCTGCAGGCGGCGAAAGGGCTGGACGACCCCGGCGCTCCGGTGAAAGAACTGGGGCTGATGCCTAATGCGGCTGCGACAAGTTCGGCGTACCCTCGAACAGACCGATGGCATATGTCGCCTGCAACGTTCGTGCTCGGGATGTAACCGCCGTCACCTTCGCCTGAGGAGTACGAGTCGCCTAGCGCCACATAGGTAAGTGTGTGCCGCCCGAGCAGGACTGTCGTCCCTTCCCGTTGGCCGTCCTGGGACACCTCGGCCGCGAGAGCGACGTAGGTCGATTGAGGGCCCGAGCTTGACGGAGACCCTGGGCCATCCCCGCTGGCCATCGAAAACCACACCGCAGGGTCATTCTCCCCCGGTGATGCAGTCGCATCGAGGTTCGAAATCTCCTCGCCTTGGGCGTCATCGCCCACTTGAGCTATGGGCCAGACTGACTCCACGATGGGGTGCCCGTAGGCCGAGCTCGGCAGGGAAACTTCGGCTCCCCATACCCCGCGGTTGGGATTGAAGGCTTGGCCGGCGAGCTCATGCTGGTCACAGGCTATGAAGGGCCCGTTCGGGTTGCCACAGTTGGGCTGAGCGACGAAGCCGACTAGCACCCGCGAGGCCGCCGCCCCGACGCCGCTGACGACCGTGACGCTGCTATTGAGGTCGCCCTCGTCTATCCAAAGTGAAAGGTTGGGAGCGGTGCCCAAAGCCAAATCGGCGATGCCCAGGTCACTAGCAACGTTGAGGGGGGCCCCGACCCAAGCCCCGCTTTTGACCTTGTAGCAGATATAGATCCCGGCGGGGTAGGTCTTGGACGGGTTGTCTGGGTCGCTCAACTGGCCGGCGAAGGCGACAGCCGTCCCATCGGCGCTGACCGAGGGTCGTGCCCCAAGCGCCACCCATTTGTCGCCACATATCGCAAAGCCTGGGCGCGTGCTCGCGATCACCAATGGCGTCGGCGGAGACGACGAAGATGGCGGCGATGACGGCAATGGGAGACCGTTAGGGTAGAGGTCCAGGTCCGCTACCGAACCCGACGAGGCAGTGACCGGCACCAGCACACCGCCTGCCGAATCGATCGCCACCGCAGCGGGCCCGTCCATGAGCGATGGGGTCGCATAGTTGTAGTCGGGTGGGGGCTCGGCAGTGAGGGACATGCCCCCACCCGTTGGCTGTACCGGGGTGAACACCCCCTCGACACCGGGGACCGGTTGCGCGTTGGCCCGTGCGGTGAAGGCGACCTCGCCGTCGTCATTGATGGCCGGCATATCGTCCACGCTGGAGAACGGGGGGACGTTCACAGCGCCTGCGTTCGCCACGTCGATTGGCGCTCGGTCGCATTGCATCACGCGCAGGTGGTCGTCCGTGGCGTTGGCGTTCTGGCCGTAGGTGGTCTCGTCGAAAGTGGCCACAACTTGGCCGGCATCGTTCATGGACACGCCGGGGCTCAGGACCTGGGCTGGCCCGCGATTGATGCCGAGGTCCAAAGGCTGCAGCTGACCGTTTTGTAGGCAGGATGTCTCGTAGACGTCGTCGTAGAGGTCGTCCTGACCAGCACTGACGGTACTGGCGAAGTAGGCAACGTCGCCCGCGCCGTTCACGGCCACCTTGGGATAGATTTCGGTCAGGTTGGACGGCGTCGTCGTGCTGGCCGGGAAGCTCCAGTTGTAGAAACTACCGAGCAGGTCGCCAGTGGAACTGGGCACGCTTGCACCCCGAAATGCCCGAGCGGTTGCCTTGGGCGGGCCGCCGGCCAGCCGAGACCGCTCGGCTTTAGCGGCCTTGGCCACCGTGTTTGGGTCGAGGTGGTGGCCCACGCTCACGACGGGCTGGTTCGCACTTGGCGGTGGCACAGTAGCAGTGATTGGTGCCGAGGCCGCGGTAGCCGGCACCGAAGGCGTGGACATGGCCGGGACGAGTGCTGCAGCGAGGACGGCGGCCCAGGCCCTCCCCAATCCCGGCGCTGTCCTCCGCAGGGCCCATTGCGCTGGTCGGCTTGGAGTGACACCCCGTTTCGACACGGTGGACCTCCTGTTCGATTTTGCTCAGCGTACAACTCGGCACGTCGGGCGCCTACTAATCAGCACCTTGCCCCGTGGCTGCCGTCGTCCCCGGTTGAAACCGGCGCACAGCTCGCCGCGCCGAACGGTCCGCGCCGCTCGCCCTTCGGCTAGCCATGCTCGGTAGGCGCGGTCGAGGTGCTGGGCCGTGAGCCGGGGCATGGGGACATTGCCCAGCGCTGTTTTGATCGCCTTCGAGTGGTTACGGTAGCCACGGATGGTGCCGGCCTCTCGGAGAGGGGTCAGGTAGTCGAGCCACCTGTCGAGCAGCTGCGTAACGCTCACGCTGCCATTTAGGGGCGGGCCCCGCCGCTCGGCTTGCGCCCACGAGCTTGGCCAACGCCGCTCCGGCGGCCCGCTTGCCACCGTGTACCGTCTGGCTGACCTGGACCGTCTGGCTGACCTGGACGGGGCGGCCTTTCGGATCCCGGCCCACGTACGCCCGGAGACGCCAAACGCCTGGGGTACGCTCGATCGTTGTGCCTCTGCTCAGCGGACTACTCCTCTGGGCTACTCCGCCGAGCATTGGCGCGGCTAGCTAGTCCAAGGGCAGACCAAGAGGTGTGACGGCGACCTGACTGAAAGACTAAATAGCAGGTCACATATGCAAAGGGCTCGTAGCTCAGAGGTCAGAGCAGGGGACTCATAATCCCTCGGTCGTGGGTTCGATCCCCACCGAGCCCACCCACTGCCGGGCAGAGCCGGCAGCGTCGTAATGGCGTCTTAGTGCGGCACGATCTCGAGGTTTACAGGCTCGGGTACTGCGACGGAGGGATGAAGCGGGGCGCCAGGTCAGTCTTGTGTCATCCAGGCCGGCGCCGACTCCAACAGGAACTGGCTGACCGCCAGCGCACGGTCGAAGATCTCGCAGAGCAGCTCCTCGCCGGCGAGGACCCGCGCCAATGACACCTTCTGGCGGGCGATGATCGTGAGCCGCCGCTCCGCGGGATCGGTGGCCGAGGGATAACTGTCGATAGCCGAAGCTTCCACGGGGAAGTCGACGCCACCGATGCCGGCGAGGTCTATCGCCAAATGGAGCAGGTCCGGCCCATTGGGGAGCGGGGGCAGCGCCCAGGTGAAGGTCAGCGGGAAATGGTAGTCGTCTGGTGGGTCGCTGCCTTCAGGGAGGTCGACCACGGCGTCCTCGAACGAGAGCAGGACGCGGGGGTCGACCTCAAGGGCGAGGTGCAGGTCGAGTGGCCCGTTACAGGCTTCCTCGGGGTGCAGGTCCACCTCCCACGCCTGGCGCAGCGAGTACGTCTCGACGAAGTGCCGCTCGTCGTGGACGTGGAAGCCGTGGTCCACCGCATGGTCCTTCAGTTCGGCGACGTACCCGGCGACATCGATCACGGCCATCTCTAACAGGCTAGTCAGCCAAGTCTGCCCGGCTTGCCGGCGGCTGCGGCCTCCAAGGCCTCGGCCGTTTGGCGACATGGCGCTCGCTGGGTGCCGCGGCTTGGCGCGTTGGGCGGCGGTGTGGAACGGTAGGGAGCACATGCCTCAGGAACTTCTCACCATCTTGAACAAGGCGGCAGACGTCGTCTCTGAGGCGCTCGCGGCCCAAAACGACTGGGGCCTCACCCGGGCGGGAGGGGCCCAGTACCACCACGACACGGTTGCCGATGCGGCTGCTTTGGCAGTGCTCGAGGGAGCCGGTGTCGGCGTGTTCTCGGAAGAGTCGGGCCTGCACCACCCCGAACGCTCAGTGCTCGTCGTGATCGACCCGGTGGACGGCTCGACCAACGCCTCCCGGGGCCTGCCGTGGTGGGCCGTCAGCCTATGCGCGCTCGATCAGGCTGGGCCTGTCGCCGCCGTCGTCGACAGCCCGCGCACCCGGGAGAGATATGAGGCCGTGAGGGGTGAAGGTGCCGTCTGCAATGGCGAACGCATCCGCCCGAGCCCGGCGCGCAGCATCGGCCAATCGATCATCGCTTTCAATGGCTACCCGCCGTCGTACCTTGGCTGGGCGCAGTTCCGCGTGCTGGGGGCGGCAGCCCTGGACTTGTGCTACGTAGCCAGTGGCGCCCTCGACGGCTTCGCCGACTTCAGCGCGCTCTCCCTGGCGCCTTGGGACTACCTGGGCGGCCTCCTCGTCTGCCAGGAGGCGGGCGCTCTGGTAGAGGACGCCGCGGGGCGAGACCTGGTCATACGTCAGCCAGGTGAGCGGCGTTGCATCACGGCTGCCGGAACGCGCCAGCTGCTGGACGAGCTGCTCGCCGCTCGCCACCAGCCTCGCGGGCGCTCTCGCAGAAAATGAGTTGACAACGGCCGCTCAGCGTGCTGCGATTGGTAGCGTTGAAGTCGCTAGAGGCACCGCGCGCTCACGAGGAGGTCAGATGGCAATGAACACCCAGCGTGTAGCAAACCTGACCGCAGCGCGCCCCGATGCAGTCTCCGGGCACAGCACCCTGTCCTCCGCCATTAAGCCGGGGGCTAATTGCGCCCAAGTCGTCCTCCCGGGAGCTTCGTTTACGCGTATGTGGTACCGGGGGCCCGAGCGGCTGATGAGCCAAAGCGAGCGATTACCGAGTTGATCGGTCCACTCGCAGGATTGGCCCAGAGGCCGCCGGGGATCTCCCGGCGGCCTCTTTGTTTGTCTGGCAACGAGCGATGTTGACACCCCTGACGAGTCGATAACGAAAGGAAATGCGAGATGTTCGCCGACAGCTGGGCTGAGGGTGACTACGAGCTGGAGCAGGTCGCAACCGTTATCTGGCAGGACGCCGCATGCCAGGACGGTTCGGGCTCACTGACCGCTCTCTTCTTCTCCGACGAAGTCCCCCATATTGAACTGGCCAAGGCCATATGCAGCACTTGCAGCCTCGTGGAGCCCTGCCTGCAGGGCGCTCTTGCCCGGCGTGAGCCGGCTGGAGTTTGGGGCGGCCAGCTGTTCGCCGACGGCCAGGTGATCGCATTCAAACGAAAACGGGGCCGGCCACCCAAGGCGGCTGCAGCTGCGGCTGCTCCCCTCCAAACCTGCCCTCAGGCCACCTTGCCGGCCGATGTGAAGCGGCATGACGACAACGACAACAAGTTGCGCGCCGCCACCGGCGCGGCACGGCGCGGCGACAGCCCGGCACCGCGGGCGCAGGCGCGCGACTTCGTCGAGCAGCGACTGAAGACGGCATAACCCTAATGATGTGCCGGCACACCAATCACACCAATATCGCCGGGCGAGTGCCGCCACTGCACTCGGTACTCGCCCGGCCCTAGCTAAGTGCGACGCGCTGCCGCGCCGGGGGGCGGGCACGCTTGAGTGAGCACGCGGGCGTGAGCACGCGGGTGTGAGCACGCGGGTGTGGCTCCCGTGTTGGCCGAGCCCGTGGCTCGAGACAAGCCGCCGCCCATTTACGGCTGGCAGGTTCTCGGGGTGCCGCCACGTTGTCGAGGGCGGCCACGGGACTACTAGCATGTTGGGCTCGGGCGCTTAGCTCAGTTGGAAGAGCGCCGCCCTTACAAGGCGAAGGTCGCGGGATCGAGGCCCGCAGCGCCCACCACCCGTCCCGAGCACTCGAGCCCGGAGGCCGCCACGCCGCCCCGGCCGGCGCCTTCATGGCTCTTCGGAAACTAGCGGGGTGGCCTGTCATCTGACGACGATCGAGCCGAGCACCCGCCAGTTGGGCTTGCCCGCGTAGAGCAACGCCCGCACTCGGTAGTTGTCGAAGTTGCGGAACCCGAAGCCGACCCTTTTGATG
>DATJST010000396.1:0-3895 GCA_035503975.1 Acidimicrobiales bacterium | reverse complement strand
CAGAACTACATCACGCTCTTCAGCAAGGACACGACCTTCCGTAGCGCCATTGTGAACACGGTCTACTTCGTGGCTGCTTACGTGCCCCTCAACATCATTGTGGCGATGAGCGTGGCCCTCTGGCTCCAGGGCTACGGCCGAACCCGTCGCATACTCCGCGTGATCTTCTTCGTCCCTGTGCTCACGCCGCTCGTTGCTGATGCCGTGGTCTGGAGCTTGCTGTTCACAACACGTAATGGGCTCATCGATTCCATAATCCACGGCATTTTTCGCGTCCAGGGGCCGGAATGGCTTTCGGCCCCGCAGTGGGCGATGCCTTCGATAATCATCGTGGCTGTCTGGCAGGGTTTCGGGTACAATATGCTGCTCTTCACCGCGGGCCTCCACGCCATACCAGAGACGTTCTATGACGCCTCACAAATCGACGGCGCGTCGAGGTGGCGGACATTTTGGAGCATAACGGTCCCTCTATTATCGCCGTCGCTGTTCTTCGGAATCATCCTCACTGTGATCACCTCTTTCCAGGTGTTCGACCTCGCCTACATCCTCACCGATGGCGGCCCAGGGACCAGTAGCACGACCATTGTCTACTGGCTCTTCGAAAAGGGGTTCAACGATTATGCCATGGGTTACGCGTCGGCGATCGCCTGGGTACTGTTCCTCATCGTCATAGTCATCACGGGAATACAGATGCGCCTCCAGCGGCGATGGGTTTTCTACGAGACATGAGCACAGGTGTCAGTCACCGTCTTCGTCGCTCACGACCGCGGCGTATCGCCTCGAACACCGGGCTGGCCGTGGCAGTCCTTCTTTTGCTGCTGCCTCTCCTGTGGGGCATTGGCACCGCTCTCAAGCCCGAGGCAGATGCCTTTGACAACAGCCTGTCGAGCTTTGGTCACGCCACCGAGTTCTCCAACTTCGTCGCCGCCTGGAATTATGGGCCTTTTGGCCGCTTCCTCCTCAACGGCCTGATCGTGGGTGTCGCGGGGGCGGCCATCACGGTAACCACATCCTTACTTGCCGGGTACGCGTTTGCCCGCCTCCATTTCCGCGGCCGTGACAAGCTTTTTTTTCTCTACGTGGCCACGTTGGTGGTCCCCCAGCAGGTCTTGATAGTGCCGATGTTCTTCTTGATGAGGGATCTCGGTTGGATCAACTCCTACCAAGCTCTCATCGTCCCCTGGGCCTTTAGTGCCTTCGGCGTGTTCTTGATGCGACAGTTCTTTCGCACCGTCCCCCTCGAGCTCGAGGAAGCCGCCAAGGTCGACGGCGCGTCGCACTTGTGGATCTTCCTGCGGGTGATGGTCCCGATGGTGGTGCCCGCTATAGGGGTCCTCGGCCTGTTCACGTTCATTGCCTACTGGAACAGCTTCCTCTGGCCCCTGATCGTCATCGACAGCCGGAACCTCGCCACTGTACCCCTTGGCCTCCAGTTTTTCTTGAGCCAGCAAGGCTACCAGTGGAACCTTCTGATGGCGGGCGGGACGATATCGCTCATCCCCGGCGTCGTACTAGCCTTCGTGCTCCAGCGTTACCTGTCCCGGGGCATCTCTCTGTCGGGCTTAGGGGGGCGTTGAGGCCGGAGGTAGTCGTCACGTAGGAGGGGCAAGCGCCTACACCTCGGCCACGCTTGGGAGCAGTCAGGCTCCCGGCGCGGCCCATAACCGGAAAGAAGGGCACGTGGAGTACAGATTGCTGGGGCGCAGTGGTTGCGTAGTGGCGACGTTGGCGCTCGGCACCAATTCGCTGAGACGTTTGCAGGTCGAGATGATCGACCTCTACCAGGTCCACGCCTTCGACCCCCTCACCCCAATCGAGGAGACGCTGCAGTTCTTCGACGACGCCACCAGGCAGGGCAAGGTCCACTATGTTGGGTTGTCCAATTTCACCGGCTGGCAGGTCCAAAAAACTCTCGCCATATCTGATGCTCTTCACTTCGCACGCCCCCTCACCCTGCAGCAGCAGTACAACCTCCTGGCTCGCGAGAACGAATGGGAGGTCATCCCCTCCTGCCAGGCCGAAGGCCTCGGTACCTTGCCCTGGTCACCACTGGGGGGCGGCTGGCTCGCGGGTAAGTACCAGCGCGACGAACAGCCCACGGGCGCCAACCGTCTCGGCGAGGGCAAGCGCAATGGTGTCGAGGTTTTCGTAAAGCGTAACCCGGCGCAGCCGACCTGGGACGTGATCTCCGCTCTAGAGGAGGTCGCGAAGGCGCGCTCCACGTCACTGGCCCAAGTGGCGCTCCACGTCACTGGCCCAAGTGGCGCTGTCGTGGCTCGGCGGCCGGCCGGCCGTCATCTCGGTGATCCTGGGCGCCCGTACCATCGAGCAGCTCGAAGACGACCTGGGCAGCACCGGGATGCACCTGAGCCCGGAAGAGACCGAGCTTTTGGACAACGCGGGCGCACACGACACGCTAGTCCCATCTCCTCCACTGTAGACGGGGTGTCGCCACTCGTCGCTCCGACACCGACATTGTCGAACGCGACTATCCGGCGGGTGCGGGCCAGCGCGTCGATGAGCGCCGGGTCCCAGTTGTCGAGGTTTCCTCGAAAATGCTGGAGCAGCACCAGGGGCCCCCGCCCGAAGTCGCGATAGGCGTAGTCGGCTCCGTTTGGCGCCCGGACCGACTGGATCTCGAGTTCCGCGTACGTAGTGGGTACGGTGACACATACCTCCCGACCTCTGACTAGAGCGATCGCTCCAGTTCCCTTTTCTAGAGCATTCGCTCCAGTACTGTCAAGAGATGCCACGCGACCGTGACTCCCGCGCCGCGTTGGTGGCAACGATGGCGAGGTTGCTCCGCGACCAGGGGTTCGCGGCCACCGGGCGGGCACAGCTGGTGGCAGAGAGCGGGGTATCGAACGGGTCGCTCTACCACCACTTCCCGGGCGGCATGGAAGAGGTCGCCGAGGCTGCCCTGGAGGCGTCCGGCCGAGCCGTAGCCGAAGCGCTCCGCCAGGCGTTGGACAACGCGCCTAATTCCGCGCTCGGGCTATGCGACTTCCTGGACTTGGCGAGCCGACCGGTTATCGGGGGGTCGTGTCCCGGCTGCCCTGTAGCCCCGACCGCGCTCGAGTCGCCCATCATCAGCCTTCGCCTCCGCGCCACCGCGGCACGATGCTTCGACCAATGGGAACACCTCATCGCCACACGGCTGCGAGCGGATGGATGGCCTGAGAAGTCGGTTGCGGAGACGGCGTCCGCAGCTCTTGCCCTGGTTGAAGGAGCGTTGCTCCTCGCTCGGGTAAGCGGCCAGGTGGCCCCGCTCGCGCACGCCAAGCGGGCGGCACTTTCCCTGCTAGCCGGGCAGCCACAGAAAGACGCCTAGCCGGGCACCCACAGAAAGAGGCCTAAAGGCGCCCGGGCCCAGGAGGGTCGTGTGGGCGCGGGTAGGACGGCGGACGGCGGACGGCGTCACAGTGGGGACTTCTTCAGCATTACGTAGGTGTGCACCCTGACGAAGCCTAGGCTGGTGTACAGCCCGAGTGCTCCGGTTGGTGAGTCGGCGTCCACATCGAGGGACGCCTGGGCAAAGCCGGCCGCCTTGGCCCCCGACAATGCCCGCGTGAGGAGAGCAGATGCGACGCCTCGTTTGCGGTGCGCCGCGCGGGTGCCGACGGTCGCGATGTAGAGATCGCGCCCCGCCGTCCCCGGCTCCGCGTACTCCTGGGCGATAATGAAGCCGGCGGGCTCACCATTGGCAAAGGCTACGAAGCTGTAGTCCGGACGGAAAGCCGCAACCGCCATGAAGTGTGCCCAGTCCTCGGGCGCGACATCGCTCGAGCCCCAGTGATCGCGAAAGGCTTCGTTCCTCATCATCCTGGCGTCCTCGGAGAACTCTGGCCGCCAGGGTGCGATCTCGACGCCCGGCGGCGCCACTGGGCCGCCGACG
>DATJST010000395.1:0-4656 GCA_035503975.1 Acidimicrobiales bacterium | reverse complement strand
CGCGCGGTGCGCGGGCCCGGGGACGTCGACGGCCTGGTCGAGTCGGCCGCCGCCTCCTAGTCATTCGGTCGGGTAGCAATGAGCCGGCGGCGGTTCAGTGCAGCGACAGATGCGGCCACCCGCCAACTTCGCGCTGAGCGGGCGTCGACCCCGGTATGGCCCTGACCACTTTTGACGACGACGAGGCCCTGGCCGGCATGTTGCGGGCGGGGGCGACCGGCTTTGCCCTGAAGGGCGTCACCGCCGAGGAACTACACCGAGCGGTGCGCGTCGGTGCCGACGGTGGCGCCTGGCTCGACCCGGCCGGTCACCAGACGAGTCCTGGCTGTCTACCGCACCGCGCCGCCCAGCCCCGCTGGCCACTCGCCCGCACTGCACCTGACCGTTACACCGCCGAGCAACCCGGGACGCTCAAATCAACTTAGGCAGCCTAGTTTTCTTGGCTGTGGCTTGACGCGCCATACCGACGGTGCGGCGTTCATGCGTACGGTCAGTAGCCGCCAAGACCTCACGAAGCTGACGGAAGCGGGCGAGCAGGAAGACGAGCGGGTCAGTCGATCTCCACGTCGAAGTCCCACGAGACGATGGG
This sequence comes from Acidimicrobiales bacterium, assembly GCA_035503975.1. Taxonomy (GTDB): domain Bacteria; phylum Actinomycetota; class Acidimicrobiia; order Acidimicrobiales; family Palsa-688; genus DATJMJ01. Next base: position 4,067 of record DATJST010000395.1, on the reverse strand, counting down.
CTCGGGCCCTTCAGGCGCCCACCGCAGCTGGCCCTCGCCGGTGGGGAGGACGTCGCTCACGGAAAGGGTCACTGCTTTACCCGCAGGCATGTACTAAGGCACCGCTCCGCCCCCCTCCAAAGTGACGGTTGGGTAATGATACTTGCCGAACTTGCGAGCAACTCGCCCCCGGAAGGCCCCGCCGAAGGCCAACCCAGGACGTAATTGCCGACGTCAGCTGAGCGGCCCGCGTGCGCCTTGCTACGGCGCTACCAGTCGTCGTAAGAGCCGGCGTTCGCGGACCGCATTGCGTTGACATAGCTGGCGCGCTCGTACGCAGCCTCGTCGCGGCCGAGAGGTACGGTCAGCATCCCGCGCGGTTCCGCGACGGCGTGGAAACCTTTGCGCTTCATCCAGGAAGACAAGCCGTCGAGGAGTGTCGCGGCGTACTCGGGGCCGTTACGCAGGAGGGCAGAAGTGGTCATCACGACGTCGGCACCAGCCAGGATGTAGGCGGCGACATCGTCGGAGCTCTCTACGCCCGAGGTTGCGGCGAGAGCCGCCCGCACTCTCCCGCACAATAGCGCTATCCAGGTCCGCGGGAGCCTGGCGTCAGCCCTGTACGACAGTGCCACGCCGGGTACGATCGCCAGCTCTTCGGGGTCGATATCAGGCTGCAAGAAACGGTTGAAAAGTACGAGCGCATCGGCGCCCGCCTCGTCCAACCGGCGCGCCATCTCGCCAGTTGAACTGAAATAGGGGCTCAACTTGACCGCTACCGGTATGGTGACTTCGCTCTTGACGCGTTCCAGGATATCGATGTAACGCTGCTCCACCTCCCGGCCGGAAAGCGGGGAGTTGCCTGGCAGGTAATAAATGTTCAATTCGACCGCTGCCGCGCCAGCATCCTGCATGGCTTTGGCGTAACTGGTCCACCCTTGCGCCGTTACGGCGTTCAGGCTGGCCATCACCGGGACGCTCACCGCGGTCGCGGCGCGCTCGAGCAGGCTGAGGTAACGGCGCGGGCCGGCGTCCTCCTCGGCGACGGCAGGGAAGAAGTCAAGCGCCTCAGGGAAGCTGTCGGCGGAGGTGTCTACGAGCCGAGCGGTCCGCAGGGCCTGCTCTCGAAGTTGCTCCTCAAACAGCGAGAACAAGACGATCGCGCCCACGCCGGCGTCCGCCAGCCGCCGTACACCGTCGAGAGTGTAAGAGAGCGGCGAAGGCGAAGCCACCAGCGGGTTGGCCAGGCGAAGGCCCATGTAATCTGTGGCGAGTTCCATTATTCGTCCTTACCGGCCAGACCGTCGGGCCGGGCGTCTGCGGGAAAGGCGTTAGCACCTCGGCTGGCCATCTCTTCGTAGGCCTCCCATCGCAACTGGGCTGTGTGCCGGGCGAGGCTCAGTAAGTGCTCGGCTTCGGCAGGGTCGGCGTTGGCGAGAGCTCGGTACCGTAGCTCGCCTTTTCTGTAATCTGCCAGCGAGATCCGGGGCCTCGGCGAGTCCAGGAAGAACGGGTTGCGGCCGGCGGCGCGCACCACCGGGTCATAGCGGACCAGAGGCCAGTGCCCGCTGGCCACCGCCCTGTACTGCTGGTCCAGGCCGTCCTTCATGTCATACCCGTGTGCGATGCAATGCGAGTAGGCGATGATGAGCGCGGGCCCGTCGTACGCCTCTGCCTCTCGGAACGCGGTCAACGTTTGCTGAGGGTCGGCCCCCATGGCGACCCGTGCGACGTAGACATTGGCCAGGGCGATCACCTGCAGCGCCAGGTCCTTGGTGGGCATGGTCTTGCCCCCAGTGGCAAATTTTGCCACCGCGCCAAGAGGCGTGGCCTTGGACATCTGCCCGCCAGTGTTCGAGTAGACCTCGGTGTCGAGCACCAGGACGTTGACGTTGCGTCCGCTGGCCAGGACGTGGTCGAGCCCTCCCGAGCCAATGTCAAACGCCCAGCCGTCGCCGCCGACGATCCACACACTGCGCCGGATTAAATGGTCGAGCACGCTGCGCAGGTCGTCTACCGCCGGCCCGTGCAAGGCATCGAGGCGTCGCTCCAGCTCTACGACCCGCTGGCGCTGCGATTTCAGCTCTGACTCCCGCAGCTGGGGAGCAGAAAGGATCTCGTCAACCAGCCCTGGGCCTACCAGGTCGCGCAACTCCAGCAGCCGCTGGCGCGCTAGTTCCGTGTGCCCGTCGGCGCTGAGGCGCAGCCCAAGGCCGAACTCGGCGTTGTCCTCGAACAACGAGTTCGACCACGCCGGCCCGTGCCCGTCGGCGTCGACGGTCCAGGGGGTAGTAGGGAGGTTCCCTCCATAGATCGAAGAACAGCCGGTGGCATTGGCGACCGTCAGCCGGTCGCCGAAAAGCTGAGACAGAAGCTTGAGGTACGGGGTCTCACCGCAGCCTGCGCACGCTCCAGAAAACTCGAACAGCGGCTCCAGGAACTGCGTACCACGTACGGTCCCGAAGTCCACGCGCGAACGGTCCGGACTGTCCAGGTGCTCAAAGAACGCGATGTTGTCGCGCTCGCTGACCACGAGGGGTTCGCGCTCAACGAGGTTGATCGCCTTGTGGACGGGGTCGCCGCCCGCCGAGACCGGGCAGGCCTCGACGCATAATTGGCAGCCCGTGCAGTCCTCTACGTAGACCTGGAGGGTATAACGCGCCTCGGGCAGGCCAGGGGCGTTGAGCGGTGCTGAGCGGAAGCTGGAGGGCGCCCCTTCGAGCGCAGACGGCGGGTAATACCTCGACCGGATCACACTGTGCGGGCAAACGAAACTGCAGTTGCCGCACTGTATGCAGATGGCCGGGTCCCATTGCGCCACCAGGTCGGAAATGTTGCGTTTCTCGTAACGCGTGGTGCCGCTTGGGTAGGTGCCGTCGACAGGGAGGGCGCTCACAGGTAGTTCGTCGCCGTGCCCGGCCATCATGGCGGCGGTTACGTTACGGACAAATTCTGGTCCATTTTCAGGGACAATCGGCGCCGGCTGGCGGCTACTAGTCACGTAAGCCGGCAACTCGACGCGGTGGAGCCCCTCCAGGGCTCGGTCAACAGCAGCGTCGTTACGCGCTACGACGTCGCTGCCACGACGGCCGTAAGTTTTTTTGATCGCCGCCTTGACCCGCTCGATCGCCAGCGTTTTTTCGAGTACGCCGGAGATGGCGAAAAAACAGGTCTGGAGCACGGTGTTGGTCCGGCCACCGAGGCCGGCGGCGCGGGCGATGCCGGCCGCGTCGATCACGTAAAGGTCGATGTGCTTGGCCAGGATCTGCTCTTGGACAGGCTGCGTCAATACATCCCAGACCTGGTCGGGCGGGTACGGACAGTTCAGCAAGAGGGTGGCGCCCGGGCCTGCCCGTTCCAGGACCTCGGCCCGCTCGAGGAGCCCGAACTGGTGGCAACCGACGAAACTGGCCTTGTTGACCAGGTAAGGCGCACGAATGGGCTTGGGCCCGAAACGCAAGTGAGAAACCGTCTGCGATCCGGACTTCTTCGAGTCGTAGACAAAGTACGCCTGGGCGTAAAGGTCTTCCTCTTCGCCGAGGATCTTGATGGTGTTTTTGTTGGCCCCGACTGTACCGTCAGAACCCAGGCCGAAAAACACAGCCCGCACAGTTTCGGGGGTTTCGATATCGAGGGCAGGGTCGTAAGGGATGCTCGTACCCGAAACGTCGTCATTGATGCCGACCGTAAAGCGTCGCTTGGGGCGCTCGAGCTTTAGGTGCTCGAGCACGCCGGCCACCATCGCGGGGCTGAACTCTTTTGAGGACAAGCCATAACGCCCGCCGGTCACCCTCGGCATCAGCTCGCGCTGGCCGTCCGCGACCGCCTCGTTCATCGCCGCCACCACGTCGAGGAACAACGGCTCGCCCAGCGAGCCCGGTTCCTTGGTCCGGTCCAGCACAGCCACGCTTCGCACTGTCGGGGGGAGCGCCTCAACCAGAGCCTCTGCCGGGAACGGGCGGTACAGCCTGACCTGGGCCACGCCGACCCGCTCCCCCCGGCCCTCGAGGAAGGCTACTGTCTCGCGCGCCGTCTCCGCGCCGGACCCCATCATCACTAAGGCACGCTCTGCCTCAGGATGGCCGTAG
>DATJST010000394.1:0-8559 GCA_035503975.1 Acidimicrobiales bacterium | reverse complement strand
CTGCGGCCCTGGAGATCTCCTCGTGGTTTGTCGGCACCGTTTGGTCACGTTCGGTTGTAAGCCTGGAGGAACGCGCCAAAGTCGCCGGGCTGGCGACCGAGGCTGCCGCCGGAGGGTCCAAGGCGGCCACCAAGTTACAGGTCGGGGTCAACCTGTTACAGGACGACCCTTCCCTCGTAGAGTCCGTTTACGGTCTGACAGACGCCCAAGCTGCCAACGTCTCGGCCCTGGCCAAAGACGAGAACGCGCTGATCGCAGTCCGCTCTCGCAACCCCCAGTCCATCGAGGCCGAGCAACTCTGGGGCGCTTTCAACAAGCCTGCGTCGATCAAGATGAAATCAGTGGACCAGGTTGACGTCGACCTGCTCGGGTACCCCAAGACGGTGACCGTCAATGGCGTGAGCGGGCCCTCGGAAGGCCTTGTCGTCTGGCGCGACCCCGCCCAAAGCGCCGCCTACCTCGCCGCTCACAGCGCCGGCGTTGACCCGGTCCTGCTCCAAGCGGCCGAGTCGCGACTCGCCTTACGGACCACCGAGTGGCAGAAATACCAGGCGTCACTGGCGCATTATGTCCAGGACGGGCTCCCGGTCGAGTTCAATTACGCCGCCAACGGGCTCTCAACGACCGAGCCGATGCCCGGCTACAACCTCCGCCAGTTCAAGCTGAAGCCGGTCGGTGACGGCACCTATCTGCCCCTCGTGATGAACAATTCGCGAGCGTTGGTCCCCATTACCGGCGATGTCGACGTGGTGGCGGTGACGAGCACCAATGGGACGCTGCTCACGCCGCAACAGCGGCTCACCATCTATCAGTCCTTGCAGTCGGCGGACGGGGTCGGCATGCAGCACGGAGAGACGCTGTCCTGGCTGACCGGAGGGGAAGGCCAGGTCAAGTTGCTCACCGACCACGTGGGTGAAAACGCCGAGCGGCTGTTGGTTTTCGACCCTGTCGGCGGAGCGAGGACGGCAACCATCGACGCGGCCCATACCACCTTCACGGCGAAGGACAATTCGCTCAACGGCGTTTGGTACATTGGTGCCTACAAAACGCCGTTCGCCTCAGCGTTCCAAAACGTTGTCGTCACCCTCCAGCAAGCGAACGAGCTCGTAACGCCTTATATTGGGCCTACGAGCTGGTGGCTCACCGGGCCAGGGGCCGCCAACAGCGGGCCGCCACCCACGGGCAACAACAACGGCCAGCTCGGTGGGTGTGACTGGGAGTTCTCCTCGGGAGGGGTGACCCTCCAGCCCGGTGGCAATGGTGGTCTCCAGCAGTACGTGAACGGCCAGTGGCAGACCTATCAGCCGCCAGCCGCGTGCACAAGCGGCTCGGGGAGCGACATACCCCGGACAGGCGCACTAGGCAAGGCGATCATTGAGGTTGCTCCTCAGAGCGCTCTCCTATACGGCGCCACGCCAGGATCTCGGAGAATAAGCCTGATCCCACTGGCTTTTGTCGACCCCTACGTCAAGGCGAAGGACACGGCCTGGTTCGCGCCCGGGGAGACGATAATGCTCGACCCGGGTGGTGGCGACCAGGAGGCGGCAACGATCGCCCGGGTCGCCGGCTCGACCGTCACCTTGTCCAAGCCATTGCAGTTCGGGCACGCCGGGGGCGAAATGGTCACTGTGCTGGCACGTCCGCACGGCGGCCGGCGCTCCCAGGGCGCGTACGTGCCCGCCCTGCTCATGCCCTTGGTCCCGGTCTGTCGCCGTCGCCGCTCCAAGCGCGGGCGCGTCGCTCTGCGACCGTTATCCAGAGGTCACAAGCTCGTTGCGGGTGAACGAATCTATCGGTAAGGCCGTTACCCCGGAAATCAATAGCCACCAGGCGCTCTCACAGCGCTGGTCAAAGCGCCCTGTGCCGGCTGGTATAGTCGGCGCCGAGGGCCGAGGATGCACCGCCTGCCGCCGTTCCACGTACCCAGGCCGCGTCTCACCGAGCGGTGCGCACACAACCAGGTTGTCGTCGTTGAGGCCGCGGCCGGTTACGGCAAGACCGTGTTCGGTACGGAACTGGTCGACAGTTGGCGAATGGTCGGCATCGAGGTCCAAGTCGACCACAGCCCGATGCCGGTGCTGCTGCTGGCGTCCCGGTTGCGGGCAGCGGCCAAGCGCGCTGGCTTCACCGAGGCTGCAGCGGCCGCGGCCGCCGCTGGAGACGACGCCTTCGCCGCGGTTGACGCGCTCGTCGACACGCTGGCCCAAGAGAGCTGCGCTTTCCTCATTGACGACGCTCACAACGCCTCCTCCGGGGCCGGGGAGCTCATTGCCCACCTCGCAGCGCGGCTCGCCGCTCAGCAACGGCTTGTCGTCCTGGCTCGCAAGCTGCCCGTCGGCGCGAGCCGCTTGCGCCGGGCAGAGTTCCTCCACCTCAGCTCGGCCGACCTGGCCCTTCGTCGCGACGAGACGCTCGAGGTCTGCCGCACCTTCGGCTTGGATGTGAGCACCAGAGCGGCCGAGACCCTCGAGCGCGCCACGGGCGGTTGGACGGCAGCGGCGGTCCTGGCAGCGGCACGGGCGGCGCGCACGGGTGAGACGGTCGGCTCAGTGCTCGACGCCATAAGCACTCGCCACCTTGGCGATGCATTGGTCGCCATTCTCGACGAAGCCCTGGTCTCGCTGAGCCAGGCCGACCTACACCTGTTGGCACAGGTCGCCCGCCTACCGCTCCTGGACCAGGAAGTCGTCGGCTTGGCCACGGGCGACAGCAGCTTCTTCGAGCGCGCGCTCACGGCAGGGATCCCCTTCACCCCGTCCCACGGGGCTTGGTGGGATCTTCCCGGGCCGGTACGTGACTATCTGACGACCCTGGCGCCAGTTGACGCAGCTGCCGCCCACCGGGCCGCGAGCGAGTACAGCCGTCGGGACGAGCTCGGCTCCGCGCTGCAGTTATTGCTGTCTTCAGGCGATCCAGACGCCGCGGCCGCGCTCCTGGCCGCGACCAATCCCGAAGCCGCCGAGGCCATGGACGTGGCCGAGGTGCGCGCCATTTTCGACCAATTACCCGACGAAGTCGTAGATGCCCGCCCCAATGTGCTGCTCTTATTGGCGTACTGCCTGCGGGCGGCTGACCGTTACGAGCCGGCGTTTGCCCTCGCCGAGCGGGCCCGGGCGATTGCCCTGCGCACCAGCGACCGCGTGCTCGGGCGAGCCGCTTCGGCGCTGCTGCTCCAGAGGCACATGTTGGCGCTCGACAAGGTTTCTGCCGAGAAGGCGGCGCGGGAAATATTGGCTTCGGCCGGCCCGGGAGAAGAGCTGACCCGCGCCCGCGCTTACCACCTGCTTGGCCACGCGCTCGGCTGGCGGCTCGACTCGAGCGGCCGGCGGGACGAGCAGGCATTGGCCGAGGCCGTCGAGTGCTTCACCCGGGCATCGAACCTGTTCCGCTCGTTGGGTATGCGGTCCATGGTCACCCGGGTGGCAATCCTTTGGGCCATGCTGATCGAGTTCCCGCGCGGCCAGGCCACCGCCGCTCTCAACCGCTTGGACGAGGCGCTCCCACTCGTGGCCGACCGCCCTCGGCGGTGGGCGTACGTCATGAACATGCGGGCCTTGGTGGCAGTTGAGGCCGGGATGGACGAGGTTTGCCGGTCCGGCGTCGAAGAGGTCTTCCGATTTGCACGGTTGCATAACGATGACACCATGTGGGCCGCCGGTCACTGGCGGTTGGCTGCGCTGGCTTCCTACCGCGGCGACCCGGACGGGGCGCTGCTCCATGTCCACGAGGTCGAGGCGCACAAGGGTGAGAGCTGGTGGGCGCCCGCATCAGGTGATTTCTTGGCTGAGGCGGCCGACCTTTTGGACCGCGTCGGGCACGTCGCCCTGGCCCGCGAGTACCTGGCTCGTGTGAAGGAGCAACCCAAGGACGCAGGACACCTGGTCGCCCTCTCGGAGGCTGCCATCGAGGCCAGGCACGGCGACCCGGCTCTGGCCGAGGAGCTTCTCCTCCTGGCGGCGCGCGGCCGGATCGACCCGCGCGAGTACTGGCGGGTGACAATGCTGCGTTCCTTCGCTGCCTTTCGCCGGGGAGAGGACGCCATTGCGGGCGCCTTGGCGGCGCAATCGTTTGAGGAAGCTGCCCGGCTCGGCAAACCAGATTTGCCCATGGTGCGCGAGCGCAATATCTGCGAACAACTTCTCGGCCTTGCGGCGGCGACAGGCCAACCGGCGGCAGTGGCACTCAAAGCGTCGTCGCTACCTGTGTCGCTGTCCGTGCTCGGCCGCTTCGAGCTCACGCGCGCGGGCAAACCGGTTGTGCTCGGCTCCGGCCAAGAGGTCCGCTTGCTCAAGTATGTCGCTGTTGCCGAGGGTGGGGCGCACGTGGAACAGGCGATCGAGACGATGTGGCCGGAAGCGGGCATAACACCGGGCCGGCACCGGTTGAGCACGGTCCTCAACCGCTTACGCGTCGCTGCCGGCGATGTGGTGACACGCAAGCGCGACATGCTTTCGGTTGCCGAGGCCGTCAAGGTCGACCTGCGCGAGTTCCTGGCCGAGGCGGACCGGGCACAGGCCATGGCCCATCGCGACCTGGCACTGGCGACAGCTATAGCCCGCGGCGCCATGGCCGGCTACCGGGGCGAAGTGCTCCCCGAGGACAGGTACGAGGACTGGGCCGATATACCACGACGCCGCGCTCAGCAGGTCATGCTGGACCTCCTGGACCTGTGTGCCCGGGAGGCAGCCGAGCGGGGTGACCTCGACGGCCTGCGGCGCACGGTCGAAAGGGGCATCGAGCTGGCACCCTACGACGACACCCGCTACTTGCAGGCGGTGTCGGCACTGCTGCGCCAAGGTCGTCGCGGGGAGGCGCTTTCGGTCGTGCACCGGGCGCGGTCGGCTTTTGCCGAGATCGGGCTCCAACCCCCACCGGAGTTGCTCGACTTGGAGCGATCGATCGTTTCGTAGGCCAGCGCGAGGCCTCGTCATGCGATGATCGACCTAGTGGTCCTACCAGGACTGTGTTACCACTGTGAGACTCCTCGGCGATAGTGCTCCGGTCCACTCAACCCCGGAGGTCACTATGAGGCCGGTCTGTCAGCGCCGTCAAGCGCAACGATCCTGGCGAAGCTATGCGGCGTCAAACCAAATGCTCAAGGCTGTGACGTGGACTGTCTTGTTGGGCTGCCTGAGCGCCCTCGTCACAGCCATGCTCCTGCCCGCCGAAGCCGGTGCTGCCGGTTTGCACCCAGGGGGGCAGGAGGCGCCGGAAAGCGGGGCGCCCATCTTTTCGTTGGGCAAGCCGATCAACCTGGGAGGGGGTGACGGTGCTAAAGCTCTTGCCATCGCTCCCAATGGCAAGACTGCCTACGTCGTGCTGGGCAGCGCTCTGACAACAGTAAATATCGCGACGGGCAAAGTCGGCCCCCGGATTGAGCTTGGGGAGCACAACTTCGCTGACAGCATCGCGTTCGCGCCGGACGGCAGCACTGCATATGTGATCGGCGAAACTGGTTCACCGACTGCAGCGGGATGGTTGATGCCGATAGCGGTCCCCTCAAACAGGGTGGGAACCCCGATACCGCTGGGTGTTGGCGAGCAGCCTGAGGGCCAGGGCCCTAGCTCCCTCGCGATCACGCAGGACGGTAAATGGGCCTACGTCACGGTGTTCGGAGACGACAGCGTGGTGCCTGTCGACCTGGCGACGCGCCGCGCCGGCCGCCCGATACGGCTCCCGAGCGGCTCGGGCCCCTCGGCCATCGCCATAGGGCCGAGCGGGCGCACCGCTTACGTCACCGACGAGGGAACGAGCGCGCTCACGGCGGTCAACCTAGCTTCCGGCAGACCTGGCGCCGCGATCTCCATGGGAGCGCGGGAGGCGCCCGACGCAGTGGCGGTTGCACCTGACGGCACGACAGTTTACGTCGCTGACCATTACGGCTATATCGTGCCCGTGTCTACCGCAAAAAATAAGCCTGAAAAGGCTATCTACCTCGGTGGCGTTACAGCACCGGACGCTTTAGCGGTCACCCCGGACGGGCGCTGGGCCCTCGTTGACAACTTAGCCGGTGGCGACAGCACCGTCACGCCGTTTGCCACTGCCACTGGCAAGACAGGGACATCACTGTCGCTGGGCCTGGCCAGTTACTCGTACGATATCGCCATCGCTCCCGACGGGAAGACGGCCTACGCGCTCACCGCCTACCCAAGCGGCCTCGTGCCTATAACCATTACGCCGTGAAGCGCGCCATTAGCCCCGACGGCAGCACCGCTTACGTCGCTAACACGTCCAACGGCGATATCACGACCATCGGCACCGCCACCAACGAGGCGGGCGCTGCCGTGCCCACGGGCCATCTTCAACGGCGGAACGTCCCGTCCGGGCTCGTTCACCCCGACGATATTGCTCCATCGCCGGCGGTGATATGCGCCGGCGTCGGTGCTCCACGAGGGCACGAGATGGTGGCAACCCTAACCGCCACCCGGCGAGGCAACCTACAGCGGCTCGCAGGGCCGCGGCTCAGAGGCGGGCGGCTATGACTTGGAGGCCGATGCCCTCGGCTTGGAAGTTACCGACCGCTGTGCAGGCCGTGGGGCCCGAGCAGGAGACGGCAGCAAAGATGGACGGGCTGGGAGCGCCGCCGGGCGACGACCAGCGAAGCGGTGACACCTGCCACTTGACCGAGGGAAAGGGCGCATCCAGGTCGGCCGAGGGCGCGTTCAACATTTCTGCTTGGGCCTCGGGGGTCGTCGTAGCCGCCACCCCTACGGCCGCGCACTGCGCAATGACCAGCGGACAGGACACGCTCGACGCGTCGAAGTAGCGTCCGAGCCGGCCAGGTGCCGCATCGCTGACGAGCGCCCAGGGGTAGGGGGAGACGCCGCCGTTCTCGACCTCGGTGAACGACAGGTACTTGAAGTCGGTGGGCACCTCGACCGCCCCTACCGCGAGGCAGGAATTAGGCCCTGGACAGGATACCGACGTGAGGAAGGCGCTCTGCGCACCACGCACGACCGGTACCGTCACGGGAGTGTACGTGGTCGCGTTGGCCAGCTCGTCCAAAGGAGCCAAGCCCGAGCGCGTGCCCCTAGCCCCGACTGCGTCGCACAAGGCCGGGACCGTTTGGGGTAAGCAAGAGATGCTGGTGAACCGGCCGCCGTGGGGGAAGGCGGCCGTCTTTACCAGTGACCACGCCGTCCCGTCCCACGACTCCGCCAGCGTTCCCGTAGTCCCGCCTCCGTTGGGTGTGAACGACCCGACGGCGTCGCAGTTGTCCCGGGTGGCGCACGACACCGAGACTAGGTCCACGTCTCCCCCGGACGGCCCGGCGAGGACCGTTGCTGTGGTGACGACGCGCCAGCTCCCGGCGGCGCGGACGAGCGAGAAGGGGTACTCGTCCCCCACCTCAGCACTGCCCGTAGTGCCCACGGCCACGCACGACTCGGCTGAAGCGCACGAAACCGACGTGAGGTAGGTCCCCAAGCGATAGCGCGGTGGCTGCGGCACCTGGGTCGTCGACCACCCTTGCGGCGACCAGGTCTCCACCAGCTCCTTGGGTATACCACCTTTCTGCTGGTACTCGTAGCCGACGGCTACGCACCTGGTTGCCGTCGGGCAGGAGACGCCATCGAGGACCGAGTTGTCTTCCGGGCTGGGGATATTTTGCAGCTTCCACGTCTGCGCTGTCCCAACCGGGCTGGCGGTAGCCCCGGCGGCCAACCCGAGCGGAAGTGAGCAAATGGTGGCGACGACAATGGCCGCACTACCCCGCGCGGCGGCTACTGGCACGTGGTGGCACCAACGACCACGCTCGAGCTGCACGCTTACTTCTCTAGCACATCCAAACCCGACATGCCCGCGTACCGGGGGAAGCTACTTCGCTGGACGGCAAATTCTGAAGGCTCGCTCATAGTCGGCTCCTAGAGTGCTCCAGCGCCAAAACCTAGACGTCCCGCAGCTCACCCAGACGACAGGCGCTCCAACCCGCTTTGGGCTCGGCCCCGGCGCTCGAGCGATGTCACGCGAGGACGCGTCCTGAATGGCGAGTTGGCTTCAGCAAACGTCACGAGACGGCCACGGTCCTCATCCCAGAGCTTGAACTTGACGGAACGGATCCCGGCCCGGACATTAATTGCCGGGACGCTAGCGAAGGTCGGTTCGGCGTCGTGGGCGCGCTGCAGGTTGTAATTAGGGATCCGCGGGTTGAGGTGGTGGACGTGATGCAGACCGATGTTGGCCGTAAAAAACTGAAGTAACTTCGGGAGCTTCAGGTACGAGCTGCCGCGCAGCGCCGCCTCGGTGTAGCTCCATTCACCGTGGCGCTCCCAGTAGGCATCCTCGAACTGGTGCTGGACGTAGAACAGCCTGATGCCGGCCGACCCTGCCAATAATCCAGCTGGTAGCCACACAATGAGGAAGCTCTCCCAGCCGATCAGCCAGCACAGCGCTCCAACGATCACCCCCAGCGCCGCGTTCGTCGCCAGTACGCTGTTGCGGACCGCCGGCTGTGCCCCCCGCATGACGAGCCGAGGTTGGATGATCATCGCGAACACTGGCCCGAGCCCGAACATCACCAGCGGGTGACGGAACAACCGGTAGGCGAGCCGACCGCGCGAC